>CALVRU010000013.1 GCA_944358775.1 uncultured Bacilli bacterium | reverse complement strand
CTTCGTTCGCCCTTGATTTTTATTTTTTTGTAAAACTCTTTTTTTATGATGTCTCCTAATTGGGGTTCACATCATTATTTTGTCTCTTTTTAAAATAATAAGTAGATATAATAAAAGATAAAAATACCTAGCATCACAATCGCTTCTTTACGATTGACCGTTCTTTCACTTCTGGCAAAAAGGAAAAGCAGGGTAGAGGATAAGAAAACCATTGTAATATCGACAAGACCAAATCCGGTTAAAACAATATCTCCATAAAATAGAATTGGTAATCCCAAGACGATACAAACATTGAAAATATTAGTACCAATGATATTGCCAATTGCCATATCAAATTCATTCTTTTTTGCACTTGTAATTGTCATGATCATCTCTGGTAAACTTGTACCGACGACAATGACGAACATCGTGATAATTTTTTCACTAATTCCAAGTGAATGAGCGATTTCTTTAGCATTATTAACAATAAGATCACTACTATAGGCAATTAGAATAATAGAAACGACTAATAAAATACATGCGACAAGCGGTGAGTATTTGATCTGCATTTCCTCTGACTCTGTATTTGAATTATTCTTTCGGAATAACATTTGAATTAAATATAAGACAAAGATACAAAATAAAATAATTAAAACAAGAGCATCAGCGCGTGAGAAGGTATTTTTGGTAAAGGGATTAAAAAGACTATCCAACATCAGAATTGCAAAAACAGAAGTAACGAGAGATAAGAGAGGCAATTCTTTTTTGATGGTTGCAAATCTTACTTTGATAGGACGAATAAAACTGGCAAGGCCGATGATTAAAAAGACATTGACAATACAACTACCAATTACATTAGCAAATGCCATCGCTCCATCACCAGCTTGTACACTTTGAAAAGAGATAGCCACTTCTGGAGCACAAGTTCCAAACGAGACAATCGTAAGAGCAATTAACATTTTCGGGATTTTTAGTTTTAATGCTAAGGATGAAGCAGCATCAACTAACACATCGGATGACTTAATGATAATCACGAAACCGATGAGAAGAAGAAAAATTTTAAGAAACACAACAATCACTTCCTATCAAAATAGTTATAATATTATTATAGTATATCATTTAATAAAAAATATAAGAAGGAGTCTTGAAAAAGTATGATATATTAGAAGTACTAGAAATAAGATAAGGATTGTGAAGATATGAAAAGTTATTAATTGCCTTAGGAAATTTATTGTTAACGGTGGCATATGCATTTCTTACTGTGCCGAATCACATTATAAATGGAGGAGTAACCAGTACATCATTACTTCTTTCTCATTATCTAAAAATAGATATCGGATATATTAGTACCTTCATGACAATCGGATTGTTGATTTTAGGACTAGTATTACTTGGCAAAAATTTCTTTTTTCGCTCACTGTTCAGTAGTATCTGTTACATGGTGTTCTTTAATTTTTTTCTTTTTTTGAATATTTCAATTTCGCTTCCATCATTATTGTGCGTTTTAATAGCAGGTGTTTTTGTGGGACTTGGCCATTACCTTTGCTTGCATGAAAATTCATCTACAGTGGGGTACGATGTAATTGCTCTTTATCTTCATAAAAAAATTCCGAAATGGAACACAGCCATTATTTTACGAGTAATTGGAACGGTAGTGTTAATAATTGGAGTACTTACTTTTGGAATATGGTCCGTCATATATGGTATTTTGTTTACCTTCATTCAAACCCAGGTAATCTACTGGTTAGATCGTTATCACAGCAAGATAGGTAAAAAATAGTAGACATCAATTCAATGTCTACTATTTTAATGGGATAATAGAAAAGACTTTTTATTTACTCGTTCTCTTCTTGTTCAAACATGAATTTAAAAAAAGCATCTGGTTTAATATCGAGCGCATTACAAATAAGAAAGAAAAAGTTCATGGTTGGCGACGATTCCCCGCGTTCTATCCGACCATAATGCTTGGCATTAATGTTGGCACTATGAGCGAGTTCTTCCTGTGTTAAAACACGTTCGTTTCGAAGATTTTTGAGCGCTTTTCGAAATAATAGTTCATAGTCATTCATAAACCGCATATATGCGGTTTACCCCTCCTAGATCTATGATATATTAAAATCACTAAAGGATACAAGGAAAAGGAGAAAAAATGCAAAAATTTAAATTTGATGCAAAATGTTTTAGAATGTTACCAAATCCGTATGGTGATGCAGAAATAGTAGGATCACCAGTCACTTACGAAGCTTATGTCGAAATACAAAAGTTACCAGATAATTTCCCGATGAAGACGAATCCAAGAGAGCAGAACTTGAATACCAAGGTTTCTAAGACAATCCGTGAGAGTATTAATACACTAGATGAAACGTTTCATATTAAGAATCGAGGAATTGTTTTATCTGCTAAAAGTGTTAGTTATGATCAAAAAGCGAAAAAAATGACGATTGTTATGGATGATGAAGAGGTACATGGAAATATTGACGGAGGACACACCTATAAAATAATTTTGGAAGAAAGAGACCGTATTGAGAAAGAACAATATGTCAAAGTAGAAGTAATCGTCAATGCCGAATTATTTTTTACTGAATTGGCGGCTGCTAGAAATACTTCGGTACAAGTTCAAGATAGAACCATTGCCGAATTAGAGAAAAAATTTAATCCGATCAAAGCCTTTCTGCCACAAATAATCTGCGATAATATCGCTTTTAAACAAAATGAGACAAAAAGAATAAGTGTAGAAACCATTTTGTCGATATTAACTTGTTTCGATATTTCTAAATATAATAATATAGATAATCAACCGGTGATTGCATATACTAAAAAATCAGCATGTATCAATACGTATATTAAGTATTGTGATGAAGATAAAAAAAACGGCAGGAAGGATAATCCATATATAAAGATGGCGCCTATTGCTGAAACAATATTGCAACTGTATGAAAAAATTGAGCGAAATTATCCAAAGTATTATAAAGCAGCATATCAAGGTGGAAAGTTTGGAGCAGTGAAAGGAATTGGATACAAAGCCGGAAAGAAATTTCATACAGAATTATATGACGAAGAGATTGATTACAGTATTCCAAAAGGATTAATTTTACCAATTCTATCGTCATTTCGAAGTTTAGTTATAGAAAAAGATGGAAAGTATAAATGGCGAGATGAAGTAGATGTCTTTGCATATTTAGATCGATATGGAGCACAATTGATTAAATATACGATGGAGAGATATCGAACTTTAAGTTCGAATCCAAATGCGTTAGGAAAAGATACTGGGCAATGGCGTGAGTTATATTCCTTTATGTTTTCTCAATACAAAGATGAGCTGTTAAAACAACAAGGTTTTGAAATATAATTAAAATAATTGTAAATAGAATTATAATGGAAAAAATAAACAGATTAAAAGGCCAATATATTGGCCTATAATTTATGATGTAATTTTAACAATTCAATCAACATCTTATCTCGATATTCTGCTAAAGAGGAATCGTCATTGCCGATTTCAGCTGGTCGATTTCTTAAAGATGCTTCTACACCTTCTCGAGCGATTTGAGGAAATTCTTCTGGGAAGTCTTTAAAATCAGCCATATCATGTAGCCACAAACTGATAGAAGGATTCAAATGTTTCATAAGGCCATCAATGTGACCTTCACCACCACCAAGTTCAAATACTAAACTTGGCCCCATGATTGCCCAACGAAGACCAGGCCCAAATGTAACGGCTTTATCAGCATCTTCGATCGTACAAACCCCATTCATAACTAAACTTGCCACTTCACGATACAAAGCCATTTGAATTCGATTACAAATAAATCCCAATGCTTCTTTCTGCAACACGACTGGTTCTTTTCCAATCATTTGATAAAAACTTTTTGCTGTTTCTAACACTTCTGGAGTTGTTTTTTCTCCTTTTGTTAATTCCACAAGGGGGATTAAATGAGGGGGATTATAAGGATGTGCTCCGATAAAACGTTCTGGATGTTCTGCAACACTTGCAATTTCTGAAACTAACAATCCAGATGTAGAAGAAGCAATAATTGCTTGTGGAGATGCATACTGCTCCATCTGTTTAGCCATATCTTTTTTTATATCGTAATTTTCTGGGCCGGATTCTGTAATAAATTGCACGTTTCGAACTGCTTCTTCCATTGACGTCGTATAGTAAATACGATTCTCAATCTCTTCAATCTCACTTTCTGTTATAACATCGTTCTTCATTAAACTTAAAAGACTTTCATGAATTCTTTTCTTTGCTAAATTTAATTTCTCATCCGTTAAATCATACACGTAGACAGTTAATTTTTTGAAAGAAAAATAAAGAGCCCAACTGTAACCGATTACGCCTGCTCCAACACAGGCAACATTTTTAATATCTTTTGCTTCCATATTATACCTCCACTATTATTGTAGTGCTAAACGCGATGGGAAACAATAAAAAAGGCACTATGAAAGTGTCAAGAAAGTAAATAAATAGAATTAAGATCACGCTATGTTGATCAAAGTATTCCGTTTTTCTAATATATTCAATAATCTATAATAGTATATCTAAAAAATAATGAGTCATGAAATAAAAAGTCCAAATATAATATTTGAACTTAATTTTACTATGACAATATATCCAAAAGGATTACAAACTTTTTATTTTATAATTTTTAATCATTAGTTTCATAGTAATAAGATGTTTCAATCGCTTTAAAAACGCTTTCTAAACTCAGATCATCTGTTAAATTATTTTCTATTAAAGTTTTAATTTCTAATGTGTTAACTGGACTTCTTTCCATGGCTTGTAAATAAAGCTTTTTATCTATATTTTCCCAATTGACAATTTTGTTTAAATTTTTATTTAATATTAAATCTAACCAAATTCTTGTACTTCTACCATTTCCTTCTAAAAATGGATGAGCGATATTCATTTCAACATACTTATCTATGATTTCGTTTAAAGTTTTTTCACTCATTGTTTCAATTTTCTTTAGCATTTCTTCTAAATAAAGAGAATTACCAAATCTAAAATTACCTTTAGAAATATTTTCTTTCCTAATTTTACCAGCAAAATCATATAAACCATCAAATAAATATTTATGAATTTGTTGTAATCCTTTTGTTGTTCCAATTTCAATGCGGTTGATATCTCCACTTGAAAATAATTTTTTAGCATTTTCTAAACTTTTTTTATCTATTTCATTCATAAATTTCACCGCTTTTCACAAATATTTTCATAGTTTTTATACTTCTTTATTTTAGCATAAAATCGGCGATTTTACAATCCACGAGTAAGATCTAAAGATGTGAATAATGAGTAAAAATGTTACATAAAAAACTAATTATTACTCGTGATTTTATATAACATTTTTACTAATGAATCACAGGTTTTTTTGAAAACAATCATTATTTGTTATTTGAAATTTTATTTTTTTAGTATATGAAAATTAAAAAAACGATTTTCCCTTATAAATTAAAGAAAAACCGGAATATTTTTATGGCAGGGGTGGAGAGAATCGAACTCCCATCAAAGGTTTTGGAGACCCGTATGTTACCATTGCACCACACCCCTAGATGTAGAACAAATTCATTATAACACAGCTTTTGCACTCTTTCAATCTTTTCCTAGAATTTTATTGCTTCTTTTCCTCTGATATATCATATTCTATAATATGAGGTGATAGAATGTCAGTTATTAAATACACTTCGAAAGAACTTGATTTATTAGCGCGCCTGATGCGTGCAGAAGCGGTGGGCGAAGGTGAATTTGGAATGTTGATGGTTGGTAATGTCGGAGTAAACCGTGTTTTAGTTAGCTGTGATCTGTTTCGCTTTGTAACCAATATCAGTCAGATGGTATATCAAAATCCAGGCGGTTTTGCGGGAGTGAATAGTCCACTTTTTAATTCGGCATCGACGATCAAAGAAAGAGAATTAGCACAACGAGTTATCAATGGAGAATATTATTATCCAGCGACAAACGCGCTATGGTTTTATGCTCCGGCGAGTGGTGCGAATTGTGTGGCATATTGGTATGACCAAAGACTTGCTGGAAGATATAAAAATCATTGTTTTTATGAACCGTATGCGGGTACGTGCCCACCATTACATTAAAAAAAGCCATATGGCTTTTTTATTTTGGGATTTTTAATTGTTGTCCAATCGATAAGATGTCACTAGAAAGATTATTCAAGCTTCGAATTGCACTAACTGTCGTTCCAAATTTTTGTGCTATACTCCATAAAGAATCTCCTTTTTGTATGGTATAAATAGTAGATGTCGGCGGAGTAGTAGAACTACTAGGGATTTTCAACTGTTGCCCGATCGATAGAGTATCACTAGAAAGATTGTTCAAGTTTCGAATTGCACTAACTGTTGTTCCGAACTTCTGAGCAATACTCCATAAAGAATCTCCTTTTTGAACAGTATAAGTTGTCGTGGTTGGTGGAGCAGTCGAGGTACTTGGAATGATCAATTTCTGTCCGATTGATAAGTTGCTCGAAGTTAAATTGTTAGCAGTGATAATATCGTCGACACGAATTCCATAACGTTGTGCAATTGCCCAAAGGGAATCGCCTTTCTGTACTGTGTAAATAACATTTTCTTCCACTGGCGGAGTTTCTATTTCACCGCTTGTTGGAATTCGTAGCACTTGCCCAATCGAAAGGACTGTACTTTGCAAATTATTTGATTTCATAATTGCATCGACACTACTATTGTAAGTAGCTGCTAACTTATACAAGGTATCTCCAGCAACGACTGTATGAGTAATATAATCAGGTTCCGGTAATTCCTCTTCAATGGTTGGAAGTAACAATTTTTGCCCTACTTGTAATGTGTTACTAGTAAGGTTATTCAAACGTTTAATGGCATCTACCGTCGTTCCGAATTTTCGAGCAATACTCCATAAACTATCACCACTTTGGACGATATAGATATTATCTTTTTCACCATCTGGTGAGACATAAGAATAACCATAATACCTTGCAACTGCTCGAACGACCGCTTCTGCATAATCGATTAAATTTTCTTGAATTTTTTGAATATCATTCGGATTATCAATAAAACCGTAAAAAATCATTAAAGGAGTTGTATTTTCGGTATCACTCATGATCGCAAATGCATCTTGTGATGGATCTTCCGAATCACGCAGTTGGTAATATTTTCGCATGATCTGTCCTTCGTTACCAATCTCTTGTAGTACTAGTTGAGCTAGTTCATCGGTATTTCTTAAAGCATAAATCACTTCCGCTCCTTCAGAACCACCAGCATTTAAATGATTGGAAATAACGAGAACATCGGATGTATTACCGTAGGGCGCTAAAATTTCATTTACTCTAGTGGGTTCGCTTAATGTAATATCAGAATCTCTTGTCAATGCTACTGGAATCCCGAGATCTCGAAATCGATCATACATATAAAGGGAAGCTTCTAGAGCAAAATCCTTTTCTTGAAAATTACCAGAAGTTGCTCCAGAATCATTTCCTCCGTGACCAGGATCGATGACAATTCCTTTTAAAGGGGCTCGTAAATCATTCGTCACATTATCACCTTGTATAATATAATCAGTTCTTATTTAAAGGAACTGAATGTATTATATCCTTTCTTTTATATTTTTTAATTTTTGATATAATATGTTCCGACACTGTGGACTTTTCTGTTTCACCTTATAGCTTTGACTATTCTATTAGAGACTAATGCCACAGTTTTATTTTTAATTGGTTATAAGTTGGATAAGGCTTAGACTTTTTATCTCCAACAAGGTTACAAGAAATAAAACTACGTGGAACACAGTTGTCAAAAATTTTGTTTTAAGATCGGAGTTGATTTTATGTACTATATTGGTTTTGATATAGCCAAAGAAAATCATTATACATCTATTGCAAATTCAAATGGTGAAATAATTCAAGAAGCATTTTTAGTTAAAAACTCTATTAATGGTTTTAACTTCTTTATGGACAAGTTGAAAGAGAAAAATATTAATATTTCTGACTGCTTAGTAGGTATGGAATCTACTGGCCATTATGGAGAAAACCTAATTCAATTTCTTCATAACAAAGGGTTTCATATTGGTATCATTAATCCCATTCAAACGGATGCTCTTAGAAATAGTAATATTAGAAAAACTAAAACGGATAAAATTGATACCTATTTAATTATTCAATCTCTTATGTTAAAACACTATACTCCTTTTGTTTCGAAAGATATTAAAATCTTAGAACTCAGAAGTCTATGTAGACATAGAGACGATGTTCTTAAATATCGTACAAAATTAAAAGTTCGTTTCGTTTCTTTTGTTGATCAACTTTTTCCAGAATTAAATTTAATTTTTAATTCTATTCATTTAAAAAGTTGTTATGCATTACTTTCTAAATATCCTAGTCCAAAAGATATTGCTTCTACACGTGTTGATGCCATTGCTAATCTTTTATCTACTGCTTCGAAAGGTCACTTCTCTTTCGATAAAGCCCAAAAATTAAAAGAACTAGCGAAATCTTCTATTGGTGTCAATAACTCCTCACTTTCCATTCAAATCAAACATTCTCTAAAGCAAATTGAATTACTTGATAGTCAAATTAAGGAAATTGATTTAAAAATCAAAGAAATAATGGATGAGTTAAACTCTGTCATTTTAACTGTTCCAGGTATTTCCTATACCTTAGGTGCTATCATATTAAGTGAGATTGGCAACATAGATAAATTTGCTAGTCCTACTAAATTACTTGCATTTGAAGGTTTAGACCCTTCTGTCAAACAATCTGGTAATTTCAATGCGACAATCATTAAAATGTCCAAACGCGGTTCTAAACTACTTCGTTATGCAATACTGAAAGCTTCTGGAATAATCATTTGGAACTCCGAAACTTACAATGCCTATTATAACAGAAAACTTTCTCAAGGTAAATCTCATAATAATGCTGTTTGCCATGTTGCTCATAAACTTACTAGAGTAATTTTTCATATGCTTAAAGAAAATGTTGAATTCAAAGAACAATTACAAAATTAATTTTAAAAATCAATTTTCATAACTGACCGAATTTTTAGTTATCGACGTTTCGGTCTTTTCGTCGTGCCAACTTCTACTATTTCATACATATTTCATAAATGCTCAATCTTCTATTGACACATTATAGTTGGTCTCTATTTATATATATGTGTCTAAAATGTTTGCCATAACAAAAAAGAAAGAAGCTTCTTTCTTATGAGATTTTTAAAATTTGTCCTGGTCTTAACATCGTTGTTTGTAAATCATTTAAGGTGATGAGTTGATCGACCGTTGTACCAAATTGATTTGCAATTTTCCAAAGAGTATCCCCAGTTTGAACGGTGTAAGTTCGACCGCTTGGATTCGATTCAGTAGGTTTTCCTGGAATACGTAGTACTTGCCCGATTTGTAAAACATCGGTCGTCAAATTGTTGAGAGTTCGAATCGCATTTACAGTTGTATTATAGCGATTAGCAATACTCCATAAAGAGTCACCTTTTTGGACAGTGTAAAGGATCGATTCCTCGACATTGTTTCCAGCAACTGGAATCTGTAAAGTTTGCCCGATTCTTAAAATATCGCTTGTCAAGTTATTGAGTTCGCGAATAGCGGCTACACTCGTACCAAATTGATTGGCTAATTTCCATAAAGAATCGCCTTTCTGCACCGTATAAATCATTGTTTCTTGATCCTCCTCTGAACCGGGTAAAATCAATACTTGCCCGATCTGTAAGACATCACTTGTCAAATTGTTTAATGTCCGAAGTGCGTCAACTGTTGTGTTAAATTGTCTGGCGATTCCCCATAAAGTGTCGCCTTTCTTGACAGTGTAACGTCCTGAACTTCCATTTTCAGTAGGTGGGGTATAAGGAACATCGGCATATTCGGCAACTGCTTTTACGACGCCTTCGACATAATCAAGCAGATTATTTTGTAACTTCTTGACATCGTTCGCATTGTCGATAAAACCATATTCGATTAACAAAGACTGCGTATTGGGAGTATCACGCATAATGTAATAATAGTCTTTGGAAGGATCTTCTGGTAATCTTCGCTGAAAAGTTCCTCTCATCTTTTGACCGGCATTTCCGATTTCTTCTAAAATCATACTAGCTAGTTCATCATTATTACGCAAAGGATAATAGATCTCAGCACCTTCGCCACCACCTGAATTAATATGGTTAGAAAGAACGAGTACATCACGGCCATTGCCAAAACTATTGACCATTGTATTGATTCGTTCTTCTCGGGATAAAGTTCGGTCCGTATCTCTCGTAATCGCTACCGGAATTCCTAATTCCTTTAAACGCTGATACAAATATTTGGCCGCTTCTAAAGTGAAATCCTTCTCTCTTAAACCATTTGATACAGCACCTGGATCATCCCCACCATGACCAGCATCGACAACTACACCACTTACTCTTGCCCTTAAGTCATTGTTCACAATATCACTCCTTTAATATATTTATATGTAAAAGATGAAATAAATTGAGAACAAAATGAGAGAATAAGAAAAAGAAGAGCAACTTTCTAATTGTTGTCTTTTCGAAGAGAGTCTAAATATAAATCATATTCGGCCGAAGTATAATCAACGAGCTGAAACTGATCTTGCAATTTTATTTCATAATGACGTTCCGCTAAGATGTGAGAAATCATTCCTAAAAGAGTATAGTAATCTTCATGAGTGTCATGAAGTCCAAATGAACTCAATAATTGAAAAAGCGTCTTTTGATTGTTTTTATCGTTTCCAATTACAATAAGTCGATCACAAATCGTTTGCGCTTGTTTATATAAACCTGATTTCATTTTTTCATATCCTTTCTATATCAAAAATTACTATTAGTTAACTTTATTATATCATAACAGGACTTTCTTGTTACCGGATTTTTTAATCCGGACTTGCCATAATAAAAATAGGTGATATTATGACAGTGTTTGCAAGAAATTTTAAGTTTGATGACAATATTTGGAAAAAGATTTCCAAAAACATTCGAAAATATCGATTGGAAGCGGGAATTACCCAAGAACAACTAGCTGTTGACATTGGAAAATCATATGATTTTATTCGTCGACTTGAATTTAAAAAAGGCGAAATTGGTTGTTCGGTGAATACCTTATATCGTATTTCAGTCGTCTTAGGAGTAACGATGGATCATTTTTTTGAGTGATCAAAATAAAAACTGATTCTATTATATCATAAAACAGGACGTATTTGTTACCGGACTTCATAATCCTTTTCCTTCATAATGAATTTAGGTGATAATATGTCGACATACCAAAGAGATTTTCAATTTCCGGAAGATATTTGGAAGACGATTTCAAAAAATATTCGCAAATATCGATTACAAGCAGGGATTACCCAAGAACAGTTGGCGGTCGATATTAAGAAATCGTATGATTTTACGAGACGACTCGAGTTTACGAAGGGAAAAGTTCATTGTACGGTAGAAACGTTGTATCGTATCTCCGTTGTATTGGAGATAACGATGGATAAATTTTTTGAGTAAAGAAAATGTGAAGTGAACAAAAGCGTGATGATTTCATGCTTTTTTCTTTTGACTTATGTTATACTAGAAGTAGCAGGAGAATCGTTATGAATGAATTAAAACAAATTAACGAGACAACGTTTTACTTAGAGTGCCCAAGTCGAGTGGGTTTTTATCTATTATCACCACACGATGTAATTTTAATTGATAGTGGAAATGATTCGGACATGGGCAAAAAAATCACGCGCATTTTAGAAGAACATGAGTGGCAGCTATCTTATATTATTAATACCCATTCTCATGCCGATCATACGGGTGGCAATCAAGTTTTACAAAAATATTATAATTGTCCAATTTATGCTTCCGGCATAGAAGCATTCGTCATTCAAAATCCATGGTTCGAACCGCTATATCTATATGGTGGAAATCCACCTTCTATTCTTCATAACAAATTTTTAGAAGCAAAACCAAGTAGAGTAGCGGATATCACGCAATTATCTTTACCACCTCAATGTGAAATATTGCCATTAAAAGGGCATTCTTTTGATATGATTGGCTTTAAAACGAAAGAAGATGTTTACTTCTTAGGAGATAGTTTAATGAGCGCCGAAACGTTAGATAAATATCATATCAACTATTTATACGACATAAAAGAAACCTTGAATACGCTCGCCTTTTTAGAAAGGCTAAAAGGAACTTTTGTTTTATCTCATGCTCCTATTACGACGGATCTAAAGCCCCTCATTCAAAAAAATCGGGATAAAATTTACGAAATCTTACAAATCATATTCACGTATTTAGAAAAACCACACTCGGAAGTTGAGATTGTCCATTTTCTCGTCGACCATTATCAGATTCATTTAAATAATAATCAATGGGTGCTAATTAGTAGTACAATTCGTTCTTATTTAACATATCTATTAAATGAAAGAAAGATAATCACAACTTTTGTGGATAACGTGTTATATTATGAACAGGAAAGAGGAAAGAAGTATGAGTAAATCTAGAAAAAATCGAAAAAAGAAACCGTTTTTATGGATTTTATCGATTCTGTTATTATTACTTATTTTTGTTTTTGTAGTATATCTTTTCTTACCAAAAGAATTTAAAGAAAAGTTAAACTTGCCAGAAGTATTACCGACGGCTACTCCAGAACCGGATTTTGATGTAGTCAGTAGATATAGTAAGGAACGAGCTTTTGCTGTGATGATCGATAATAATATCGGAAATAATAAGCATGCCGGTTTGCAAGATGCATATATTGTTTATGAAATCATTGTCGAAGGTGGCTTAACGAGACTAATGGCACTTTATAAAGATGCAAATACGGAACTGATTGGACCGATTCGTAGTTCACGGCACTATTATTTGGATTATGCATTAGAAAATGGTGCTGTATACGCGCACTATGGCTGGAGTGAATTCGCCAAAAATGATATTGCTATGTTAGGTGTGGAAAATTTAAATGGAATGACAAATGCGAGTGATGCTTTTTGGCGCGATCGTAAGATTGCTGCTCCACATAATGTCTTTACCAATATAGAAACGTTGAAAGAGTCGGCTACCAAACGTGGTTACTCTCTGACAAGTAATCAAGAATTACTATTAAATTATCAATTAGAAGAAGTATCGCTTGATGCAAGAGAAGACAAAATCGTGGCGAACAAAGTCGTCATTCCATATTCGAATTATATTAATACGTCTTATGTGTACGACGCAGAAAACAAAGTGTATTTACGATCGATGAATGGAAAAGCACATGTGGACAAAGTAACTGGCAAGCAATATACAGCGAAAAACATTATTGTTGAAAAAGTAAGTAATTATAGCCTCGATCGGGAAGGAAGACAAGATATTCGAAACATTGGGGAATACGATGGTTACTATATTACGAATGGCTATGCGGTTCCAATCAAATGTAAAAAAGAGAAACGATCATCCCAAACTGTCTATACGTATCTAGATGGAACGGAAATTGACGTGAATGATGGAAATACCTTTATCCAAATTCAACCGGCGAATCGAAATACTACTATTGAGTAGAACAAAAACATGTTTAAATTGTATTCCTTTTTACTAGAAAAAAAACGAAAAATTAGGATAAAGTATGCTCGCCAGCATTGATCCGGTAAAATTTTTAAAAAAGTATCAATCTAGAAGATAAATTCTAGATTTTTTCTTTGTCAAAATATTTGAAAGAAAAAAGAAGAAAAAGAACGACTTTTTTGATATAATGTTATCGGAGATGATAAATGATGCAACCAGTAGTATTATGTATATTAGATGGTGTCGGCTACCGTGAAGAAGAACATGGGAATGCCGTGATAAAAGCAGATATGAAAACATTCAAAGAGTTGTGGAATAATTATCCTCATTCTCTATTAGAAGCAAGTGGTGAAGAGGTCGGTCTACCTGCCGGACAAATGGGAAACAGTGAAGTAGGGCATATGAACATTGGGGCCGGTCGAATTGTCTATCAACCACTGCAGTTAATCAACCAAAAAATCAAAGATCACAGTTTTGAAGAAAACCAAGAGTTTTTAAAAATCATCGCTCATGTCAAGCAGAATCATTCTCGATTGCATTTGTTTGGTCTGTTAAGTAATGGCGGAATTCATTCACATATCGATCATTTGATTGCACTTTTACGATTATGTAAAAACAAGCAAGTTCCGGAAGTGTATCTTCATCTATTTTTAGATGGTCGTGATACACTACCACAAGTAGCGCTTACTTTTTTAGATCAAATAACCGAAGTATGCAAAGAATTACATGTAGGTAAAATTGCAACTCTAATGGGTCGTTACTATGGGATGGATCGTGACAACCGTTGGGATCGAATTGAAAAAGCCTATCGCGCAGTAGTCGATGGCCAAGGCGAAGAATATGTAACTTATCAAGAAGCGATTGCGAGTAATTATCAACGTAATTTAGGAGATGAATTCATCATTCCTTGCGTGCTCAATCAAGATGGAATGGTAAAGGAAAATGATGGTCTCATCTTATTTAACTTTCGTCCAGATCGTGGTCGCGAATTATTCAAAGCGTTGACGAATCCTGAATTTTCCGAGTTTGCTCATACTACTTTTCATAATGTTCCGTTAGTCACGATGATGAAAGTATCGGACGAAGTAATTGCTACGTCGGCCTTCGCGTTGGAAGACTTAAAAAATACCCTCGGGGAATATCTAAGCGAATGTGGAAAAAAACAACTTCGCATTGCCGAGACAGAAAAATATGCGCATGTTACCTATTTCTTCGATGGTGGGGTGGAAAAAGATTTGCCACTTTGTGATCGCGTACTAATTCCTTCCCCAAAAGTAGCTACTTACGATTTAAAGCCAGAAATGAGTGCAGTTGAAATAACGGAGCGACTTTTAAAAGAGTTAGATCGTGATTATTATGATTTCGTCGTCTTGAATTTTGCAAACGGAGATATGGTTGGACATACTGGTAAAATGGATGAAACAATTATGGCATTGAAAACAGTAGATCAATGTCTCGATCGTCTTGCCAAGAAAATAATGGAAAAAAAGGGACTTCTAGTCATAACTGCCGATCATGGAAATAGTGATTATATGTTAGATGATCAAGACAACATAATTACTTCTCATTCGACAAGTTTGGTGCCATTTATTGTAACGAAAAAAGGAGTTCATCTAAAATCAGGAAAACTAGGAGATATTGCGCCGACGATTTTAACTTTAATGGATATAGAAGTACCAAAAGAAATGACCGGTGACGTATTAATAACGGAATAAAAGGAGACCTTATGAAGAATAAGATTATGGTGGTTGGTTGTGGAAATGTTGGGATGGCATATGTATATGCCTTGCTCAATCAAAAAAATAAAGTAGATGAAATTGCATTGGTCGATCTCGATCGAGAAAGAATCGAAGGGGAAGTGATGGATTTAAACCATGCCCTTGTATTATCGGAACATTCTACTTCCGTCAAAGTAGGAAGTTATGCCGATGCCAAAGACGCCAAAATTTGTTGTATTACGGCCAGTAGAATAGCACAAGTCAAAACCACTTCGCGAATGGACGAGCTGGCGGAAAATAAAAGCTTATTTCAAGAAATCGTCGGTAATGTGATGAATCACGGGTTCCAAGGAATTTTCTTGATTGCGAGTAATCCGGTCGACATTATGGCGGGAATTACGCAAGCGATTGCAAAGGTAGATCCAAGCCGAGTAATTGGAACAGGAACGGCCCTCGATACTGCCAGATTACAATACATTTTAAGTAAAAATTTAAAAGTCGATCCTCAAAGTATCGATGCTTATGTTTTGGGAGAACATGGCCCGAACGCTTTTGTTTTATGGAGTGGAGCTCATCTTGGTACAGTTTCTCTAAACTCTCTTTATGATCAAGAAGCGAAAAAAACAATCGAACGGATGGTAATTCAAGCGGGTTATGACATCGTCCGTCGTAAAAAAGCAACGTATTACGGTGTGGCCATGACGTTAGTCGCTATAACCAATGCTATTTTAGAAGATAAGAAACAAATGATGATCGTTTCCAATTACGATGAACAAAATGAAGTCTATATTGGAAGTCCTGTTATTCTTGGCAAAACCGGCATCGAAAAGAGACTTCCGTTTGCTCTAACGGATCTTGAGAAAACAGCTTATTTAAAAGCTGTTACCGCGATTCACCAAGGAACTAAGAACGATTCGATCCATGTTTCGACAACCTATGAGACGATTGAATAAAGGAGATTACGATGAACAAAAAGAAGTGCATCATTATCATTATTTCTATTGCCCTGATTGGAATGATCGGAATCTTGATTTTTTTCATTGCGGATAAAAATCAAGCATTGAAAGAACAACTGGAAAATGTGAAGAGTCATTATAGCACTACTGTAGTCACTACCGTAAATGCGCCACTTTATCGCTTGGAAGATGGTACTTATCAAGTAGTTGGCACATTGTCTCAAAATAAACAAGTAATTCTCCAATCGATCGATATCACTTCCGAAAAAGATTGCTATTTTCAAATCGAAGGTACGCCATATTATCTGTATTATCAAGATGTCGAACCGACGACAATGACTGATTTAGCTTCTTATCCTTATTTAGCGTGGAATGAAAATGTGATAACTCATCCGAATATTGCTTTAAAAAAAGATGGCGAAGTTTTTCTCAGTCTAGAAGAATCGATCAATTATCCGATTATGAAAAAAACAGCGAATAGCTATTATATTCTTTTTCAAAATAATTTATTGGAGATATCGAAAGATCAAGTAAAAGAAGTTCAAGAAACGGTTAACGATGATCAAAAGAGTGCAAGCTATATTTCAGTACTTGCTTACTCATCTACTCAAGTTACGATGTCAACATGGCAAAAGCAGATCGATTATTTAAAAATGCAAAATTATCAAACCATTCGTCTCGAAGATTATCAAGCATGGCGAAATAGGGAAGTACGACTACCAGAAAAAAGTATTTTATTGTTGAAAAGTAATCCCTCTTCAGAAGAAGTAAAATATTTACAAGAAAAAAGGTATTTTTATCAAGATCCTGCTAGCATGGCAGAATGGGACTTTGTCATTCGGAATGAAAAAAGTGAACCAAACTCGTCCAAAGAAATCGCTACCTATCAAGTGGATGATAGTACCTCTTTAGAAACCCTGCAGAAAATGTTAGATGGTCAAACGATCATAAATGGAAATGGTGCCACGCAAATACCAGTAATCAATTATCATTTCTTTTATGATGGAGCGACACAACAGTGCACGGAATCGATTTGTCTCGACATTAAAAAGTTCGAAGAGCAGTTACAATATCTCAAAGAAAATGGCTATAAAACATTAACGATGAGTGAATTCCGGGATTGGATGTATGGAAAGATAGAGTTACCGAAGAAAAGTGTTCTTTTAACGATCGATGACGGAGCACTTGGAACGGATACTCATCTTCCAGAACTATTAGAAAAATACGAAATGCATGCTACGCTCTTTTTAATCACGAGCTGGTGGCCAAAAGAAAACTATCAAAAATCAAACTATTTAGAAATCGAATCGCACAGTCATGATCTACACTTGGAAAACTTCTGTGCCCAAAATTACAAAGGGTTATGCTTAAGTAAAGAGGAATTAAAACAAGATTTGCAAAAATCGATCGATTTATTAGGAACCAATCAAGCTTTTTGTTATCCGTTTTATGCTTACAATAATACTTTGATCGAAGCGGTAAAAGAAGTAGGATTCGATTTAGCATTCGCTGGTGGAAATCAAAAAGCGACTCGTCGAAGTGATAAATATCGTGTTCCACGTTACGTCATTTATAAAAATACATCATTAGAAGCTTTTATTCGTATGATTCAATAAGACTCTTTGAAGGAGTCTTTTTCGTTGCATCGCCAAAAAGAAATTGATAAAATAAAGAAAGAGATGATAATATGTATAAAATAATGATGATTGAAGACGATGTGAAAATCAACTATTTATTAAAAGAATATTTAGAAAAATGGAACTTCGAAGTAATCGATGTCAAAGATTATCAAAACGTCGTATCCTGTTTTATTGAACAAAAGCCTTCTTTAGTATTGCTTGATATTAATCTTCCGTATTACGATGGCTTTTATTGGTGTCGAGAAATTCGTAAGATCTCGACTGTGCCGATTTTAATGATTTCTTCGCGTGATAGTGATATGGACAAAATTATGGGCTTAAATCAAGGTGCCGACGATTATATTGAAAAACCAGTGTCTTTCGAATTGCTTTTAACAAAAATTCAAGCATTATTAAGAAGAAGTTATGCTTATTTGGATCAATCGCTCAATGTAATGGAGTATCATACTGTGATTCTCGATCTAACTACTGGTAAAATCAGTGATGGCACTGAGGAAATAGCTCTCACACCGAATGAATATAAGATTATGGGATTGTTGATGAAACATCCAGAAAAAATCGTCAAACGATCAACCATCATGGAAACATTATGGGATGATGAACATTTTATTGACGATAATACATTAACCGTTAATATGAACCGTTTGCGCAAGAAGCTGAACGTTTTTCCAAACATTAAAATAGAAACCATTAAAAATGAGGGGTATCGTTTATGTTCTTCCGAGAATATTTAAAAAATAGAAGTCTATTACTGCTTGGTATAGGAGCTTCCAATCTAATTGGCTTTTTCTTTTTTTATCTTGCATCTTCTTTTCAACACGCTGACGTTTGGTATGGTTTTTTCTTGATTTTGTTTATCGAACTTATTTTGATTTATTTCGACTATCGCAAAGAATTAAAAAGGTATCAAAAAATGAAATCACTTACCAAAAATATCGATTTATTGAAAGAAGATCTCGATACGGTTGACATCGATCAAAAATATATCGAATTACTTCGAGAAATCTATGATCATTATGATAAGATAAAACAACAGTTAGAAAATCGCCGGAAAGACTACGAAGAATTTGTCTCGAGTTGGATTCACGATGTAAAAATACCGATTTCTGTTTTACGAATGATTTTAGATTTAGATAAAAAAATGTCTTTGGATCAAAAAGAGTCGATGGAAGAAGAACTATATCAATTGGAAGAATATATGAATAAAATCATGTATTTCATTAAAATTGCGGACTTTAATAATGACTACATCCCAACTACGACATCGCTGAAAAAAGTAGTGAACCGTAGTCTCAAAAGTTACAGTAAAGTGTTCAGTTATAAAAAAATTAATTTACAGCTCGAACCATTGAAAGCGGAGATTATCACCGATGAAAAATGGTTTGGATTTATAATTAGTCAGATTTTAAGTAACGCATTGAAGTATACCAATGAATCTGGAACAATTTCTATTTACCAAATACAGAAAGAAAATGGTGTCGCACTCAGAATTAAAAATACAGGTGTCGGCATTAAAAAGGGTGACTTAAAACGAATTTTCCAAAAAGGTTATACCGGATATACTGGTCATCAAGAAAATAAATCTACTGGTTATGGACTTTATCTCAGCAAAGTGTTAGCAGACAAATTAAATTTGCAGTTAACGGCCGAATCGAATTATACAAAAGATGCGACTTTTGAAATATTCATTCCCCAATTATCCGATTATCATAAAATTGGTAAATAGGAAATCGATTGTATTTATCGCTCGATAATTGATGTATCAGATATAGTTTCCGAATAGAAAATAACAATTAAAATGGTAGAATAAAAACAGAAACTTACAAATTTGTAAGTTCTTTTTTAAGATTGTAAGCTAAATCGATGGTAAACAATGAAAGAATTTCCTATAATGAAACACGAGGTGAGAAAATGTTAAGATTAGAAAATGTCAAAAAAACATATGTTTCTAAAATTGGATTAAATAAATATGAGGCCTTAAAAGGAATTAGTTTTGAAGTGGAAGATGGTGAATTCGTTAGTATTATGGGACCATCGGGAAGCGGGAAAACGACTCTTCTTAACATGTTGGGAACGATCGATACGGTAAGTAGTGGTGCAATTTATATCGATAATGTCGATCTAACCAAAATGAAAAAGAAAGAGTTATCTGATTATCGTCGCGAGAAAATTGGTTTTATCTTTCAAGATTTCAATTTATTAAATACCCTAACCTTAAAGGAAAATATTCTGCTTCCCATTGTATTAGGCGAAAGCAAACACAAAATAGACTTTAAAAAGTTACAAGAGGTAACAAAAAAACTAGGAATCAGTCATATTTTAAATAAGTATCCTTATGAAGTATCTGGTGGCGAAAGACAAAGGACTGCTTGTGCCCGGGCGATTATTACAAATCCTAAAATTATTTTAGCAGATGAGCCGACGGGGAATCTAGATAGCAAAAGTTCGCAAGAGTTATTGAGCATGTTAGAACTATTGAATAAAGAATACAATATTACGATTCTAATGGTGACACATGATATCTTTGCGGCAAGTTATTCCGATCGAGTATTATTTATTCGCGATGGAAAGTTATATAATGAATTGATAAAAGAAGGTCCACGGAAAGAGTTCTTTGATGCTATTATTGATTTCGAAGCTACTTTAGGTGGTGGTGTCGAATGAGTCTTGGTAAATTAGTTTTAAAAAATATCAAGATGAATCTGAAAAACTATGGTATGTATTTATTCTCGATTGTCTTTTCTGTATTTACCATCTACACCTTTTTTGCCCTAGGAAATTCGGACGATTTTTTAGGGAATTTAGCAAATAACGCTTACTTTGAATCGTTATTTCAAAGTTTTGCTTGGGTTATCTTATTTGTATTATTCTTTTATTTAAAGTACATCAATAAACAATTTGTAAAATCTCGAAAAAAAGAGATTGCCCTTTATTCTTTATTTGGTGTATCAAATACGAAAATCGGCGCGATGCTGTTTATTGAAAACTTAATGATTGGTTTATTTGGACTTGGAATCGGTTTGGTCTTTGGAATTATCTTTTTCAAGTTGATTGGTACGCTATTTGTAAATATTCTAGGCGGAAGCGCTTTTATTACAACTGTTCCGTTTGCAGTAAACTGGAAAGGATTGCAAATTACGAGCGTTGTCTTTCTAATTTATTTTATTATCATTGGTCTTTTTAGTCTCGTTACCGTCAATCGTAGCAAACTAATCGACTTGTTTCAAGCCGAAAACGTAGGCGAGAAGCAAGTCAAAGGATCCTGGTTTTTATTGATTTTATCAATCGTGTTAATTGCTAGTGGCTATTACATTGCTTGTAATGATAACCCAGTTGTTTTATTTGCCGCCGTTTTACTCATTTTACTATTGGTAATTGTTGGTACCTATCTATTTTTTACTTCTGGAATCCAGGTGATTCTAAATATCCTTCGTAAAAGTAAAAAGTATATTTTAAAAGGGGATCGACTACTCGTTATATCGACATTTAAACATCGAATCCGTAGTAACGCTTTTATGATCAGTGCCATTACAGTCCTAAGTGCTATTGCTATTACATTAGTGGCATGTGCATATGGAATTTATTATTCAAGTAATGAAAATGCAAAAATGGATTCTTTTTATGATATTAGTTATCAAATGGTGGAAGGAACCGAAGATTATCATCAAGAGATTAAGAATATCTTAGAAAAAAATAATCGTTCGATTTTAAGTGATCAAGTACAAAACTTTGCTCAATTAGATGTATGTAACTACCAAGGAAGCGAAAATTACTGCACCCAAAATACGATGTATTTAATAACGGATGAGGATTATAATGATCTTGTGGCGCATAGCTTAATTCAAAGGGATCCTCTCCATGTTGAAGAAAATGAATTATATATTTGGCAAAGTGGGGCAGTTATTACGACCAATCTCCCAATAGAATCGATCACGTTAGAAGATAAAAGTACTTATCTTGCGAAACCATTAGGAAAAGATAATCCACTTCCTAATGTGTTTCGTTACAACACGTCAGTTTTAATTGCCGATGAAGCAACTTATCAAAAAATCGTTGCCAATAACAAAATTCGCTCCGTTCAAAAAATCGAATTTATCAATTATGAAGATAGCAAAAATTCCGAAACGATTTTAAGCGAAGTACAAGCAAAAAATCTCTCGATCAGCATGTACTACGAATATTATTTAAGTGCTATGATTGCGTTTGGAACGATGCTTTTTATCGCTTCTTTTATGGCCCTCGTCTTTATGATCGCGACAGCATCGCTCTTGTATTTTAAAATTTTATCGACAATGGAAGAAGATCGTGATTATTATCGACTATTAGATAATATCGGTACGACAGAAAAGAAAAAAAGAAAGATTATTACGAAACAAATCCTCCCAGTCTTTCTTTGCCCATTGATGCTTGCCATGCTTCACGCTACCTTTGCAATCAAAAGTGCTTCTACGGTATTTGGACTATGGGGCTTAAGTCTCTGGAAACCATCTCTCATGATGTTTGGTATCTATACATTCATTTATTTGATATTCGCCTATATTACAATTCGTAGTTATCAAAAAAGAGTGTTAAAAGGAACAAATTAGCAATAAATAAAAAATAAACTTTACTAAGGTCAAGTTTATTTTTTTATTGACAAAAGCAAAACAACTGTATATACTGTATATATACAAATGCATTTGGAGGAAAAGATGAATATCATTATCAGTAATGATAGTACGGAACCAATCTATGAGCAGATTACAGCCGCTATCAAAAAACTAATTTTAACCGATGAATTAAAGGTGGGGGACGCCTTGCCTTCGATTCGTCAGTTAGCCAAAGATCTCAGGATCAGTGTTATTACTACAAAAAGAGCATATGAAGAATTAGAACAAGAAGGATACATCGAAACGATTCCTAGTAAAGGAAGTTATGTAGCCTTAAAAAATCAAGAACTACGGCAAGAAGAACGCTTAAAACAAGTAGAAGCGATTTTACAAAAAGCGATCCACGAGGCGTACTTCTGTCATATTTCCAAAAGTGATTTTGATAGTCTTGTCACATATCTATGGGAAGAGGAGACAAAATGAAAAATATAATTGAACTAAATCAAGTAAGTAAAAAGTACCCAACTTTTCAACTTGCTAACATTGATTTTTCGGTTCCAGCTGGTTCCATCGTCGGATTGCTAGGTGAAAATGGAGCCGGTAAAACAACCTTAATCAAATTAATCTTAAGTTTATTACAAAAAGATAGTGGGACGATTCAAATATTCGCTCACGATATTTCTGAAGAAAAGAATTTACCCAAAGAAAAAATAGGAGTTGTGTTAGATAATAGCTTTTTTTCCGAAACATTAAATGCCCATCAAATCGAAAGTATCTTAAAAGAATTGTATCAAAAAAATTGGGATACGAAGTTATATCATCAGTATTTACAACGATTCCAAATTCCTGAAAAACAAAAAATAAAAACTTTCTCGAAAGGAATGAAGAAAAAATTAGAAATTGCTACGGCGTTAGCACATCATCCCAATTTATTAATTCTCGATGAAGCCACGAGCGGTCTAGATCCTGTGGTAAGATCAGAAATTCTAGATATCTTTCAAGAATTTATTGCTAATGAGGAAAACAGTATTTTGATTTCCACTCATATTACTTCGGACCTAGAACACATTGCTGACTATATTGCTGTTCTTCATAAAGGTAAAATGTTATTGAAGGAAGAAAAAGATACTCTTCAAGAAAACTATGGTATTCTGAAGTGCAGTGCCGAAGATTTTGAGAAGATAAAAAAAGAAAAAAGCATCTTACGATATCGTAAAATGCCATATTCTTATGAAGTACTAGTAAATGACAAAAAAATGTGGAAGCGAAAAGAGTATGTTGTGGATAAACCGAGTTTAGATGATTTGATGGTAATGATGATAAAAGGAGAATGTGTATGTGGGGATTAATAAAAAAAGATTTATATGTTTTAAAAGGATATATTGGTACCCTGTTATTATTTTTGCTGTGCTTTAGTGCACTTGCTATTCAAACGCCATCCATGCTTTTCATCGGTTTAATGGTACTACCTTATATGGCTATGACAGTGACATTCAGTTATGATCAGAATGCGAACTTTAACAGTTATGCTCTAACGTTACCTATCACTCGCCGCGAAATAGTAAAAGAAAAATACATGTTATTGATCGGTGCATTACTTCTCATGTTTCTATTAACCGTATTACTAACCGGAACCGTTACTTATTTTCAAACAGGCAGTGTTTCTATCATGAAAATAGCGAGTATTCCTTTCGGAACATTTTTAGCAATGTTATCAATTTCTCTATTTCAATATCCCATTATCTATAAAATCGGTTTAGAAAAAGGTCGTATTTATACGATTATTATCGCTGCAATCATCGCTGCAATTGCAGGTATTTTGGGTACTCAAATTGGAAATACCGGAATGAATAGCGAACTAATTTTACTATTTCAAAAGTATGGTTTATGGGCAATAGCATGTATCGTTTTAGTAGGATACTATATTTCTTATCGCATGTCAGTTCGGATTTTACAAAAAAAGGACATGTAATCAATAATTGTGTAATATTATGAAAAATTCCAAAATAACCGGAATTTTTTCTTTTTTTTGTTATAATATAAATTATCGAGAAAGAAGGATAGCTATGTTATCGTTAAAAAAGATTAAAAAAAGTTATCAAACAGGGGAATTTATACAGCACGCCTTAAAAGGAGTTAGCCTCGATTTTCGATCAAATGAATTTGTGGCTATCTTAGGTCCATCGGGTAGTGGTAAGACAACTCTTCTAAATATTATTGGGGGCCTTGATCGATACGATTCCGGCGATCTTATTATCAATCATAAGTCGACCAAAAAATTTAAAGATCAAGATTGGGATGCATATCGCAATAACTGTATTGGATTTATTTTTCAAAGTTATAATCTGATCGGGCATATCAATGTTTTAGAAAACGTCGAATTAAGCATGACCTTAAGTGGTGTGAGTGTGAAAGAACGGAAAGAACGAGCGTTAAAAGCATTAGAGCGAGTTGGTCTAAAAGAGCATGCTCATAAAAAACCGAATCAACTTTCTGGTGGTCAAATGCAACGGGTTGCGATTGCGCGGGCACTTGTCAATGATCCTGATATTATTTTAGCGGATGAACCGACTGGTGCATTAGATTCAGAAACAAGTGTTCAAATCATGAATTTAATAAAAGAAATCGCCAAAGAAAAATTAGTTATCATGGTCACTCACAATGAGGAACTGGCCCAAGAATACGCCAGTCGTATCATCGCTTTAAAAGATGGTGAAATCATAAATGATTCGAATCCAATAAAAAAAGAAGAAAAACAAAATAAAAATTTCAACATTCGCAAGACGGCAATGAGTTTTTGGACAGCTTTAAAACTTTCTTTTAACAATATAAAAACAAAAAAAGGAAGAACCCTATTAACTGCCTTTGCCTCTTCGATTGGTATTATCGGAATCGCCTTGATTTTATCTCTTTCGAATGGTTTTCAAATTCAAATCGACGAGTTTGAAGCCAGCACTTTGTCTTCGATGCCGATTATGATTAATGAACAGGCAATGCAATTAGACGAAGAGACGATGTTAAAGATGCAGCAAGAAATGACGGGGACCGATCAAACAGAATATCCGACAATAGATGCTATTTATCCGTACAAAAATCAACTGGAAGAAATGCTTCATCAAAACAAAATTACGCAAGAGTACATCGATTATATTGAAAAAATAGATCCAAGTTGGACAGCGGGCATTTCTTATACGAGAGCGACGACGTTAAACTTGGTTACGCAAAGAAGTACGGGATATCAGATGATTAATACCTCTCCCATGAATTTTGCAACCATTCCGAAAAAACTAGATGAGACTCAACCGGGCGTCATGGAAGATAATTACGATATTCTAATAGGTCACTTACCGACGAGTAAAGAGGAACTACTATTAGTAGTTGATAGTAAAAATAGAGTAGATAACAATTTATTAAAAGCCCTCGGTTTTGATGTTGAGCAAGAAAGTATTTCTTTTGCTGATATCTTAAATAAAGAGTTTAAAGTGATATTCAATGATGAGTTATACCAATCACTTGGAAGTTATTTTACCTTAAATCAAGATTATGAAGCATTATATCAAAACGAACATTCCCTAACGGTTAAAATATCTGGAATTGCGCGTGGCAAAGAAGAGAAAAAAGTAGTCACAAATTCTTCTTATATTGCTTATACCGAAGATCTTGTAAACTATGTTGTCGATCAAAATAAAAATTCGCAAGTCGTTACGGTACAACAAGAAAAAGATTACAATGTTTTAACTGGCCAAAAATTTTCGGCGGTCGATCCGACGGATTCAACTGCTGCTACTAAAGAGAATATTCTTTCGTATTTAGGGGCGAATAGTGTTCCAGTAGCCATTAATATTTATCCACGAGATTTTAATTCCAAAGCCAAAATCACCGATTATTTAGATCAGTATAATGCGGATAAAGAAATGGAAAATCAAATTATCTATACCGATATGGCGGCTACCATTTCTTCCTTATCCGGAAATATTATGGATGCGATAACGATTGTTTTGATTGCTTTTTCCGCTATTTCACTCGTTGTTTCTTGCATTATGATTGCAATTATTACGTATATTTCTGTACTCGAGCGAACAAAAGAAATTGGAGTATTACGTGCCCTTGGAGCTCGCAAAAAAGACGTAAAACGTGTCTTCAATGCCGAAACATTTATCATTGGGGTCGCCTCTGGATTATTGGGAATATTAATTGCTTGGCTACTCACAATACCAGTGAATGTGCTTCTTAAAAATTTAACGGACTTGGATCATGTCGCACGTCTAAACCCAATTCATGCGCTTATTTTAGTCGCGATCAGTGTCTTTTTAACAGTCCTAAGCGGTAGTATCCCAGCTCGGATGGCAAGTAAAAAAGATCCAGTCGAGGCGTTACGCACCGAGTAAGAGAAAGTTAATCTTTCTCTTTTTTGTTAGGAAAAATCTTTTCCAATCGACTATCTGGAAAATGTTCATCGAGAAATCGTTCCAAATCATTACGGGCTTCTATGCCATCGCTTCGATTCGTTTCTCGCCATACGGCAAGTGTAGTAACAGTAATATTAAACACAAAAAACAAAAGAACGAACCAAGTGATTAATAATCCTGGCCTACGTGGAATGCGGTCGATCCATCGATCGAAAAAAGGAGCAATCCATTTGATAAAGACAACGCTTAAAATACCCCAACCAATTGCTACGAAAAGACTAGTACGGCCATCAAAATTTAAAAAATGATTACTATAATCCCAAGATGTAGTATGAAAGATAATCTCTTGTAACCAAGAAATCATATACTCGAAAAAGCCACCTAAAAAAGCACCGAGAATAAACACAACCCATAAATTGCGAACCCGATAAAGACTGATCATAAATAAAACAGCTCCCAAACCATATACTAAGTTAAAAGGACCATAAATAAGAGCACTTCGATTTTGCCAAGTTCCCGATTTTATAAATTCTAAAAGCATCTCATAAATGCTCCCGAAGAGACAACCGATCACAAAAATCCAAAACAGCTTATAAAAATTGAGTCCTTTCGTAAAACAGTTATTTTTCATAGCATCACCATAAAATAGTATCTGCCAAAAAATAAATTTTTATAAATGTGCATAAAAAAGAAAAAAGTGTATATAGTAATAATGAAATGAAAAAAATTTCAAAAAATTAGCACTCTCTATTGACAACTGCTAAAAAGGGTGCTATAACTATAATTGTGAAAGGAAGATGATTAAAATGTTTTTACCAAAAGCATATTTTAATGATTTATTTGATGGTTTCTTAAATACGGAGGAAAGTACTTCAATGAAATGTGATATTTACGAGAAGGATGGTAATTATCATGTGGAGATGGATGTTCCAGGATTCGATAAAAAAGATATTAATGTAGAATGTGACAAAGGATATTTGACAATCACTGCTTCAAAAGAACAAAAAGAAGAAGAGGAAGATAAAGAAAAAAAATATCTTCGTCGGGAAAGAGTTTATGGAAAATATCAAAGACAATTCTATCTTGGAAATATCGATGAAGAAAGCATCAAAGCTGAATTCAAAGATGGTACTTTGAAGATTACAGTTCCGAAAAAAGAAGAAACAAGTAAAAAAGTAATCGAAGTAAAATAAGGAAGCAATCCAAAAGGATTGCTTTTTTCTTTTGCTCTTTCATAAAATGAATTGAACAGTATTCTAAAGTTTGATAAAATAACAATGGGGGATAATAAAATGACAAATCTACAGTTACAAATAATAGACTTATTACAGGCTGATATTACAGTCGACAAACTAATGGAAAAATTACAACTGACCCCATCTCAACTACTATATCAATTAAATTTCATCAAAAGACAAGGTTATCAAATTATGCGTACTTTTTATGAAAATGGTTCACAACGGTGGCGCTTAAGTAATAATGTGAATGATATACCGACAAGTAATGAAGTAGAAATAAAAGGATTGAATGGTGTATTTCATTTTCTTGCTTTCTCCGATACTCATGTTGGTCACAAGAACCAGAAATTGGAATGGCTTCCATTACTAGTCAACTATGGTAAAGAAAATGGTATTCACACTATCATTCATGCAGGTGATTTATACGAAGGATTTTATCATGATCGAGCACACTTAAACCAAACTGCTGAACAACAAGTGATGACATTTTTAAAAGCATATCCGTATGAACCTGGAATCAATACATTCCTTGTAGCGGGTAATCATGATGAAAATTTATTACGTAATCATTATATTAATATAGTAGGTCGTTTGGAAAACAGTCGAATTGATCTTAGAGTTTTAGGCTATCAAGAAGGTTTTCTTCGAATTGGAAATAGTCGTTTAAAGATCAAACATCAAGCACATGCCGGTACTCCGGATGATCGTGCCCTCGATAAAATAATTCTTCAAGGACATTCTCATCAATGTACGATCTGTCAAAAGCAAAATGCTCTATTATTAAAAGTTCCTACTTTGAGTGAAGTGACTAGTGGTGAAAATAGAGATTATAATATACATACAGGTGCTCTCGATGTAAAAGTAAAACTAGACAATACCAAAAAAGTAGATTCAGTCGAAATTCAACAGTTATCTGTGCAGGAAAAATTAACCCCGATTAATAAAATAAAAATAAAAGTCGAATAGGAGGACTTATGTCAAAAAAGAAAGCAATTATAACAAGTAGTATTATTACATTAATAATAGGTCTTATTTATTTCTATTTTGTATTACCACCAATTAATCCACAAAGTTTTGCATTTTGGATTTTCGTCTTTGTGTTAGCATTTGTCTTTATGATTGCGTACTCTTCGTTTACTACCGTAGTTACGTTGCGAACGCGCACACTTCCAAAATCGCCACTTTATGTAATTGGCGGTATCGTTGGAATCAGTTTACTTATTATTATAGTAAACTTTATACTCTCGCCACTTTTCAATGCGAAAAGTTATGCAAAACGAATTGTCGTAAATGAAAATGCCAACTTTACAGAAGACGTTGCACCAGTGAACTTTAATGCTCTTCCACTTCTCGATAAAGATTCCAGTCAACGTTTAGGTGATAAAGTGATGGGACAAATGCCGGAATTAGTATCTCAATTTGAAGTTTCTAGTTTATATACGCAAATTAACTTCAATGATAAAATTATGCGTGTTACGCCTTTAGAATATGCAAGTATTATCAAATATTTCACGAATCGTAACGAAGGTGTAAAAGGGTATATTACAGTAAATTCTGTTTCTGGTGATACAGAACTAGTTAAACTAGAGCAAGGTATGAAATATATGCCATCTGCACTTTTTTTTGAAAATTTACAACGGAAATTGAGACTACAATATCCGACCGCCATTTTCGGTAAAGAAGAATTCGAGATTGACAACGAAGGGAATCCTTATTGGATTGTTCCGGTCATGAAGTACACGGGAGTAGGTCTAAAAAGAGATGTCGAAAGTGTTATTATTTTAGATCCTATTACGGGAAAATCGACAAAGTATAAAGTGGTGGATGTTCCAACTTGGGTAGATCACGTATATTCGGCCGATCTCTTAATCGAACAAGTAGATGATTGGGGAAAATATCGTGGTGGTTTCTTCAATTCGATTTTCGGTCAAAAGAATGTAGTGAAAACAACTACTGGATATAATTATACAGTTATGAACGATGATGTCTATTTGTATACAGGAGTAACTTCCGCTGCGATGGATCAGTCGATTCTAGGATTTATTTTAAGTAATATGCGAACCAAAGAGACAAAATTCTATCCAGCACCAGGTGCCGAAGAATCTTCGGCTATGGCAAGTGCGGTCGGTCAAGTTCAACAGATGAATTATAAAGCGACATTCCCATTATTAATCAATTTGAATAATAAACCGACCTATTTAATTTCTTTAAAAGATAATGCGGGATTGGTAAAAATGTATGCATTTGTCGATGTTGAAGACTATCAAAAAGTAGTCGTCACTGATGTTGCAGAAGGGATTGAAGTGGCCGCCAAAAATTATTTAGGTGGAATCGAAATCACCAATCAAGATGCAATTACGAAAGAAATTAAGATTGCGTCAATTACCTCAGCGATGATAGATGGTACTTCCTATTATTATGTAACGGATCAAGAAGGTAAGCAATATAAAGCTTCCATCAAAATAAACACCGATCTTTTCCCGTTCTTACACGTTAACGATACAGTAACAATTACTTATAATAAGGAAAGTGCTGTAACGGAAATTACCAAAATAGAAAAAAAGTAGAAATATCTACTTTTTTGTTTTTTAGAATAAGAGTTTATCCACAAGTTTCTGTGGATAATGTTTGTCAAAGTCATGAAAAAAAGTTATAATACTACCTAGAGAAGAGGAAAAAAGATGGAAAAATTAAGAATAGGAGAGAATTATAAGATACATTGTTATAAACATGATAGTGTAGTTTATAAAGCGTACGATGAAGCAATCTTATTAGAAATTAACGATGATTATTTGGTTTTTGGCAATAATCGTGCCAAAGTAACAGAAGTGGATGGAAGAAGCTGGCGCACCAAGGAACCAGCAATCATGTTTTTCTTTCGACATCGTTGGTTCAATATTATAGGACAATATAAGAAAACGGGAATTTACTATTATTGTAATATGGCATCTCCATTTGTAGTGGATCAAAACACGATAAAATTCATTGATTATGATTTGGATTTACGAGTTTTCCCAGATGGATCTTATAAAATATTGGATCGCGGAGAATACAATTATCATAAAAGCAAAATGAATTATTCCAAAGATTTAGATCAAGTACTAAAATATGAATTGACGAATTTAATTGAAATGGCGAAAGAAAAAAAAGGCCCATTTGCCAAAGGGAAGATTGAATACTACTATAATATATATAAGGATAGTCATAAAAAGATTACAAATCATTAAAAAGTTGTAATCTTTTTTGATAAGTGGAATATATTAAAATATGGATTGATCAGTCCAATAATAAGATATTTTGAAAAAAAGCAAAAAAAATGCAAAAAGTTGTTGACTTTAAATTGGAAGAATGATACATTAATTGGGCAGCCGCAAAAAGAGGCTTATTTCTAAAGCATTTGTTTAAAAAAAGTCGAAAAAAAACGAAAAAAAGTGTTGACTTTAAAAAAGCAAAATGTTATATTAAATGGGCAATCGAAAAAAGCGGTTGTAGATCAAATCAAACCAATAAAAAAAAGCAAAAAAAAATAAAAAAGTTGTTGACATTATTGATTGGATTTGATATATTAGTAACGCAACTTGTTAATCGCAACTTGAAGAAAATGATCTTTGAAAACTGAGCAAAACGTCAATTTTGAGTAGCTAGGAAAACAAATTAATCAAACCAAAAAAATAAATTTTATTGAGAGTTTGATCCTGGCTCAGGATGAACGCTGGCGGCATGCCTAAGACATGCAAGTCGTACGGAGCGACCCATAGATTGTGGAGTGCTTGCACAAAACATGAAATGGATTTTCGCTTAGTGGCGCAAGGGTGAGTAACACGTGGGTAATCTACCTTTGGGACTGGGATAACAGTTAGAAATGATTGCTAATACCGGATGATATATAAGATGATACGTTATCTTATAGTAAAAGAAGCCTTTAAAGCTTCACCTAAAGATGAGCCTGCGGCGTATTAGCTAGTTGGTGAGGTAATGGCTCACCAAGGCAACGATGCGTAGCCGACCTGAGAGGGTGATCGGCCACACTGGGACTGAGACACGGCCCAGACTCCTACG
>CALVRU010000012.1 GCA_944358775.1 uncultured Bacilli bacterium | reverse complement strand
AAACATGATCGAATGGTGCAGATGATGAAAGATGCGTATTCCCGAGAGAAAGGGATGGAAGAAGGAAGAAAAGAAGGCAGAAAAGAAGGAAAAAAAGAAGGATTAAAAGAGGGGCTAGAAAAAGGACTAGAGCAAGGCTTGGAACGAGGAAAAGAAGAACGAAATCGAGAAATTGTTCAAGAGATGCGAAAACAGAATATCGAGTTATCGACGATCTGTAAGATTATGAAATTGCCGCTTGAAGAAGTTGAGAGATTAAGTAACAATTAATCTCTTTTTTGTATATTTTTCGTTTCTTGTTTCTATAATATAACTAGCGATAATAAATAATAGAGTGAACTAATAAACTATTATAGGTGGCGTTATGGAAAGTCGAGTCTTGTTCTTTTTATTAGGATTTGGATTGATGGTAGTAGGTTGTACTTATGTGATCACTTATTTGAATTTGTTGACGGTTGGATATACATGGAAAGAATATTGGTTATTTCTATTTCATCACTTAGAATGTTGGTTTGTACTCTTTGGTTTTTTGATTATCACATTGTCAATTTATTGGAAAGGTGGGCGTAAGAGTGATTTACATTTATGATATTTTATTAAATTGGACAGATCCTAATGTTATTTATGATTTTTATGCTTGGCAAAAAGGGGATGAAATTGAGCATGTAAAAAGGCTTTCCTTATTTAAAGTAGAAAAGCAGGTTTTCGATGATTTTTTAACTTGTGATATTATTGTCGATCCACTTTTTTTAGAACGTTTTCAGAACAGTTGTGAGATTTTTAAAAATAAAAAGATTGAAGTAGTTCCATATGCTTGTTGTTTTTCGGATGGATTGCGGGCAATGGCGCTTGAATTTAGTGAAAAGGGTGAAGTGATTGCCCATAGTAAGATGTTATTGGATGAAGAAGAAGATGTGGTCGATTTATCTACGCGACTTGATTTTGTATCGTTTTCTTATCAAAAAAAGGAATTTCCAGAGGAACCTAGTTTTTTAACGCGTCAAGAAAGAGAGCGGCGTGTTTATTTACGACGGGAAATTAAAAGTGCTTATACGCATCATGAAGAAGGAAAGTTACGTTATCTTTATCAAGAATATTTTGATCGCTTGGGAACGGATATCACTACTATGTATCAGGAGTTATTAGGCAGTTTAGCGGATTTTACACCACGTCATCATGAACTTTATCAATTATTACGATTAACTCATACAAAAAAGCAAGTATAATTACTTGCTTTCGTAGTCTATTTGCATTGCTATTTTGACATCATGCATCGTTTCTTTCGCTTTTTCTTTGGCTATTTTGGTTCCTTCTTGTAAAATGTGATCTACTTCTTCTGGATGTGTTTCATAATATGTTCTTTTTTCGCGGATCGGAGCTAGAAACTCTTGCATTTTTTGAATCAATTCTTTTTTACAAGCAACGCATCCTCTTTTTCCTGCTTTGCACTCTTGGCATACTGTTTTTAAGTTTTCGTTTTGAATTAATTTATGATAGTAATACACCATACATATTTCGGGATTGGCCTTATCGTCTTTTTTGATTTTTTGAGGATCGGTAACAGCACTCATAATTTTTTTATGAAGTGTTTCGTCGTTATCAACTAGATAAATGGCATTTCCTAAACTTTTTCCCATTTTTTCATTGCCATCGAGTCCTTTAATACGTGGCGTTGGGGAAAGGAGTGGTTCTGGTTCTTTTAAAGTGAGTCCATAGATAGAATTGAATTTACGAACAATTTCACGGCACTGTTCGATGAGTGGTAATTGATCTTCACCGACGGGGACTAGTTCTCCCCGAAAAGCCGTAATATCGGCCGCTTGACTGACTGGGTAACCGACGAATCCATACGTGACACTTTCCCCATCATTTCCAAATAGAGCTTTTTTTTGAGCGATTTCCGTTTTAACAGTTGGATTCCGATATAATCTTGCCATCGTTACTAAATTGGAATAATAGACGGTAAGTTCAGCAATTTCCGAAATTTGCGATTGAATAAAAATATGTACTTTATTGGGATCGATGCCAATCGAAAGTAAATCGAGAGTAAGTTCTTTTACATTTTTTCGAACTTTAGAAGGATTGTTAAAATTATCGGTTAAAGCTTGCACATCGGCAATTTCTAGATAAAAATCATATTCGTTTTGCAATTTTAACCAATTGCTACATGCTCCAAAATAATGACCAAAATGAAGATTGCCGGTTGGCCGAATACCGGTTAAAATGGTTTTTTTCATCATATCACGTCCTTGTTATTATTTTACCATAGATCGAATGATCACGGATAGCAATCTTTACAAAAATTGTTTTTTTTGATATAATATGCGGCGTTTAGGGAAGTGTTAGAATGGACCATTTAGAAATGGATTGTGAAACTGCGTTACATCTTTTAAAAACCGGGGTTGTTTTGGATCGTCATCATTATGGAATGACTTATTTAAAAACGAATGAACAACTGGATGGCTATTTTTCAAAGTTTTCTTTATCTGGAAAAGATGTTTTAACAGTAGAAGCATCTGGGGATCAGTTGTTGCAAGCAGTTTTGGAAGGCGCAAAATCGGTGATTACCTTTGATCGGAATCGATTTACTTACTATACGAGTGCATTGAAGCAAGCTGCAGTATTGGCATTGGATTATGAAGAATTTCGTTTTTATTTGGGGGAAGATATGACCCGTGGTAGTGGATTTTCTAGAGATCTTTATCAAAAGGTCCGTGAAGAATTGAACGATGATACAAGGTTATTTTGGGATTGCTTGTACAATGATGGCAATTTTCAAGATCCAAAACAAAATCAAAAATTATTTTTTCAGGGGGTAAATGTTCTTTTAAAGCATCCGGATAGTTTTTGGAATTCTTCTCATTTTGCAAAGTTGAAAGAGCGATTACCACAAGTAGATTATCATTTTTATGAAAGCGATTTGTTAATGCTTCCTGCTATTTTGCCGTCAAATCAAAAATATGATGCTATGTTTTTTTCCAATATTTTTGATTGGTTGTTTCCTCTTCCTGTATGGCGATATCATAAATTTATTGATCAAAAGATGAGTCCTTATTTGAAAGAAAATGGAAAATGTGCGGTTTATTATTCCTTGCTTGCAGATGAACGTAAGATGAAAAGTAAATTTCCGAATAGTTATCCTGTTCAAGATGAAATGTTACAGTGTAATGGAAAAGTGTATGTCTATACGAAAAAACAATCTAGAGATGGTGTATAAAAGTATAGATTGCTTGACAAAATAAAAATAAATGTATTATAATGACGACAACGACATTGACCAAGCGAGTAATAAAGACTGTAATCTTGAGCGAGTCAGAGATTGGTGTGAGTCTGATAGAGAGGTTTTTATGAAAAACACTTGTGAGTTGCTGAAAGAAATTAAGTAGAATCAGCCGGGAGCCACCGTTATGGTAAGAGTGACTATTTTATATAGTAATTTGGGTGGTACCGCGGATTAACAGGAATTCGTCCCTTGTGGATGGATTCCTGTTTTTATTTTTTCTAGGAGGATTATTATGAAATACGATGTGAGAGATATTTATCAAGATTTTGAGTTCTTGGTTGATCAAGAAGTCATGATGCAAGGATGGGTTCGAAACCATCGGAAACAAAAAGAATTTGGGTTTATCGATTTTAATGATGGCACTTGTTTTCAAAATGTTCAGATCGTGTATGATCATTCGTTAGCAGATTTTGAGGAGATTCAAAAAATTCGGGTCGGTAGTGCCTTGACAGTTACTGGTAAAGTAATTCGCTCCCCAAAAGAGGGACAGTTATTCGAAGTACAGTTATCTTCTTGGCAAATGGAGGGCGATTGTCCACTTGATTATCCGATTCAACCAAAACGGCATTCGCGTGAGTTTTTAAGGGAACAAGCATATTTAAGAGCGCGGACCAATTTGTTTGGGGCAGTGTTTCGGGTTCGTAGTTTGACAGCGATGGCGATTCACGAATACTTTCAGAAGAATCATTATGTTTATGTCCATACGCCACTTATTACGACGACGGACTGTGAAGGTAGCGACCAGATGTTTAAAATTACGACGCTTGATTTGAATCATTTGCCAATGGTCGACGGTAAAGTGGATATGAGTAAAGATTTGTTTGGTCATCAAGCATATATTACTGGAACAGGTCAATTACATGGCGAAGCGTTTGCATTATCTTATAAGAAAATTTATACGTTTGGCCCGACTTTCCGAACGGAGAATTCGAATACGAAGACGCATGCAAATGAGTTCTGGATGATCGAACCAGAAATTGCATTTTGTGATTTAGAAGGTTTGATGGATATCGAAGAAGAAATGTTAAAATTCGTCGTTTCTTACGTCTTGGAACATGCGAAAGAAGAAATTGCATTTTTCGATCAGTTCGTCGAAAAGGGTTTGAAAGCGAAATTAGAGAAATTAATTCATTCTAAGTTCGTCCGGATTTCTCATCACGATGTCGTCGATATTTTAAAGAAAGCTGATGTAAAATGGGAGTTTGAACCGGATTATGGAGAAGATATTGCGAAAGAACACGAGCGTTATATTACGGAATACTTTGATGGACCGGTATTTATTACCGATTGGCCGAAAGATATTAAAGCGTGGTATATGAAAGTAAATCCGGATGGAAAAACAGTGGCGGCTGTTGATTTGGAAGTGCCAGGTGCTGGTGAATTAATGGGTGGTTCGCAACGGGAAGAAGATTATCAAAAGTTATTACAACGAATCGATGAGATGCACGTGAATAAAGAACCGATCGAATGGTATTGTAATCTTCGCCGTTTTGGCGGTTGTTACCATTCGGGATTTGGAATGGGTTTTGAACGATTACTAATTTATTTGACAGGTGTCGAAAATATTCGTGATGTGATTCCATTCCCAAGAACACCAGGAAATTGTGAATATTAAAAGATTTTCGTATAAAATGATCGATATTTTTTCATCTTATTAATAGGAGATGAAAAAATGATGAAGAAATTGCTGTTGTCGTTATTCGCGCTGTTATTTGTCGTTACAGGATGTAGTTTTTCGGATATGATGAATACACCGACGAAACGAGTAGAGGAATTTTTAGGAAAGTATCAGACGATGGATAGTGAGGTTTTGCGACAACTTGATGATACGATAAATAAAGATACTACCATGTCGGAAGATACGAAAAAAGATTATAAAGATGTCATGAAAAAGCAGTATCAAAATCTAATGTATAAGATTAAAGATGAAACCGTCGATGGCGATCATGCAACGGTTCAAGTGGAAATTGAAGTATTTGATTTTGATAAAGCTTCACAAGCAGCGGATGCTTATCTCGATCTTCACCGTGATGAATTTCAAAAAGAAGATCAATCGCTCGATTATGACAAGTTTATGCAATATAAGATCAAACAGATGAAAGATACAAAAGATAAGGTCAAATACACACTTGATTTTACACTTACGAAGAAGGATAGCAAGTGGGTATTAGATGATATTACGGATACGATGAGGGAAAAGATACATGGCATTTATCATGAATAAGAAGAGGATTTCTCTTCTTTTTTTTGGGGTTTTAAGGTATAATATTGTCGATTAAGGGTGATCGGAATGAAATTGTTAATTTGTCCAGATAGCAAAGATGTTCGAGAGTATGTGGAAAGAGGAGTCGATGCCTTTCTTTTTGGCATGGATCATTTTTCTGTAAATATGCTCTCTTTGACTTTAACAGAAATCAAACAGTTTCGTAAAAATTATCCGGATTGTGCGTTGTTTGTGTCGTTTAACAAAAATATTTTTCCAGAAGAGTTGGAACAAGTTGAGCAATTGTTATGTGAATTTTCCCATCTTTCTTTGGCTGGAATTTTGTTTTATGATTTAGCGCTTGTCCGTTTAAATGAAAAGTTACAGTTGCATCTTCCATTGGTATGGAATCAGACGCATATGGTGGTAAATCATAATGCATGTAATTTTTATTATGATCACGGTGTTTCGATGGGGGTTATGGCTTCGGAAATTACCGTGCCAGAAATCGTCGAAATTGCGTCTTCCTCGTCGATGAAATTTATAGTCCCAATGGTTGGATATCCAATTATGGCTCATTCTAGAAGAAAGCTTCTTAGTAATTATTTTAAGTTTATTCAAGAAGAAAAAAAGAAGATGCGATATCATCTTCAGGAAAAGCATGGTAAGGTTGATCTTTATAGTGAAGAAGATGCGACCGGGACTACATTTTATTTTGGTAGTGTGTTGAATGGAACAAAAGCTTTTTTTGAATTACAGGAGGTAATAGAATATGCACTTTTCTATGAAAAAGGAATTCAGCATGAGCAGTTTTTGAAAATGGTGGAACTTTATCAAGAAATGATGCAGCGCTCTTCTTTTTCCCAAGAGGAGAAGGAATATTATATTCGGAAGGCGACGGATATTTTAGGAAGTAATTATACGGGTTTCTTTTTTCAAAAGACGATTTATAAGGTGAAGTAAGATGGAAAGAATAGAATTGTTAGCTCCCGCTGGAGATTTTGAACGATTGAAGATAGCTCTTATGTATGGAGCAGATGCTGTCTATATTGGCGGTCAGGATTATAGTTTGCGTGCCAATGCAACGAATTTTTCATTGGACGAGATCAAGGAAGCTTGTCTTTTTGCGCACAATCTGAAAAAAAGGGTATATTTAACGGTTAATATTGTATTTCATGAAGAAGATTTAGATGGTGTATTTCTTTATTTGGAACAAGCGGTAGCAGCGGGTATCGATGCTTTTATTGTCAGTGATCCTTTTTTGATTCGCTATATTCATGATCATTTTCCTAAAGTAGAGGTTCATGTCAGTACTCAGGCTTCGACGACGAATGAAGAGGCGGTTCGTTTTTATCAGGACGAGGGAGCCAGGCGTGTCGTTTTGGCAAGAGAACTTTCTTGTGATGAAATCCGAACGATTATCGAAAAAACACAGGTTGATACGGAAGTATTTATCCATGGAGCAATGTGTACTTTTTATAGTGGGCGCTGTGTATTATCGAATTATTTTACCAATCGGGATTCAAATCGGGGCGGTTGTAGTCAAGTTTGCCGATTTGCTTTTCAATTCGAAGATCAAAAAGATCATTTGTTTACAATGGCGACGAAGGATTTGAATATGTCGCATCATATTAAAGAATTGATCGCAATTGGTGTGAAAAGTTTGAAGATTGAAGGTAGAATGCGGTCTCATTATTATTTGGCTACGGTGCTTAGTTGTTATCGGAAATTAATCGATGCGGTTTATGATGGAACGCTTTCTGAAGAATTAGAAAAAAAGATGGATTTCTTATTAGGACGAGTGGCGAATCGACAGACGAGTACACATTATTATTTTCATGAGGCCGATGAGACGGATCAGTATTATACGGGGCGTCAAGAAATTTCGAATCAAGATTTTTTAGGGGTCGTTTTAGATTATGATCAAGAGCGGAAAGAAGTGTTATTGACCCAGCGAAATTATTTTAAGGTCGGCGATGAAGTAGAAATTTTTACGCCATCTGGACAAACCATTTCTTTTATCGTTTCGAAAATTTATGATGAGGAACACAATCTACTTGATTGTGCACGTCATCCAGAACAAAAATTATGGTTACCGCTCGATGAGATAGTTCCGAAAGATGCGATGATGCGCAAAAAAATAAGGATGATGGAAAATGGAGAAGAAAAAATTTAAAGAGAGTGTAAACGAGACAAAAACTAATTTACGAATGAGTTGGCACTTTATTCGAAAGCGAAAAAAGCAGTTGTTTGTGATTGGCCTTTTGTCGATTATTTTGTCTATCATTAGTGTGATTGTACCGCTTTTGTCGGCTCAATTGTTGTTGAAATTAACCGATGGATTATTAGAAGAATTAATGGGAATAGCATTATTTGTATTTTTGGTTGAAATCACACGTAATATCGTGAATTTTTTGGCTCAGAATGTAACTCGCGTTTATACGATTCGCACGATTACGGATGTGCAGTTGGAAATGTTTCAAGAGACTTTGAAAATTAAAACAAGTGAAATCGACCGCAATAGTAGTGGAACATTTATCGATCGGATTAAAGAAGATACTCAGGATATTATTAATATTTTTTCGAATTTAATCTCGAATTTTACAGAATTTATTTCGAATATTGGTATTTTGTTTGCTTCGCTCGTGATCAGTCCCTATATGTTTCTTTATTTTCTCGTGACATCTTTTATCATTGCTCTTCTCGATCGTCATGAGATGAATATTTTCTACGAGCGTAGTAAAACATATCGCTTATTGCGTGAGAAAAGTACCGGTTTGGCAGCCGAATTTATTCGGGGAATTAAAGACGTTAAATTGTTGAATGGGGCGAGTGGTATTTTAGAACATACCAAACAAGAATTAGAAAAAGTGAATCAACAGCGGATTAAAATGGATCGCACAAGATGGCGTTATCGTTTACTATCGAGTAGTATTCGGGATTTATTCGATGTAACATTTATTTTGTTGGGGATTTTATTGATTTCGTGGAATTTATTATCGGTAGCGAATTTGTTAGTGCTTTATATGTATCGTGGTCGTATTGAAAGTTTGTTAGAATTTTATAATCGAATCATCGATCTTTTGAAGAGTTACAATTTAAGTGCTACTCGTGTATTCGAAGTATTAGGAGATCACTTTCAAAAAGAAGAGGAAGGAGGTCAAACAATAGCGAAAGTCAGCGGTAAAATCGAGTTTCAAAATGTGCATTTTACTTATACGGATCAAGAAGTCTTACATGGGATCAGTTTTATGATTGCGCCAGGGGAACGAGTTGGATTTGTCGGATCTTCAGGTAGTGGTAAAAGTACGATTTTTAATTTGATTAGTCGTCTTTATCCTGTACAACAGGGAAAGATTTTGATCGATGACGTCGATATTACTTCTTTATCCTATGATTCTTTGCGAACTCATTTGGCGTTGATTCCACAGGATCCCTATATTTTCAATTTTTCGATTTTGGAGAATTTAAAAGTGTCTCGTTTGAATGCGTCGATGGAGGAGATGATCGATGCTTGTAAGAAAGCGGATATTTATGAGCGGATTATGGAGTTTCCCGATGCGTTTGAAACAGAGGTAGGCGAAGGGGGAGTTGTTCTATCCGGAGGAGAAAAGCAACGTCTAGCAATTGCCCGAAGTCTTTTAAAAAACAGTAATATTTTATTATTTGATGAAGCGACCAGTGCTTTAGATAATGTTACGCAGGATCGGGTGCAAAAAGCGATTTACGGTTTGGATCGGAGTAAGACGATTTTGATTATTGCCCATCGTTTATCAACTGTCGTTCATTGCGATAAGATTGTTGTCATCGATGATGGAGCGGTTGTCGATATTGGAACGCATACCGAATTATTGGATCGTTGTTCGAAGTATCAAGAATTATTTCATTATGAAGAGGTCGAGAACTATTAGACTTCTTTTTTTCTTGTCGGAGAATCTTTTTTTCAATATAATAATAGTAAGGTGATAGAAAATGGATCAAGAAATGTTGGAAGTAGTGAAACGTAATTTTTTAAAGAAAGAAGAAGGCCTTAGTTCTTATGCAACGCTTAGTAATGAAGCAATTCGAATGACGGAAGAACAAGATGATAAAGAGATTCGTCCGCCGTTTTTTCATGATATCGATCGAATCATCCATGCGTGGAGTTATACTCGTTATATGAATAAGACACAGGTGTTTTCGTTTCGCCAGAACGATCATCTTAGCAAGCGGATTATCCATGTTCAGCTCGTTAGTAAAATTGCTCGAACAATTGCGCGGGCACTCGCTTTAAATGAGGATTTAACCGAAGCAATTGCGCTAGGTCACGATATTGGACATACGCCGATTGGACATGTCGGAGAAAGTATTTTAAACGATATTTCAAAACGTGAGTTAGGCGAAATTTTTCAGCATAACATTCAAAGTGTGCGGACTTATATCGAATTAGAAAATCATGGGAATGGACTCAATTTAACCGTCCAAGTGTTGGATGGCATTTTATGCCATAATGGAGAAATTGAAGAGCCTTGTTATGTACCAGTTCCCAAAACAAAAGAGGAATTTTGGCAGGAATATCAAAAATGTTATAAGAATACGGAAATTGCCCGCAAAGTACGGCCTATGACAATGGAGGGTTGTGTCGTCCGAATTAGTGATATGATTGCATATTTAGGACGTGATATTGAAGATGCGATCAATATTCGTGTTATTCGGCGGCAAGATGTGCCGGAAGAGATCCGTCAGGTGTTAGGATCTACGAACCGTGAGATTGTCAATACCTTGATTCGAGATATCATCTGTAATAGTATTGGAAAACCATATATTCAAATGAGTGACCGCGTTTATAAGGCTCTTAAAGAATTAAAAAAATTCAATTATGAGCATATTTATCATAAAGCAAATACAGAAGAGACGATTGCTTATTATCGTAATTGCTTCGAAACGCTCTTTCAAGTTTATTATCAAGATCTAGAACAGCAAAACACGAAAAGTGAGATTTTCCGGAATTTCTTAAATCAGAAAAATGAGTACTATCATAAAAATACGTCCGATAAACGCAAAGTAATCGATTTTTTAGCAGGAATGACGGATGATTATTTTTTACAGTGCTATAAGAAACGGGTGGTGGAATCTGTTTCATAAAGATTTGTGTTTTTTTCCTTTTTGTGATAAAATATGCAAGCAAAAGGGGGATGGACATGAAGGTTGTAAATCTTACTACGAGACAATTAAAGAAAATACCAACACTTAACTTAAGTAGTAATATTGTGAATACGGAAGCAAACTTATACATTTATACTTCGAAAACAAAATATAATTATGTAACGGAATTGCTAAAACTTTATTACAATCAGGAAATAGATCATATAGCAGATAAAATTGCTATCATTTCTAAGTTGATTGCTACGTTTGAATCTCTTGATATGGAGGAATTAGTAACGCCGTCTGCACTCGTCTGTCTCGATGGTGAAATTTCGGGATTTACGATGCCTTTTATCGAAGATAATGTCAATTTAACGTTGCTTCTTAATAATCCAAAAGTGAAGTTATCGTTTAAATTACAATTTTTAAAGAAAATCTTGGCTATTTTAATTAAAATAAACAATTCTCATGAATTAGCGGGAACATTTTACTTGGGGGACATTCATGAAGCGAATTTTATTTGGGATATTATGGCACAGACGGTAAGAGCAGTTGATTTAGATAGTGCTTATTTTGTGGGAGGCCCTATTTCTGTGTCGAAAGTGTTAACGTATAATCATTTACTAGAAAATCTTCCCAATAAATATCCGATCGATGAAAAAAGTGGTCAATTTATTCCGAATCAAGAAACGACGAGTGCTTCTTTTCTATATATGTTATTAAATGTATTAAGTGGATGTTCGAACTCTTATCGTTGGAGTTATAGTGAATTTTATCAGTACTTAAGTTATCTCAATAAGAAAGGATTATCCAAAGAATTGCTCGATTTAATTTCTAAGTTATATACATCGGGGGAAATGGATATTTATCATCCAGATTTATTGGATTGCATTGATACGAGTACAGAATATACTTTACAGAAAGCAAAAATTCCAAGTCGGAATGGTGGATATTATTCGCGTTAAAAGGAAAAGGATCAATTGTTGCTGTCAAATCGAAAAGATTGACAGTTTCTTTTTTTTGTGATATAATACAGCCAATTTGGAAAAGAGGTATTCAAAATTATTTTGGTATCTTTTTGATAAATGGTGCATCTACTATTAATAAAGATTTTATCTTTTGAAACGAAATGTATCATTGACAAACAAATAAATTTGTAGTATCCTTTTATGGATATTACAGAAAGAGGTGGAAGGTATGAGTGGTAAGAAGCCTATCTATTTAACACAAGAAGGTTATGATGAATTAAATCAAGAATTAGATAATTTAGTAAATGTCAAAAGACCTGCTAATATTATTGCCATAAAAGAGGCACGTGCTCAAGGTGATTTGTCGGAAAATGCTGATTATGATGCGGCTCGTAATGAACAAGCAGAAATCGAAGGTAGAATCCGTCAACTTGAACAAATGATTGAGAATGCTCAAATTATTAAAGAAGTATCGAAAGATCGAGTTGGACTTGGTAGTACGGTTGCAATTCAATATTTAGACGACGATGACGATGAGGAAGATGAATATAAAATTGTCGGTAGTCAAGAAGCGGATCCGTTTGAAAGTAAGATTTCGAATGAATCACCAATTGCCAAAGCAATTTTAAATAAAAAAGTAGGCGACATTGTCACGGTCGATAGTCCAAATGGTAGTTATCAAGTAAAGATTACAAATATTAAATAGGGGCGAGGAAATCGTCTCTTTTTTCATTAAGATGATGCAATAAGATATTTTTATTGTCTAAAAAGAAAACTTACGTTATAATATAAAAGTGTATTGGAGGAGATATTATGGCAGCAAAAAAAGAAAAAGTTGAAAAGGCCACAAAAGAAGTAAAAGAAGAAAAGAAAACATCAAAAAAGAATGTAAATAAAGTAGAAGTTACGGTAAAAATTGAAGGAGAAGTTTGGAAAAAAGCGCTTGATCAAGCTTTTCAAAAGAAAGTAAAAGATATTAAAATGGATGGCTTCCGTCCAGGACATGTACCAAGAGCTATTTTTGAGAAAAAGTTTGGAATAGCTAGTTTATTTCCGGACGCCGCTGACTTGGTATTACAGGATGCTTATACTAAGGCATTAGAGGAAAAGAAAGTTGTCCCAGTTGTCCAACCACAAGTTGCACTAAATCAAGTGGATGAAAACGGTATAGAGTTTATTTTTACAATTATTACAAAACCGGATGTAAAGGTAAATCAGTATAAAGATCTTCATGTGACAAAAGAAGAAGTTCAAGTAACAAAAGAAGAAATCGAACATGAGTTAGCTCACCTATTAGAGCGTTATACTGAACTCGAAGTAAAAGATGGTCAAGTTGCCGAAGGTGACGTTGCCATTATCGATTTTGAAGGTTTTAAAGATGGTGTTCCATTTGATGGCGGGAAAGGAGAAAATTATTCTTTAGAAATCGGCAGTCATACTTTTATTCCTGGTTTTGAAGAACAATTAGTAGGAATGAAAGCGGGCGAAGAGAAAGATATTAAAGTGACTTTCCCAGAAGATTATCATGAAGCAAGTTTAAAAGGACAAGAAGTTACTTTCCATGTAAAAGTTAACGATATTAAGCATAAGGTTCAAAGAGAACTCGATGAAGAATTTTTCGAAGATCTTGGTATGGAAGGTGTCAATTCAAAAGAAACTTTGGAACAAGAGTTGGAAGCGAATATTAAGGCGCAAAAAGATATGGATGCCGAGAACAAATACGTTGACCGTCTTTTCGAGGAAATTGCAAAGCATGTGGAAGTTGAAATTCCAGAAGAAATGGTCGAAGAAGAAATCGATCGTCTTTTGAATCGTTTTCGTCAACAAATGCAAATGCAAGGTATTTCATTAGATATGTATTATCAATTTACAAAGACTACAGAACAAGATTTACGTAATCAAATGGAAAAAGACGCGTATCAAAATGTATTGTATCGCTTGATGCTAGAAGAAATTCTCAATATGGAAAAAATCGAAGTATCGAATGAAGAAGCGGATAAAGAAGCAGAAGAATTGGCTAAAAAATATCAAATGCCGAAAGAGGAATTCTTAAAAGCATTCGGTGGTATTGAGATGGTACAATATGATCTAGAAATGCACAAATTAGTAGAGCTTTTAAAAGAATATAATAAATAAGAATAGGTTTCATTTTTATTGAAAGAATTAATTTATTGATATGGTTCGATGGAAAGATGGCAAAATAATTTTGTCATCTTTTTCTATTGTATTTTTATAAAATACGGTAAGTTTTAATTGGTAAAAATTGGCTTGCAAAAATCACTTGGGGGGGGGGTATAATGATTTATAGGAGAATAAGGTGAGAAGTTATGAAACCGTGGAAAAAAATAACCGAATCTTTTTGTAAAAGAAAAATTCGTTTTTCTGTAATTGTAGGGGCAATCTTTTTAGGGCTTTTACTGTTAATGTTTAGTTATAGTTATGCACTGTTTACTATTTCAAAAGAACGTGAAAATGCTTTTCAGGTTATTGCTGGGAACTTGTATTATCGTCTATCAAGTAATGCTTTTCAAGAGGAAAATGAGATTTTGGTGCCTGCGAATACAGAAATGGATATCGAATTAACTCTAGAAAGTTTGAATTCTATTTCTTCTGAATATCATTTGTATTATGAAACGGTATTGCCTTATGATGTTACAATTAATTATGTGTCGGATTATCAAAAACCATCGGATCAAATTGGGATTGCGGCAACCGCGGATGGGAAAAAGACGATCGTTTTACATATTAATAATCGTAGCGATCAAGAACTTGTTTTGCCGATTGGTGTTTCTGGGGGATTGCTCGATAAGAATTTTACATTGGATGAAGGAAAGTACGCTATTGTTGATTCTTATTATGCAAATAAAGTGGTCGATTTTGCCTATACCGGTGAGCAACAAGAATTCATCGTCCCAGAAAGTGGTTATTATAAGATCGAACTTTGGGGAGCCAGTGGTGGAGATTTTGATGAGTTTACTGGTGGTAAGGGAGCTTATACTTCTGGGACGATTTATTTAGAAAAAGGCGAAGTGCTTTATTTCTATGTTGGTGGTGCTGGTGTAGAAGGAACTTTAGCTGGAGGATATAATGGGGGAGGAAATGCTGATATTCTCTATGGTTCCGCTGGAGGTGGCGCAACCGATGTTCGTTTAATTGATGGCGCATGGAATAATTCGGCATCACTCGCTAGTCGAATTATGGTCGCAGCTGGTGGCGGTGGCGCAAATAATCGAAATCAATGGGGAGACTGCGGGTATGGTGCCGGAAACGGTGGAAATGGCGGAACTGTTGTAGGCAGTGATGGAAGTACAACGAATCATACGATAAATAATTGTACGTATGGTTGGAATATTGGAACTGGCGGAAGACAGAAAGAAGGCGGGCTGCAGATTACCTATAATTCGGAGGGTGAAGAAATCAAAAGGTCAGCGACTGCATCATTTGGTATTGGTAGTAGTGGTCAATCAGGCGGTGGCGGTGGATACTACGGTGGCGGATATTCTGGTCATGGTGGAGCTGGTGGTGGAAGCTCCTATGTATCAGGAGCTTTTCAAGCTATCGCAGTTACTTCCGAAACGGATATTACTCCAAAAGTAGAAACTTATAGTCAAATGTCTGATTCTTTTCATTATTCTGGGAAAATATTTGAAAATATTCACATGTACTTTGGAAATTGGAATATGCCTTCTTATACGAGTGAACAAACCATGGTTGGTGGTAATGTTGGAAACGGCTATGCTCGTATCTCTTTGATAACCGATCATGGTTATCAGCCAGTGGTTCGTGAACGATTGGAAGCAGAATTTTCGGTTCCTGGAATTCGCTATGCTTATGTTGTGCCTAAAGACGGGAAGTATAAAATCCAATTATGGGGTGCAAAAGGTGGAGATAAGAATGCTTATCAAGGTGGAGCAGGTGCTTATACCGAAGGGGTTATTTCTTTAACAAAAGATGATATTTTGTACTTTCACGTTGGGGGAACGGTTTCAACTTCTCGTGACTGGATCGGCGGATATAATGGAGGAGGTAGCGTTACCTATAATCAAAGTGGATATGGTTCTCCTGGTGGAGGAGCGACCGATGTTCGTCTGCACAGTGGGCCATGGTATGAACTAGCCTCATTACAAAGTAGGATTATGGTTGCTGCTGGTGGCGGCGGTGCGGATAATCGAGGTGAAGGTTACGGTGATGGTCATGGTGGTTATGCTGGGGGCCTGATTGGGGGCGAAGGTACGATTGAAAATGCTACCAATGGTTATGGATATACTTTAGGAGCTGGTGGAACTCAAACATCGGGTGGTTTTTCTTATGAACATCCTGGAACAGTTTTGCCTGGAAAAACTTATTTAAGTGCATCTTTTGGAATGGGTATTCTCTATCAAGAGTCATTTGACATTGATTCCGGATCCGTTTTGCAATCCAGTGGTGGCGGTGGCTATTATGGTGGAGGCAATGGTGGTCATGGTGGAGCAGGCGGTGGAAGCAGTTTCATCTCTGGATATCCTGGTTGTGATGCACTTGATAAAAATGGAAATCATACTGGACAATCGAATCATTATTCTGGTAAGGTGTTCACAAATTATCAAATGAAAGCGGGAAACGAAGAGATGATTCTTCCAGACAATACCACTGGGATTGGTAATGATGCTCAAGGATACGCTCGGATTACATTTGTAGAAGGATGAAAATCTTTCTTTTTTTTGTAAAGTTTTATTTGGGCTGGAAAAAGAGTAAGAATTTTTAAAGATTAGTAGATCGGATTTTCTTTTTTTTCTTTGTGATCTCGTTCGATATCGAAAAATGGTCATTTGTGTTTCTCTTCTTTTTTTTGCTACAGTGTTTTGCACAGGAAGGAGAAAAATTAAAATGACGAAAGAAGAATTACAAAAACAAGGATTGATTATTCCCGGAACATTCGATCCGGTATTTAAAATGTTATTGATTAAAGAACGAGCATTTCTAGCCGAAATCATTCATGGAATAATTCCCGAGATTCCAAAGGAGATGGTATTAGAAAAGTCTGTTTTTCAGAATCAAGAATTAAGTATTTCAAATATTCATGAGAAAAAGATGCGAGTCGACTTGATAGTGGACATCGAAGCGATGCGGATTAATATCGAAATGAATCCGGTGTATTATAAGGGATTGTTCGAACGGAATCAGGCATATCAAGGGAAATTGTTTGCGGAACAGTATTTGGAAGGAGGAGAATATCGAGGAGGATTAAAAGTGATTCAAATCAACTTCGATTGTTTTACCTATTTTGATGAGCGAATCGTAGTGAAGTTTCAAATCGTAGACCAAGAACGAGGAAAGATCGAGAGTGAAAATTATGAAAAATATCATGTGAGTCTAGCGAATGTACGAAAAAAATATTATAATGAAGGTATCGAGAAGTTAACAAGATTTGAGAAGTGCTTGTTATTACTGACGATGGAGAGAAAAGAAGAGATCGAAAAGATCAGTGAAGGAGATGATACCTTGAAAGAAGCGAAAGAGAGATTAGAAGAGATGTCGAGAGATGAAGAATTGATCGGAGTATATGATGGGGAGAAACATGATCGAATGGTGCAGATGATGAAGGATGCGTATTCCCGAGAGAAAGGAATGGAAGAAGGAAGAAAAGAGGGAAAAAAAGAAGGAATAAAAGAAGGAAAAGAAGAACTCAGTCGAGAAATCGTTCAAGAGATGCGAAAACAGAATATCGAATTATCGACGATTTGTAAGATTATGAAATTACCGCTTGAAGAAGTTGAGAGATTAAGTAACAATTAATCTCTTTTTTGCTATTTTCTGGATATGTAAAATCATGTTATTTTCTTGCAAATTTAGAAGAATTGTTTATAATAATAATCATAGCTTTTTGGAGGTGAATGTTTATGAATCAAATCAATTTACCGGTGTTGTTGTTACGTAATTTGGTTTTATTTCCTTCCAATGAAGTGCGTCTTGAATTTGATCGTTTGGAAGATAAGCAATTGCTTTCTCTTTCGGAAGCGTATTATAATAATCAAATTTTAGTAATTGTTCCGAATGATCCGTTAGAAGAAGATCCAGATCCACTTGATTTGCCAAAAATAGGTGTATTGAGTGAAATTAAAATGAAGATGGATATGCCGAATGGGAAAACACGAATTATTTTGGATGGACTTTTTCGGGTGAAAGTAGATCATTATTTAAAAGAAGATGATTTATTCGAAGCAACTGTAGAATATTTTGAAAAGGAATTACTCGATGAAAAGGAAGAAACAGCTTACACGCGGACTTTGATTCATAAATTAGAAAATTATATTCACAATGTGTCGTCGATGAGCAATGGTATCTTATCTGAACTTCGTTCGTTTCATGATTTGGGGCAATTGACCGATATTGTTGCGACACAGTTATCTGGCTCGATTTCTCGAAAATTAGAGTATTTATATGAGATTTCTCCGAAGAAACGAGTAGAGATGTTACTGTCGGATATGAATCAGGAAATCGAAGTAATGAAATTAGAGCAAAAGTTAGAAAGTAAACTTGCACATCAGTTGGATCAATCGCAAAAAGAATTTGTATTACGCGAGAAAATTCGTTTGATTAAAGAAGAATTAGGCGATATTAACGATAAAGATTCGGAGATTGATGAATATCGCAAGAAAATCGAGAAGTTAAAGTGTAATGATAAAATAAAAGAGAAGTTAAAACAGGAGTTAAATCGTTATGAGACGATGAATCCAAATTCACCAGAATTAGGAATGATTAAAACGTATTTGGATACGATGTTATCTTTGCCGTGGAATGTTTTTACAGAAGATATTCAAGATTTAAAAGCAGTAAAAGACAGTTTGGATTGTACTCATTATGGACTTGATCAAGTAAAAGATCGAATTTTGGAGTATTTAGCAGTCAAACAGAATACGAATAGTTTGAAAAGCCCAATTATCTGCTTGGTGGGGCCACCAGGAGTCGGGAAAACATCGTTTGCTAAGAGTATTGCCACTAGTTTAGGGCGAAAATGGACTAAGATTTCAGTTGGTGGTGTCAGCGATGAAGCGGACATTGTCGGACATCGGCGAACTTATATTGGTTCGGCACCCGGTCTTATTATTCAAGGCATGAAGAAGGCGGGTACTTCTAATCCAGTCTTTATTATCGATGAGATCGACAAAATGACGCGAGATGTGAAGGGAGATCCGGCGTCGGCACTTCTAGAAGTATTAGATCCTGAACAGAACCAAGTGTTCTGTGATCATTATATCGAGGAAGAGTACGACTTATCGAATGTCATGTTTATTACGACGGCAAACTACTTATATCAGATTCCAGATGAATTGCGAGATCGGCTTGAGATTGTCGAACTATCGTCTTATACGGAATATGAGAAATTGGATATTGCGAAACATCATTTATTACCGCGAGAATTGAAAGAACATGGTTTGACGGATGCCGAAGTTCATTTTACTGATGAAGCACTTTTGACGATTATTCGTTTCTATACAAAGGAAGCGGGAGTTCGGGATTTTGAACGATTCCTTGCAATGATTTTACGAAAAGTAGTAAAAGATAAATTAACAAATTCTGTTTCTTCGAATTATAAAATAACCGATCAAGATTTGGAAAAATATCTCGGTAAAAAGAAGTATTTATATAATGAGAATGATTTTGTTGGACAAGTTGGGGTAGTCAATGGTCTTGCTTATACTCAGTATGGTGGTGATATTTTACCGATCGAGGCTACTTGTTATAAAGGCCATGGAAATCTTATCTTGACTGGTTCTTTGGGAGACGTGATGAAAGAGAGTGCAACACTTGCCCTTAGCTATTTGAAAAGTCATGCGAAAGAATATAAGATCGATGAGCGAATGTTTGAAAATGACATTCATATTCACGTTCCGGAAGGAGCAGTTCCAAAAGATGGGCCAAGTGCTGGTGTTACCTTGACAACCGCTTTACTTTCTTTGTTTACGAATACGAAAATCACAGCGAATATTGGAATGACCGGAGAAATGACTTTGCGAGGAAAAGTTTTACCGATCGGCGGTTTACGTGAGAAAACAATTGGAGCACACCGGGGTGGAATTCGAAAGATTTACATTCCTCGTGAAAATGAAAAGGATTTAGATGAGATTCCGGAAGAAATCAAAAAAGAGCTAAAATTTATTCTGGTTGATCGTTATAATGATATTTATCGGGATTTATTTCAACGATTTAAAAGAAAAAATCAAGTTGATGACGATTTGATTCCATTACCGCTTGATTAAGAAATAAGAAACAATTACGAAAATAGTAATTGTTTTTTTGTGCTAAATAATACTTCTTTATCATAAACTTAATTGAAAAGAGGAGGATACGATGAAAAAAATAATACCTTTTCATAAAGAGATTACATTTCGAACAATGATTGGGGAGATTACGGAAATTTCTTTAAATCATTCGTTAGAATTTACGGATCCAATCACGATCGAGGGTAATTTTTTTGTAACAGGAAAGTATAAGATGACCGAAGCGAGTCAGTTAGAAGAAAAGTTCGATTATCAATTGCCTTTTACGATTGAGATCGATCCAAAGTACGATACGAAAGAAGCAACAATTTCCATTGATGATTTTCACTATGAAGTCGTAAATGATGACGAGTTACAAATCGATATCGAGGTTAGTATCGATGGCTTGAGTGAAATGGAAGAGCATCTAGAAACATTGGAAGATGAAATTTCATTGGATTTACGGGATGAGGATGAACAACCAATCGCAGTGAAAGTAGAAAAAGACGATTTCTTGGAAGAAAGAAGTGAACAAAGTGATATACCAGCAGAGGATAAGTTGTCAGTAGAAAACAATACTTATGAGGGATTACAATCTTTGGATGATAAACAAGAGGTACCAACAGTCATGGAGGAATCGCAAAGTGTAGCAGAACTTTCCAATCATTTGAAGGCGTTTCCTATTCCAGTCGAAACGAAGGAGAAAGTGATACCGGTGAATCAATCGACGAATGGTAAAGAGACGAATGATGTGGGTTCTATTTTCAGTGCTTTAGAAAATACGGATGAAACGTTCTCTACTTATTATGTCTACATTGTGCGTGATGGGGATACGATCGATATGATTATGGATAAGTATGGTGTAACGAGAGAAGCAGTAGCTAGTTATAATAATTTGGATGACATTAAAATCGGCAGTAAGTTGATCATTCCGTGTGTTTTGAAAAATGATTGAAGAAAGAGCACTATTAGAGCGCTTTCACCTTCGTCCTTCCGCTTATCATATTCTTAAAAATGTTAAAATTATCGATACGAATGATGGAAAATTCGTTTTAAAGCGAAAGTACAAAGAGAAAAAAGAATTATACGCGTATTTAAAGTCACGGGGATTTCCATATTATTGTGAATCTTTCGAAACAGATGAAAAAAGTGAGTATGAACTTTTTCCTTATTTGGAAGATATCACATCTCCCAAAGAACAGAAGGCTCAGGATATTATTTATCTCATGAGCCTTTTACATAATAAAACATGTTATTATCGTGAGACGGATCTCAATCAAGTGAAAAAATTTTATGAAGAGACGCGGGAGCGGATTCAATATTTGTTTCAGTATTATGACGATTTAACTAACGTAATCTTAAAACATGTTTATTTGTCTCCCAGTGAGTATTTGTTGGTCCGTAATCTTTCTTTTCTTTTTGATAATTTATATGGGGCGAGTACTATGTTAGAGAAGTGGTATGAGATTATGAGTCACAAAAAGAAGGAACGTGTTGCAATGGTACATCATAATCTTTCTTTGGATCACTTTCGTAAGCAAGATGTCGGTTATTTTATCAGTTGGGATCGTGCTAGTATCGATATTCCTATTTATGATTTTTTTTCTTTCTTTGAATTAAATGATTTTTCCTTTGATTATATTGCTCTGTTTGATTATTATCAAAGTCGTTTTCCGTTGTTGGAAGAAGAACGATTACAGTTGTTTTGCTTGTTACTGATTCCGAAAAAAATTGTCTTAAAAAAAGAAGAACAGATAGCGACTCAAGAAATCGATCAAGTTCTTCGGAAATTAAAAAAAGCAAAAGATCTCGTTTTAAAGGAGAATCAAAAAAATTCCCAAAAACAATAAGATCAGTTCGATTAATAGTAAAAAAATGTAAACTGTACTGGTGAAAAATAAGAGTAATATGGCCTGGTATAAAACGATGATTCCAATCGCAAAGAGAATCCCTGTATATAAGGGGTTCGTTTTTCTTTTTAAGCGACACATTTCACAACGACAAAAGGGTCCATGTGGTTTTCGAAACATAAGACTTCACCTACTTTATTATATGCTTCTTTAAAAAAAGTAGATATTGTTTGTTTTTTTGTTTATAATAATAATTGGTGAATCATATGAAGCGTAAATTAAAAAAAGGGCCGGTCGTCGTACTTGCTATTTGTTTGATTGTCTTATTGGTGATTGTTTTTTTTCCAAAACGATCGAAGGAACGTTTTTTAGCTGATTTATCTTCGATGGATCGTACCAAGATCGAGGAATATTGCGAGAAGGAGCAATTGTCTTGTGAATTTCAAGAAGAGTATCATAGTAGTGTAGCTAAGGGAACTGTTCTTTTACAAGAACCGAGTCAAGATACTAAAATTTCTAAGGGGATGAAAGTGATTATTACATTGTCATTGGGGGAAGTTCCGAAAGAAGTTTACCAAGAGAACAAAGTAAACGAAGTGGGTAGAGTTCCTATTATGATGTATCATCACATTGAGAATATTCCTTCTAGTGAGACGAAATATACTGGTGGCAATGTGGATAAAGATGGATATAATCGAACTGCTGAAGCATTTCGTGGTGACTTGGAAAAATATTATCAAGAGGGATATCGAATGATTGCTCTGAAAGATTATGTGAAGGGAATTATCGATGTACCGCTTGGGAAGAGTCCTATTATTTTAACCTTTGATGATGGAAATGAAGATAATTTTAAAGTATTAGGAAAAAAAGAGGATGGGTCGCTTAAAATCGATCCGAATTGTGCGATTGGTATCTTGGAGGAATTTAAACAGAAATATCCAGATTATCAGGTAACGGCTACTTTTTTTGTCATGAAAGGTCTATTTCAACAGCCGGAGTATAACGAAGATATTTTATTATGGTTAGTCGATCATGGATATGATGTAGGAAATCATACGTTAAATCATCCGGATTTTACGAAGATAAGTGCAGAAGTTGCGATGCAGGAAGTTGGTGGAATGGACCAGATTTTAAATGAGATTATTCCAGGAAAGTATGTTTCTATTGTTGCTTTGCCATTTGGGTCACCTTATAAAAAAACACATGCAAATTTTGCAAATGTGTTGAATGGTACTTACGATGGAAAAAGTTATCAAAATATAGCCGCTCTTCGCGTTGGTTGGGAAGCGGATTATTCTCCTTTTTCTGATAATTTTGATCCAACTTTTTTAAAAAGGATTCGTGCGTATGATAATAATGGTGTAGATTTTGATATTGCGTATTCTTTAAAACAAATTCAAAATACACGGTATATTTCGGATGGCGATCGTTCGACTATTGTTGTGCCAGATTCAAAAAAGGAAAAAATAAAAGAAACGTATGGATTAAATGTGATCACTTATGATGAAATTTCATCGTAGGTGTTTTTTTGTGGTATGAAGTATGGAACTTCAAAATAATTTTTTTGTGTTTGTTACGCTCTTGCACCATTTATTTTCCTGTTATATAATTATGCTAGATAAAAATAGAATAGGGGAAGTGCTATGAAGAAAACGTTGAATAAGAAAAAAGGATTTACGTTGATTGAACTTTTAGCAATTATCGTGATTTTCGGTATTATTATTGGAGTTAGCTTTCCGATTGTACAAACGATTATGAACAATCAAGATAATAAAAAATATAGTTATCATGAGAAAATAGTAGAAGCAGCTACGAATACTTATATCGATCAATATGGGGAAGATTTTGATCCCGATCGGGAATGCTTTAATATCCCATATTATGCTTTGATTAACGAAGGATTGGTCAAAGAAGAAGAAATTACTTGTGATACCAATCAAGATCCGGATGCCGATGGAATTATTCAAGTATGGCGTCGTGGTGATAGTAATAATTTTGATTATTATTATTATTTGAATTGTAAAAACAAGAATACCGGAAAGGTATATACGGCTGATAAAAAAGCACCGGCGGGGTGTATGGGAGTAAACGGTAATTTTTTAATTACGAAGATGACGGTTCTTTATGACAATGCAACTTCTGGACAGGTATATTCTGGTAGTTTGACGAATCGAAATGTTTATTTTTCGATCGAAGCGAACGATCCTTATATGGCCGGCTTTCATCATGTTGAATATTCTTTGGATGAGGGTGCTACTTGGACTTCGACACCGGAAGGTAGTCATGAATTTACACTTACTTCTTCTTATAAAGGAGATGTTTATGTCCGGGCTGTTGATAAAGACGGCAATCGTAGTAGTGCCGAGTCTCAATTTGTCAATATCGATAAAACGGCACCACGCGCACAAATTGTCTTTACACCGGATTCTCCACAGAAGGTACCAAATTGGTTTGTTTCGAATGTGACGATTAGCTATCAATCGACAGATTCTGATATTGCAAGAGTAGAGTGGAGTGAGAATAACTTATATATTACGTCGAATCAGAAGGATCATGTGGTTAGACTTACCGTGACGGATCAGGCGGGTAATAGTAGTACGGTGACTCGGACTTTGAATATCGATAAAACGGTACCGACTGTTGGTCAAATTCAAGTAGCGAGTGGAACGCTTGGTAGTAATGGATGGTATACTTCCAATGTAACACTTACCAATACGGCATGTTCTACGTCTGGTCCATCTGGTTGTACGAGTAGTTTGAGTCCTACGTCGCTTACCGCTAGTTCTAGTTCGGGTCAGACGGTGACATTGACTGCTACTTCTGGGGCTGGATTATCTTCTAGTACATCGACGACGATTAAAATCGATAAAACAGGACCATCTACACCAACTAGCTCAGGAATTGGCAATGGTAGTATGACGGGTGGTAGTGGTAGTACGGATGTGGAGAGTGGCATTTCTCATTATCTATATTGTGCTAAAACAAATAGTGCAACTCCAAGTAATACCGATAGTTGTTTTACCACTTCGAATACGTTTACGACATCGTGTGGTCAGACTTGGTATGGTTGGGTCGTGGCAGTAAATAAGGCAGGACTTCGTTCTGGAGTAAAATACCACGGCAGTTATAAGACGGCAGATTGTTGTACATTACCAGCCTATGATAGTGCATGTAGTACAGCAGGACAAACGGTATGGTGTAATGGTCAGAGTCGAACTTGTACGAATGTGGGAACGAATATCTTAAATGCTAGATGGGAAATCACGATGGCTTGTACGCTGAACTGTATTACATCGGGTGGCTCTTTCCGTGGAACATGGGTGTGTGGAAAAGATTCAGCCAATGGAGATAAGTTTAATTCAGGAGGATCTATCGGGATAGGGGTTTCCGCATACTTTATTATTAATGGTGCGAGTTTATCAGACTATTATTATTACAATGGGGTAGTTGGTAATATGCAAGCTACTTGTTATTATGACACTTCGCCAATTTTGAGATGGAGGTAATTATGAGAAAATATCTTTTCGTAATCGGATTGTTTCTGCTTTTCCTATTTCCACAGTCAATTTTAGCAGAAGCAGTTCCTTATCAACCGGAATTAAGAACTGATTTTACGTATGAACATTCATTGAGTTTGAATGAGGAAATAGAAGTTTCTTTCTTATTTGCAAATCAATATCAACAAGGTAATTTTAAGATCGAATATGATTCGAATGTTTTTGAACTTGTTTCGAGTAGTTTAGTAGATTCGTGGAGAGGTTCTTTGGAAGATCTTTCCGCGATTCGGGTAGAAAAGATTACGGAGGCAAATGAATCTGGAAAAGTGACACTTCGGTTTAAAGTTAAGGGGTTACTTGGAAGTTCGACGATTAAAGTGACCGATATTCATTTTGACGGAAAAACAGCAGAAGATGTAGTACTTTCTTTTCCATTGCCGGATAACTATAATAAATTGACGGCTCTTTCTTTTTCTCATGGTGTTTTGAGTCCTGAATTTCAGGAGGATGTAACAGATTATAATTTGCAAATTGATCCTTCTATTACGACCGTTTCGGTCGAAGGAACGTTGTTTAGTAATGCAGCAACTGTAGAAGGGTTGGGAGAAGTCGCAGTTGAAATTGGAAAAACACATCTTATTACCGTTACTTCGGCAGCTGGTGAAAAACGGACTTATACCATTCATTTTGTAGAAAATACATCTCTTTCACATGACGCTACTTTAAAATTGTTAATTCCGACGAATGGTTATTTGCCATTTCGATCGGATACGTATTCTTATCGGATCGATGTTTCTAGTGATGTTACTAGTTTTGATGTGAAAGCAATTCCAAAATCGGCGATGGCAACGGTTAGTGTATCTGGAAATGGTAGTCTTAATTTCGGTGAAAATAACATTGTTATTGTAGTTACTTCGGAATCTGGTAATACTCAAGAATATAAGATTACGGTAAATCGTAATGAAGAAAAAGGGGTATCAAGCGATGCGGCTTTAAAAAGTTTGAAAATCGATGGCGTATCCTTTGTCTTTGATTCGAATACTTTTGAATATACCATTCCGAGATCTTCTTTTGAAAATTTAAAAATAGAAGCTCTTTCTAATAATAGCAATGCCAAAGTAGTGATTCAAGGAAATGAAAATTTACAAGTTGGCAGTGAAATTTCTATTATTGTGACCGCCGAAAATGGAATGAATCAAGTTTATAAATTACGTATTTCCGAAGCAACCCTTTTCCAAAATAACACTACTTGGACGATTGTCGGGGGGATTGTGTTGGCACTTGGAGTGCTATCGATCATTGGGGTCGTTATTTATCGAGCTTCGAAAATCAAAAAAGGAAAGAAAAGACAATAGAAAAAAAAGAAAGCTTTTATGCTTTCTTTTAAATTGCACGATATTCGTTTTGGCCTTTAAATGGATCTTTTGGATCGATGTGATCATAGAACATAACCCCATTTAAATGATCGATTTCATGTTGAAAGGCAATCGCTAATTCCTCACGTGCCCGAATTCGAATTTGATTTCCATCGGTATCATAACCTTCGACTGTGACTCTGGCAAACCGTGGAACAATTCCGTCTACTTCACGATTGACACTTAAACAACCTTCGCCTTCTTCGACATATATTTTTTCAACCGAGTTACTGATAATTTTCGGATTGACAATTACATAAGTATCGAAACCATCTTCTACTTCGTGAACGATTGTAAGATATCGTTTGGGAATACCAAGTTGAATTGCGGCCATTCCCATTCCGGGGCGTAGATCATATTTTTCGGCTTCTTCTTCAATTTGACTGTTCGTTAAGTATTCGATCATTTCATTGATGTGATCGATATCTTCTTTTTCCATAGGAAAAGTAACTTCTTTACTGACAAGGCGAAGTCGTTTATCTTTTTCATCTAAAATATCTTTTGTTTTTAACATATCTGTCACCACTTCGTACCTATTTTATCAGAAAATACGAAAAAAGGGAAGAAAATCTTCCCCCTTTTTTATCTAGTCCATCTAGAACCGATCACAATGACTAATAAGATAAATAATACTAAGACAATTGCATAATTCGAAGTGTTTCCACCACAGCCGCATCCAAAACTAGGACAGAATCCTTGGTATGGCATACCATAGTTGCCACAACCGCAAGATCCTCCACCATAATAATACATATTCATTCCTCCTTTGCTTATGATCTAATATAAGTTATGACAAGAAGAATAATTATGTTATTACAAATGTCCAAAAAATGGTGAAAAAGCACGGATTGTGTGATATGATAAAATTATAGTAAAAGGGGTAAAGACATGAAAAAAATCATCAAAAATATTGATAAACCACTTTTTATTATTACGATCATATTATTTATGATCGGTTTAATCATGGTGTTTTCTGCTTCGAATATCACGGCATTTATGAAGTATGGAGCAAGTCCTTATCGTTATTTTAGTAAACAGTTGATCTTTTTAGTAGTTAGTTTTATAGCGGCACTTTTTATCATCCGCTTTAAGACGAAGAGTTATGGGGGAATTGCTTGGATTGCATTAATTGGAGTAATTGTCGTCTTATATGCATTGTTAGCATATGGATCGGTGAAGAATAAAGCGATTAGTTGGCTTAATATCGGACCATTTGGAATTCAACCCAGTGAATTTGCAAAATTGATTATTATTATTTGGATGGCTACTTATTATGAGAAAAACAAAGCAAAGTTAGATCATTATACGGTCAGTTTATTTCCGATTGGGATGGCTGGAATTGTGGCCGTGGCGATTTTCTTACAACCGGATTTGGGAACAACTGTTATTTTCTCTTTGTTAGCATTTTTTCTTTTCATGATTGCACCAATTCAAAAAGAAATTCGCAGCCGTATTTTATTGCTATTAATCGGTGGAATTGGAGTTGTTGTTCTGCTCGTTTTGGGTAGTGGTAAAGAGATTTTGCTAGAACGACAGCTGGAACGTTTTGATTTTGCCAACCCGTGTAGTGAAGAGAAGTTTTACAATGATGGAAACCAGGTATGTAATGGATATATCGCTATCAATAACGGAGGATTGTTTGGAGTAGGATTGGGTAATAGTACGCAAAAGTATTTGTATTTACCAGAAGCACATACGGATTTTATTTTTGCAATTATTATGGAAGAATTGGGGCTTATCCCATCGCTTGGAATTATATTATTGTATATTTTACTATTAGGTAGAATTATCAAGATTGGAAAAGAAAGTTTTACGGACCGGGGAGCGATGATGTGTTATGGCATTGCGATGTTTATCTTTTTGCACATTGCTGTTAATTTAATGGGAATTTTTGGGTTGATGCCAATGACAGGAGTACCACTTCCATTTATGAGTTATGGGGGTAGTTTTACGATGACACTTGTCTTTGCTTTAACGGTAGTCCAACGAGTAAACGTCGAGAATCGGTTGCAGTACGAAGGTCAACAGAAAGCAAAAAAAAGCAGGAAAAAATAGATAAATTGAAATAATCTCCTATAGAGGAGGTTATTTTTATGCAATCGAAACATTTAGAGGGATTTGTAAATCGAAATCAGAAAGAGATAAAAGTTATTATTTTTTTATTTCTTCTTTTTTTAATCGCGGCGATTGCTATTTATAGTTATTATCATTTATCTCAGGAAGCAAGTCAGATTGCGGAACGAAACGAAGCGAACGAAAATAAGATTGTCGTGAAAAAAGAAGAGGTTAGTCCGACGATTACGCCGGAGGCTACTGCTGCGGTTTCCGGGTGGATGGTAGATATTAAAGGACAGGTATTAAATCCTGGAACTTATGCAGTCGATGATAGTATGCGAATTATCGATGTGATTCATTTAGCGGGTGGTCTGACGGAGAAAGCGGATACCTCTTTATTGAATTTAAGTAAAAAAGTGGAAGATCAAATGGTTATTATTATTTATACGACAGAACAAGTAAATGATTTTCGGAAAATAGAGGAAGAAAATAGTCAGGCGTTGAATGAGTGTCACAGTATGCAAGATGCTTGTATTGAGTTAGAAAATCCAGATGAAGAAAAAGAAATGGTTTCAAATAAAGTGGATCTCAATCAGGCGACGAAAGAAGACTTGATGACTTTGCCAGGAGTTGGAGAAGCAAAAGCAACCGCGATTTTGGCGTATCGTGATGAGATCGGTAAATTTACGACAATCGAGCAGTTAATGGAAGTACCAGGAATTAAGGATGCTACGTACCAACAACTTAAAGATTTTATTGTCGTCTCATAAAGGTGTTTTGATATTTTTCCTGATTACTTGTTTGATCGTTGTATTTCGTTTTTGGTGTTTTCCGAAAAGTAGTAAATATCATGTGACGGATTCTATTTTTGAAGGAACGATTGTTTTGTTGCAAAAACAAGAAAACGGTGTCTATTTTGTTTTACAAGGTAAAGAAAAAATCGAATGTTACTATTCTGAAACGAATTTCGCGGATCTTAAACTGGGACAAAAAGTGATCTTGAAGGGGAAATTAACCGAAATTGCAAACGAAACGATTCCTAATTTGTCGAATCAGAAGTTAAGGAAAAAACAAGAAAATATATTTTATACGTTGAAAGTATCTGAAATTGTTTCGATAACAGAATCTTCTTCCTTTTTATGCTCGATTCGTTTATTGCTACAAAACTACTTGGAACAGTTCGATGTTTGTAAACGGTATCTTGCTAGTTTTTTCTTACGAGATCCTTCTTTTTTTACTCTCGATGAGCAGTTCCAGTTAAGAAATTTAGGAATGTTGTATCTTTATCAGTGTAATCCGTTTTTGATTCAGTTGGGAAAAAGGAAACGTTTTTTTCTTTTTAGGGCGATTTTGTTGTTTGGTGGAGCTATTTTTTATTCTTCGCTTTCTTTTGGAGTGGCTTTTTTCTTTCATCTTTTTCCCAAATTAAAACAGCCAAAAGGAATTTTGTTTTTCTTTTGTTGTCTCTTATGGTTCGATCCTTATTGGCTTTTTCAGATGAGTTTTTGGTATTTATTTTTGATTTACTTTTTTGTTCGCTTGACTTCACAGAAAAGTTCTCGATTCTTGGTTACTTGGATTACGATTCCTTTGAACATTTACTTTTTTTCAGAGATCAATTTATTTCGTATTTTTCTCTCGCCATTTTTCTTGTTGTTTGGAAGTATTCATGCTGTTTTTTGTTTGTTGCTACTTGTTTTTCCGATGCTTGATGGAATAATAGGTTCTTTTTATTCTTTTTTAGAATCTTTTGTTTTGTCTTTTCATTCCTGTTCTATTGTCATAGCTAAACCATCACTTGTGGTGATTGTTTTTATTTATCTTTTGCTTTTTTTGTTTTATGTGCAAAAACGAAAAATATGGATCGGAATGGTGCTCGTTTTATTAGGTGGTTGTTATAGTTATCCGAAACTATTTCCAAAGACCGCTTTTTATATGTTAGATGTGGGGCAGGCAGATGCGATGTTTTTTCAAAGTAATCGGCAAACGATGATTTTAGATAGTGGCGGGAGATTTGATCTCAATGGCAAAGAAGATGTGTCGTTTGCATATTATAAATGGATTCCGTTCCTTCATTCATTGGGAATTCAAAAACTTGATTATATAGTGATTACGCATGGAGATGTCGATCATATTGGATACGCATCTGTTTTGTTAAAGTATTTTAAGGTGGGAAAAGTATATTTGAATGAGGGTTCGTTATCCGATCGAGAAATGAATTTCATTCAGCTTGCCCAAAATAAGAATATTTCTTGTCGTTCGTTGAAGAGAGATCAAATTTTTTCTGTCGGAGATTTTCATTTTTATTCGTTAAATACCAAACATCAAGAAGAAAACGATAGCAGTATTGTTTTAGATGGAACGATTTACGCTTATCATTTTCTATTATTAGGGGATATTAGTAGTAAAGTCGAGAAAGAAATATTAAAGCGTTATGAGATACCAGCGGTCGACTTTTTGAAAATTGCTCATCACGGTTCCAAAACAAGTACGAGCGAACTTTTACTACAACAAGTATCACCTCGTTATGCTCTGATCTCGGTGGGCAAAAATAATCTTTATCATCATCCTCATGAAACCATTTTAAATTTATTAAAAAAATATCAAATAGAGGTATTACAAACGCAAAAAGTAGGTACAATAAAAATAACATTTCGAAAAAAAAGATGCACCATTTTGACTTATTCACCATAAACTATGTTAGAACGCTACAGCTATAGCGTTTATATAGATAGAGGGCTTTTTGTCCTCTTTTGTTTTTAAAGTTTAGCCGAACAAACGAACGATTGATTTTTCTATATGGTTATGCTATACTGTGAAAGTACGAAAAATTTGTACATGTGTCGTGATATCAAACGAAATATCGTCATAAAATAAAGGGAGTAACAATTTAGAGGTGAGCAATGGATACGAATAGTTATCAAGATAGAAAGTATCTTAGTATAGTAAGTGATATATTAGATCATGAAGAATTTAACAAAATAAGAGATGTCGTTCATCATGGCATGAATCGATATGATCATTGTGTAAGAGTTTCGTATTATTCTTACAAAATTGCTAAATTTTTACATTTAAATAAGGAAGAAACTGCCCGAGGAGCATTATTACATGATTTCTTTTTAGAAGATAATGAAGAAAGCAATAAAAAGGAACGGCTTGAAACGTTGATGAGTCATCCGAAAAAGGCACTTGATAATGCACTTCAACATTTTGATTTGACGTCATTAGAACAAGATATTATCGTAACTCATATGTTCCCGGTTGCGCCCACGAGAGTACCAAAGTATTTAGAAAGTTGGTTAGTAGATCTTGTCGATGATGTTGTTTCCGTTTTTGAAAAAGGATTTGTAGTTCGTCGACAATTATCGGCAGCGGCATCTTTTCTATTATTTGTATTAGTAAATACAGTTAGATAGTTTTAGACTATCTTTTTTTGACATAAAGTATGATTGGTTATAAAATAAAATTGTGTCCTTGTAACTCAGGTGGATAGAGTATCCGCCTCCTAAGCGGAAAGCCGGCAGTTCGAATCTGCCCAAGGACGCCATATTGTGATAATAGTGGAATTAGTAAAAACTAATTCTTTTTTTTGAAAAAGTGGTGAAATGGCTATTAATCTGTTATAATGAAATGGAAAGGAAAGATTATGGAAAAACTTACATTTCAAAAAGACAATCGAAATTATATACGAGAGCTTCAACAAGATGAATTTGGATATTATGGGAAGGCAATCGATCGACTTGCAGCGATTGAAGATCTTTATGAAGACTTGAAAAAGCAAGAACAAGAAATTGCTGTTCGGTTAGCAAAGTTTCATCGGGAACGTAAAACAAAAGGGTATATGTTTCAAGAGACCCTTGCTTTAAAAACGTTGAATGATAAGTTGTTAAATCTTTTGGCAAGTCATGGAATTAAATAGAAAGGAAGTGTTCGAATGTTTGTCGGAATTATTATTGTAATTATTGGTGTTTTATTTTTGGTTCAAGCTTTGAACCCTAATTTTCAAATCGACTTTGGGATTGTTTGGCCAGTACTTGTTATTGTACTTGCTATCTATTGGATGATAAAAGAGAAAAAAATTAGTTTTGGTAATATCTTAATTCTTTTTTTGGGTATTTGGTTTTTGGGAATGAATATAGGATGGATTGCGGATGAATATACGAAAGTATTTTGGCCAACTATCTTAATTCTATTTGGAATCTCTTTGATTGTAGAAGCGTTACGCTTTCAAAATGGAAGAAAGAAACATTTTTCATCCGATAAAAAAGGACTTCTTACTTATCATGGTGTTTTTGGTGGCGTAGAAGAAATCGTTAAAACAGATGATTTTAAGGGAGCTACTATCTACTCGGTGTTTGGAGGAGTGGATCTCGACTTACGAAAAATAAAGTTAAAAGATGATGTGTATATTTATGTGTATTCTATTTTTGGAGGCACTTCGCTTATGATTCCGGAAGGGTATAATGTGTCCCTTCAATCTAGTAATTTCTTTGGTGGAAACGAAAATAAGTGCCAAAACGAATACAATTCTCAGCATAAAACGATTCATGTTTATTGTGTTTCTATTTTTGGTGGAACCGATTTGAAATAGAAAGACTCTTATAATAAAGACTAGATAAGTTAAAAAATACAAAATTTGGTATAATTAATCTAGGAGGATGAT
>CALVRU010000011.1 GCA_944358775.1 uncultured Bacilli bacterium | reverse complement strand
GACTTTTCTAATATCAATTCTTTGGGAATCTCGGGAATAATTCCATGAACAATTTCTGCCAAAAAGGCTCGTTCTTTGATCAATAACATTTTAAATACGGGATCGAACGTCCCCGGAATAATCAGTCCTCGTTTTTGCAATTCTTCTTTCGTCATTTCGATTCCTCTCCTTTCCGTGAAAAACACTGTAACAAAAGAATAAGAGAAACACAAATGACCATTTTTCGATATCTACCGAGAACGAGAAGAAAAAAAAGAAATTCCACTCGCGGAATTTTCAAAAATCTTTTCTCTTTTTTCAACCCAAATAAAACTTTACAAAAAAACAAAAAGAAAGCAAAAGATTTTCCTTTGTTCTCTTTATTATACATAGTTAATTATTTTCCTATCGCTTTATATAAAAAAGAATGCTTATTCAGCATTCTTCTTTGATAACTCATCTTTTCCTTTATAATATCCACACTTAGCACAAACTCTATGAGGACGAATCATTTCACCACAATTTGGACATTTTACTGTTTCATTAGCAGTAATTGCATTGTGACTTCTTCTAAGACGTTTTCTCGTTTTTGAAACTCTGTGAAATGGTACAGCAAATTGTTGAACATTTAGCACTAACATTAAAATCACTCCTCTCCTAATTTACTCTTTAAGTCACGAAAAGGATTGTTCATTTGTTTTTGATCCTCTTCACTGATTAATTTCCATCCGGTTCCTTGTATATTACTAAAATCTTCTACTTTAGTATACTTTAATGGAATCTCTAAGACAATATTTTCCCATAAAAGTTCATTTAAATCAAGGGTATTTTGATCTTTTTTAAAATTTTCGATTTTCTCTTCCGAAAGTGTCACTGCAAATGGATAATCTACTTCCTGCATATCGATGGCATCTAACAACTTCATCGTCCCAGTTATTTGCAAATCTGCCGTCAGTTCATCATTATCGTTCCAATAGATCACACCATTAACATGAATTGGGCTTAATCCTTGAATTTCAGTTTCTTGATAATAGTCTGAATCAAGAACAACCTCTAAATCGAGTGGCATCTTCGAAGTGATTTGACTATTCCAATTTGTTAAATCGAGCATTCCATCACCACCAGCAAAAACATTATACATAAAAGTGTTAAAAAAAGCAAGTTATTTTACCTCTTCCGAAATTTATGATATGATAAATCGAGGTGAGATCTATGCAGACAATCGGCATTATTTGTGAATATAATCCCTTTCATAATGGCCATTTATATCATCTTGAACAAATAAAAAAACGTTATCCTGATTCGCGAATCGTCCTAGTCATGAGTGGTAATTTTACGCAACGAGGCGAACCGAGTCTCTTGAATAAATGGCAAAAAACAGAAATTGCACTGAAGTTTGGCGTCGATTTAGTAATCGAACTACCATTTCCTTTCGCTACCCAAAGTGCTGATATTTTTGCCAAGGGCGCAATTCAAATATTGAATGCTCTTAAAGTCGACCGTCTCGTTTTCGGTAGCGAATCGAACGACATCGAATTATTAAACACTATGGCCGATATTCAGCTGTATCATAAAGATTATGCTAGTATCGTCAAACATCATCTAAAAAAAGGAAATAACTATCCAACGGCAATGGCAAAAGCACTTGATACCTTAAGCGACCAAACGATAACTGCGCCCAATGATTTATTAGGACTCAGTTATGTCAAAGCAATCAAACAAAATCACAGTTCCATAATTGCCGAGACGATCCAACGAACGAACGATTATCATGATGTGACGCTTTCTTCTTCGATCACTAGCGCTACAAGCCTACGAAAAGCGCTCTCTGAAAAGAAAGATATTAGCAATTATGTACCGAGCGAAACGATCTCTTATTATCAAGGTAGCTTCGCCTTGAAAGAACAATACTTTCCTTTTTTAAAATATCAAATTTTCGTTCATTGGGATCATCTCGAACAATTTTTAGGAGTCGATGAAGGAATTGAACAACGAATCAAGAAAGTAATTTCACAGGCGAACTCTTATGAAGAATTCATTCATCTTTTAAAAACCAAGCGATATACTTACCAAAAAATCAACCGCATGTTACTTCACATTTTATGTAATTTTACCAAACAAAAAGCCAAAACATATCAAGATGTTCCCTATTTGCGCATTTTAGGCTTTTCAAAAGATGGCCAGACTTATCTACATGAAATAAAAAAAGAAGTTCTCTTTCCAATTGTAACTTCCTTTTCGAAAAATGCACATCCAATGTTACTCGACGAACTATTTTATACTGAAATATACTCCTTAATCTTTCCGAACGCAACTAGTATCATTCGTCAAGAATATCAAAAGTCACCAATTAAATGGTGACTTTTTTAAGAACCGATAACTGTTTTATCCTCTAACTGCAATTCTTGTTTTAACTTAGAAATAACTCCACCAATCCCTAAAAAAGTAAACACAATGGAAATTACTAAATCCATCATAAGGGCGTTCATGTACTCTTTACTCTCATATAAAATCTGTAAATTATAGAAAGAAACCTCATACCCTTCTTTTCCTAAACTAGCAAGTGGAATAATAACAAGTGTCGTCACAACAACGATAACAAGTGACAAAACAATTACGATAATCGGCGTACTACGATTCATCGGTCCTTTTAATTTTCGATAACCGAAAACGACTCCCATAGCAATCAAAGCAGCCAGTATAGAAAGAATATAATTGCCATACACAGAAAGCAAAACCCATGGAATCGATGCTACGATACCGCCGATGATACCACCGATGATCCCGAATACATAATTTTTCATTTTCTCTCACCCAGCTTCAGTATAACAAAAGTAATATCAGCAAGCAACTGAAAACTCAAATATTATCATTTTTCTTTTTTACATAGGTTTTCGGTAAAATCAAAACGGAATCTTTTTGCATACTACATTCTAAAATCTGTTCGCGATGATGACCGAGGTAAGTATCACAAGGAATCTGTTCTAAAAAGGAAAGTTGGATCAATTGATCTATATACTGTTTCACTGAATAGAACTGTTCTAAATTCCATACCGTAAATATCTGATGCGGTCGATCTTTTTTACGCTGCTGTTCCTTTTGAAATGCCTCTAGCGAATCCCAGGACCGATAACACGTAAGACATTGACACCGATCCGTCGTATACGACTTTAAAATACGTTCATGATGACACGTTTTCTTTTTCATTGAAACGCCTTCTTTCTTAACTTTATATTATACCAAAAAAAGAAGAAATAACTAAATTTCTTCTACTTTCATAAAGTTTGTTTGAATCGATGTATTGGCTGGGAAACCACCCGTAATGATCATGATATCTCCTTTTTGAAGATTCATTTCTTTTACAGCTGTTGCTTTTACTCCGTCGATAATTTCATCTGTACTATGATAAATTGGAACAATTACTGGATATACTCCCCAGTTAAGGGCAAGACTACGAGCCACTGCTTCCGTTGGGCAGGCTGCCATAATAATACTTTCTGGCTTCAAATTACTAATTTTCTTTGCCGTAAAACCAGACATCGTAGCTGCTCCAATCACTTTGACATCCAACATATCAGCAGCATCGACAACACCTTTGGCAATCGTATCCGTAACTCCCAATTTTGACATTGGATTTGGCATTTTATGATAATCGATATAACTTTCGGTATTCTCACAAATATCCGCCATATAATAAACTGCATCGATCGGATATTTACCCATCGTCGTTTCACCACTCAACATAACTGCATCGGCACCATCTAATACAGCATTCGCGATATCTGATACTTCAGCACGAGTTGGTCGACTGCTTTTATACATAGAAGCAAGCATCTCTGTTGCAACAATACAGAATTTTCCATATTCACGACATTTTTGAATGATCATTTTTTGGAACATTGGAAGATCATGCATCGGCACTTCAACACCCAGGTCCCCACGAGCAACCATGATACCATCACTGACTTCAATAATCGAATCGATGTTATCAATTCCAGTGGAACTTTCAATTTTAGAAATAATTTGTAAATCTGGTCGATTGTATTCTTCTAAGATTTTACGTACTTCTAATACATCTTCTTTCGAAGATACGAAAGAACAAGCTAAAAAGTCCCCTTCATGCTCACAAGCATAAATGATATCTTCACGATCTTGTTCACTGATAAATGGCATATCTAATTGCACTCCTGGAACATTTAAACTCTTCTTATTTCCAAGTACACCACCATTGATGATTTGACAAGTAAGACCAGCATCATCTTTGCTGATGACATCCATTCTCATCAAACCGTTTTCAAGAAGAATCGTATCACCGACACTGATGCTATCTAAAGCTCCTGGATGATTTACAGTAATCTGATCTTCATCACCTAAAATATCTTTTTTTACTACCCGAATCGTTTTTCCTTCGGTCAATGTAATCTCGCCATCTTTTAACATTCCACTACGAAATTCAGGACCTTTCGTATCATAGAGAATCGCAATTGGTTTACCGGTTCTTTTGCGAACTTCGTGAACCGATGCCACAACGCCTTCTTTTTCTTCTTTCGTAGCGTGAGAAAAATTAATACGTGCTACATTCATACCCTTATTAACCATTTGCTCCATAATATCTGGATCACAACTGGCTGGGCCAATACTACAAATAATCTTTGTTCTTTTCATTTAAAACTACCTCTCTTTTTTCGAAACAGTATTCATTATACTACAAAACTGTTCGCTTGTATAGAAAAAATTGCAAGAAAAAAGAGAAAACCTTATGCTTTCACTTTCTTTCTTTGCACTCTTTGACACCGGGGACAATAATACGTTCCTCTTCCGCCAATATAAATCTTCTTAATATCCGTCTGGCAATAAGGACATTTCTTTTGACCGTGTACTAACAATTCATTTTGAAACTTTCCGTGAACGCCTTCTTGCGAAGAAAAAGAATGAATCGTCGTTCCGCCCAATTGAATTGCCCGCATTAAAACATCCTTCGTATTTTCGACAATTCTTTGACACTTCTGTTTCGAAAGCGAAGAGGCCAATGTAGACGGATGAATTCGGCTCAAAAATAAGATTTCATCGGCATAAATATTACCGATTCCAGCAATAATCGATTGATCTAATAATACTGTTTTGATCGGAATATGGCGTTTTTGAAAAGCCGTGAACAAATATTCTTTTGTCAAATTTGGATCGTTATATTCATACCCTAGTTCGTTAAATGGTTTCTTATCGAGCAATTCCTCTTTCGGATACAAAATCATTCTTCCGAATTTTCGTGTATCGTGATATCGCCATTCCATATCGTTATTCAAAAAGAAAGAAACGTGCTCATGTTTGCTACGTGGACTACCGATTGGTCGAAATAAAAATTTACCTTCCATTCGCAAGTGAACAAGTAATATCTTGGAACTTAGCGTAAACACAAGCCATTTCCCACGTGTATCAATTTGTTCGATCGTCTCCTCTGCTAGTTCTTTTTGAAACGCTTCCACTTTAGGATAAGCAATAATATTTTCATAATATACTTCCACTTTTTGAATTTTTCGACCGATCAACGATCTTTCTAGCGATTTTGCCACCGTAATTACTTCTGGCTTCTCCGGCATAATAATCCCTCTTTTCTAGATTCTTATTGTAACATATTTTATTCTGGAAAAAGAAGATAATATTTTTTCTTTTTGCTTTTGTAATTCGGAAAAAGAACCCTCTTCTGTTTGAATTATCAAATGATAATAAGTTCCATATGGTATTAACCATGTCTTGCTAATATCATAATGACTTTGTAATAAGAATAATTTTAAGCCAGCGATTTCGTCAATCGATACTGCTTTATCAAGTAGCAATTGAACATTCTCGATCATCATAAAAACTCCGACTAGTAAAATCGTGCCGCTCATCAGCAAGCTACCAAGTTGATCGAGAAAAGTAAGATTTGGGAAAAGATACGTAATCGTCAAAAGAAAGAAAAGAACGAGCGATGAAATTCCATCTAAGAAAGACTCCCGAAAAGAAGAAAGCAAAATAGGATTGTTTTCTTTTTTGCCAACTCGATAAAGAAAAGAACAGACAATTAGCTTTGCGAATAAACTGACAATCAAAATGAATAATACTATTTTTCCAGGCCAAAAAATATCCGTTTCAAACGAATGAAGCAAACATTCGATTCCTAAAAATAAAATTGCACCGCCAATTAAAAAGCTGATAAAATACTCTAATTTTCCATAACCTAACGGATATTTTTGAGAAGCCGGTCGTCTTACGAGCACATCACCAACAAAGGCAATCAAATCGGTGATCAAATCACTAAGCGAATAAAATCCATTGACCAAAAGAGATTGACTATTTCCTATCATACCTCCCAAAATTTTCAAAAAAGACAAAAAAGTATTGGTAACCATACTGATTAACAATACTCTGGAACTTTTCATAATTCACCTCCTATTTATTCTTATATGCTTAGAAATATAAGAGGTGTGGACGAATGTGCTATTTTGCTTCGAACCAATTTTCTCCGTATTCGATATCTACTTTTAAAGGAACAGACAAACGATACGTATTTTCCATTATATCTCGTACGAGCGCGCTTAATGTTTCAATTTCCTCTTTCGGAACATCGAAGACAAGTTCGTCGTGAACCTGTAAAAGCATTTTACTCTTTAAATGCATTTCATTCAAACGCTGATAAATTTCGATCATCGCTTTTTTCAAAATATCGGCACTACTTCCTTGAATCGGTGTATTAAGAGCCATTCGTTCTCCTTGCGACCGAACCATATAGTTTTTATTATGGAGTTCATCGATCACGCGCTTACGATTCATAATTGTTTTCACATAACCTAATTTATGAGCTTTTGCAATGACGTCATCCATATATTCTTTAATTCCTGGGAAAGTCGAAAGATAGTCATTGATAAACGCTTTTGCTGAAGCAATATCGATACCCAAGTCTTCACTGAGACCGAAACTACTAATTCCATAGATGATCCCGAAATTGACCGCTTTTGCACTTCGACGCATATCCTTTGTCACCTGCTCTTCTGGAACATGGAAAATATCCATCGCTGTCTTCGTATGAATATCTTTTCCTTCCCGGAATGCTTCGATTAAATTCTCGGCATGTGCCATATGGGCGAAAATACGCAATTCAATTTGCGAATAATCGCTCGATAACAAGACATTTCCAGGCGACGGAATAAACGCTTGACGAATCAACTTTGCATATTCAGAACGAGCCGGGATATTTTGTAAATTAGGACTGATACTAGAGAGGCGACCCGTTCTAGTTAAAGTCTGCGTATAAATGGTATGTATCTTGCCATCCTCTTTGACTTCATTTAAAAGACCAATCGTATAATTCGTATACAATTTTGCCAAAATACGATAGTCCAACACCTTCTGAACAATCGGATAAAATGGTGCTAGCTTATCAAGAATATCTTTCGAAGTCGAATAATTATTATCTTTTACTCGTTTTGGATAAGGGATTTGCATCTTAACAAATAGCACTTCGCCTAATTGTTTCGGACTCATTAAATTAAATTCTATACCGGCATCTTGAAAGATCTGTTTTTCGACATCGTCCATTTTTGTTTTCAATTCTTGACTTAATTTCTGTAGATAAGGAACATCCACATGAATCCCGGTATATTCCATATCGGCAAGTACTTTGACAAGTGGCATTTCGATTTCTTCAAATAGAGAAACCTGTTCCTCTTCTTGTAGTTCTTTCAAAAAAACATCTTTCGTATCATAAATAAATTTTGCTTTCTCAATACAATTCTTGGCAATAATCGGTTCTAACGGCTCTTTGATTTTCGTATTGGCACCATATATATCCTCATAAAAAGGAATGGCGTATCCCATATTGTTTGCTAGATAAGCAATATCATCTTTTATTGTTTTGTTTAATAAATACGCTGCAATCATCAAATCACAATTACAATGTTTCATCCGCATTCCGTGATATTTTAATGGAACAAGTAATTTTTTTAAATCATAAGTATATTTTTCTTGATGATCCAGGAAGAAATCTGGCACTTGGATTAGCACATCAAACGGAATATACAGTTGTTGTTCTTTTTGGTAAATTCCAACTCCTAAAATTGGATCTTTGTGATAATTCGATCCTAGTATTTCTAAATACACTGCATAAGAATGTTGAAATTTTATCTCTAACAATTCCTCTTTTGTATGAATAATCCGAATCATACTATCATCGATTTCCAATTTATCTTGTTCTTTTTTGAGAAGATCTCGTGGAATATCCAATTTCTTAATCAACGAATAAAATTCCAATTCTTCTAATAAAGAAATATATTTCAAAGAATCAATTCCGCGATACCTTATTTTTTCAAAAGAAGTATCGATCGGTACTTGAGTATAAATGGTCGCCAAATCCAAACTCATGTATGCTTTTTCTTTATCGGCAAGCAATTTTTCTTTTACTTTTCCTTTCACTTCATCAATATGAGCATACAGATTATCGACATCATGAAATTCTTTTAATAAATTAATCGCCGTTTTTTCGCCAATTCCCTTTACTCCAGGAATATTATCACTCGGATCACCCATTAAAGCTTTCAAATCAATCATGTGAATCGGTTCGACACCATATGTTTCTTGAAACGTTTTCTCATCCATCCGAATAAATCCCGTTTGTTTCAATAATTTAACATCGATTTCTTTCGTAATTAACTGAAGTAAATCTTTATCGCTACTGATAATTGTACCAATAAACTGATCATCCTCATTGATTTTTTTAGCATATGTTCCAATAATATCGTCCGCTTCATAATTGTCGATCTCGACATGAGTAAGCCCCATCGCTTCGGACAACTCTTTGGCAATTGGAAACTGTGCTTTTAACTCCTCCGGAGTCTCCTGACGGCCGCCTTTATAATCTTGATATTTGTCATGACGAAAAGTTTTTCCTTTATCAAATGCAATCATGACATATTCTGGTTTCTCTTCCCTTAAAATTTTATTAATCATATTAATAAATCCATAAAGTGCATTCGTTGGAAAACCTTTCGAATTTTTCATGACGTTACCATTATATGCGGTTGCATAATAACTTCGAAATAAGATGTTGTTACCATCGATTAGTATTACCTTTTTCATTTTACTCACCTACTTCGATTATACCATGCTTTCCATCGTATTACCAAACTAATTTACATGAAGCAAAGCGATCTCGTTTTGCTTCATTACATCTTCTTGACTCTCCAATTTTTCAAAGCGATTCATAGAAATCATAGTGACGAAAGCGATCACAAGATAAACTCCTAAAATCAATTTTAAACTCATTTTTGTTTTCATATTCTTTCCTCCCTTTTGTACTTCAATTATATATCGAACAGATGTACGTGTCAATGGTCTAGAACTATTTTTTGAACATTTGTTTGACATTTTACACTTCCTATGGTAAAGTGTAAATAGAGGAGGATTGAAATGGAAAAGTTAACAAAAAGACAAAGCGATATTCTACAAGTAATTAAAGAATTTATTGTCAATAATGGCTATCCACCAACGGTACGAGAAATTGGTAGTATTCTCGATTTAAAAAGTCCAGCCACCATCCAATTTCATATCACGAAACTTGCCGAAAAGGGTTATATTAAAAAAGGAAATGCAAAAAATAGAACGATCGAACTATTAGTTCCAAATGAATTAGAAGAGAAAGATGAAGATGTCATTCAAGTCCCACTTCTTGGAAAAGTTACTGCTGGTAGTCCAATCGAAGCGATTGAAATGCCTGACGAGTTTTTTGCATTACCAGCTAATTTAATTCCTCGTAAAGAAGAAGTCTTCACTTTAAAAGTAAGCGGTGAATCCATGATTAATGTTGGCATCTACGATGGCGACATCGTAATTGTACAGCGACAAAACACGGCTCGAAATGGTGACACGGTAGTCGCTATGAATGATGAAAACGAAGTAACAATCAAAACGTTCTATAAAGAGGATGGATACTTCCGTTTACAGCCAGAAAATGATACGATGGCACCTATTATCTTAAAAAATGTAACCATTCTCGGAAAAGCAATTGGCCTATATCGAAAATTATAGAAACATAAAAAGCAGCTTTACTAATAAAGTTGCTTTTATTATTTTCTAGTTTTAAATCATAGGAACCAACACCGCCCGAGACGCGCTGCTGCCACCCGCGTAACCGCTCGTGCTGAAGGAACAGAACACACCGGCACTCGTAGTGTAGCTCCAGTTACCACCACGACTGAACCAAGGAATAGCTGCATTTACAAATCCTGCATAATCGCCATACCATCCGGCTGTTTCCGTTAAAGCATGGCCATCACATGCTCCATTACATGCTGTTGTTCCATTCGAAGTTGTATATAAATCGAAGTACTTCTCTTCTGGAAATTCAACTCCTGTTGTCCAACTCATTTCACTTCCATCACTATCTTTTCCATATACTGGACCATTAAATCCACTATTCCAGATTCCAATCGCTTGATTGTCTGTTCTTCCTAAAATTGTTTTCGCTTCCTCTATAGTGTAACTTCGTGCTGTATATCCAGAATATCGATTATAATTTCCCATCACATATTCCCATGATCCGCCACTCATATCATAGATACCATAAATGGTTCCAGTAGTAGATGCCCCATATCCAGAATAAGGTGTATCATAACTCACTTGAGGATTCGTACTTTCGGTACTTGGCGTTCCATTGCTACTTCCTGTAATGAAAGAAGAAGATTTGTTTTGATAAATCTCTTTGTTTACTCCTTCATAATCCGGATTACCATATTTTCCATATCGACTCTGACTTAAATAAGCAACTGCTCCCCATTCAGAATTCTTTGCCATATGGATATTATAACTATTGTCACTTGCAAATCCATACGTACTTGCATTGTTTGTCTGCATACTTCTTGTCATATAGAACAAACTTGCTACTTGTTGATTTCTTAAAGAGGTTACTCCTGGTTTAATCGTAACTGTACTTACATTACAACTTTCATCTCTACAGTAATTTTGACTCGGTAAGGTTCCGGTCGTTTCAAACTTTCCGACCCAGATTCCACTTAACTCCGTTCCACCAAAGGTAAAGGCTGGATGTACTTTGTATTCGCTACTACTTGGACTTGTTGTCTCTTTTGAAATAAAATTGATGCTTATCTCCCCTGGCTGTTCTTTCGTGCCTCCTGCATATTGATCCCCTAAATTCGTATATTGGTATTCATATCTTGGTACCCATACCCACATCGTATTGATATCTTCCATCGGTATAACGGTTTCTGCTGGAGCATTTTGATAGTATTCTCTCGTATTCGTTCCATTTTCTACTACGGTTACTGCATTCGCCCATACTTGCTCTTGATACGCATAACTTTTCTCTAAATCTTGTTTCACCCAAGCATGTTTCGTTATACTATATACAACAGGGATCATTCCTTCGGCAAGCTCAGGTACATTTGCCGTTGTGGTATCTTCATAGACTAATACTTCTTCTAATGGAGCTCTCATTTCTTCATTGGATGCATATACATTGACTTTCACACTGAAACTCTTTCCATTATAAATCCATTCTCCATCTTGCATTTGACTTGCATCTTCATCGATCCACATCCGATACCGGAATGTTTGATTATAAGTTGCTTGACTGGCTGGGATCGTTTCTTGATACAACGTCTTCCCTTGTGCTACTAATGTGGTATCTCCTAGTTCACTATACAAGTTGATCTCTCTTTGATTTCTCGTATCTACCACTGCGGTTTCACTATTATCCGTTACTTTCGTTAAATAGGTTTTTACCACTTGTTCCGATAACGTCGAACTTTCTTCTTTTGTCAAATAGATCTCATAAGAAATAGGTGCTCCTTTCGTGGTTGCAGTGATCTGAAACTCAAATACATTATTTTCTCCCGTTTGAACTTTTCCTTGGTCATCGGTCATTGGAAACGCATTTGTGAGCGTCACTTGATTTCCTTCTGCTCGTTGTTCATCATAGACAAAAGTTAAGGATCCGGTCTTTACTGTATTCTCTTTTTGACCTTGACCTCGATAGATATAGAAAGCATACGTGACTCCTACTGTAATGAATAAAAGCGCGATCAAAATACTTCCTACTAAAATCATTCGTTTCTTCTTCATGGTACACCTCTTTATTATCCTATAAATCATTATACCCTCCTCCATAGCATTTTGGCAACAAAAAAATGGAAAGAGGTTCGATTCTCTTTCCATTTTAGCATAAATGAATGACCCTTCTTACTGGAAGTTATTTCCATTTCTCGACAAATAAGAATCAGGAATCGAGTGGTTTGCATTTCATAAAATATTTTACAATATAAGATGCAATCAGTAAGCCCGCCGCACTTGGCACGAATGCGGTTGACCCCGGTGTCTTCTCACCCGTTTTCACTGGCATTTCTTTGGAACTTAATACGACAATTCTAGAAGTAATGTGATTTTCTTTCACCCATTTGCGCAAAATTCTAGCTAGCGGATCATAAGATGTTTTCTTTAATTCTGTGATCTCCAATTTACTAGGATCTAGCTTATTTCCTGTTCCCATCGATGAAAGAAATGGAATATTGCGACGAAGACACTCTAAAATTAACAACTTTTTTGCTTTCATGGTATCACAAGCATCTACCAAAAAATCGATTTTCTCTTCAAAAATTTGATCTTTACAATTATCATCATAAAACAAATCATAAGTGATAACTTGACAATCTTTATTTATCTCATGAATTCGTTCTTTCCAAACATCGACCTTTTTTCGATGAAGTGTAGAATACAAGGCAATAATTTGACGATTCATATTACTTAATTCTATTTGATCAAAATCTACCAAAATAAGAGTACCAATACCCGACCGAGCTAATGCTTCGATCACATATCCGCCGACACCACCACACCCAACAATACATACTGTTTTCTGAGTTAGCATTCTAACATTTTCTTCTCCGATTACTTTTTCTAATCGTATCAATTCTTCTTTCATAGATTACTCCTTCTCGCTTTTATTATAAAAACCTTCTATCAAAAACACAAGAAAAAAAGACCACTCGGTCTTATTACAAAAAAATGTCCAGAGGAACGATACCATTAACGATAAAACCTGCACCCATGTACAGGTGGGTGTCCATACGTCGCCCTTAGGATCCCTACACTCAAAGAGCAAGGTCTTCAACACAGACGACTGATCCGGACTCCCGTATCGTCTTACTAGTCGGTTTTATAGGAATGGTACGTTATCCTCTAGACAATTCTATTATATCATAGTTTCTGGCAATTTATGCAAAAAGAAAGAAATATGACATAATTTGACAAAAGAGACCAAACACTTGTCAACATTTTGCATATAGTATGATAGGTGACGAATATGTTTTACCAAAGAAAAGATTTGTCTTTGTATTACGAATGCCATGGTGAAGGCGATCAAGCGATTGTCATTCTCCCAGGTTGGGGCGATACAAGACTTACCTTTCTTTCTATGATTCGCGATTTATCTCCTTATTTTAAAATATATATTATTGATTATCCTGGATTTGGAAATAGTACATTTCCAAATCATAATCTAACGATATATGATTACACGCTTTTAATCAAAGAATGGATGGAAGAAGAACAGATTGAAAATCCAATTTTAATCGGTCATTCTTTTGGGGGACGAATCATTATTACATTATTGGGGTACTATCACATTCCCAATGAAAAAGCAATTTTAATCGATGCCGCCGGAATTCTTCCCAAAAAAACATGGCGCGCAAAATGGCGGACGATTCGTTATCGCCTTTTGAAAAAGATCAGTCGACTTCTACCAATCAAAAAGCAAAAAAAATATCAGGAATGGCTCATTCAGAAATTCGGTTCAGCGGATTACAAAGCTTTGCCATCCAACATGCGGCAGACCTTCAGTCTAGTTGTGCGGGAAGATTTAACTACATATCTAAATGATATCCAAAGTGAAGTACTTCTTCTTTGGGGTGAACTCGATTGTGACACACCTCTTTCGGACGGCGAAATCATGGCCCAGCGAATTCCTAATAGTACTCTCATCCCCCTAGCTAATCTGGATCATTATTCCTATTTTCGTAATCCTTATCTCGTCAATTCAATTATTCTTCATTTTTTACTTAACAAAAAATCGCTTTAATAAGCGATTTTTTCATGAATATAAGATACTAATTGTTCGATTGGTAACGTAATCTGTTCCATCGTATCGCGATCGCGGACCGTAATCGTGCCTTTTTCCAGTGTCTCATCATCGATTGTTACAGCAAATGGGGTTCCGATTGCATCTTGACGACGATACCTTTTTCCAATATTACCCGTCTCATCATAACTCGTCATAAATTCTTTTGCCAACTGATGATATATCTCTTTGGCTTTTTCTGAATGACGTTTTTTTACAAGTGGTAAAACAGCCACTTTATATGGTGCTAAAAACGGATGGAATTTCATCACTTCGCGCGTCGAACCATCTGCTAGCCTCTCTTCTTGATAAGCATCTGCTAAGAAGGCAAGCGTCATCCGATCGGCACCTAAACTTGGTTCGATTACATAAGGAATATATTTTTCGTTCGTCTCAGGATCTAAATATTCCATGCTCACTCCTGAAAATTTTTGATGTTGTGTCAAATCGTAGTTCGTTCGACTTGCAACGCCCCACAACTCGCCCCAACCAAACGGAAATAGATATTCAAAGTCGGTCGTTGCATTACTATAGAACGACAATTCCTCTTTTGCATGATCCCGTAAGCGAAGATGGTCTTTTTGTACATTTAGCTCCAACAACCAACGATAGCAGAAGTCTTTCCAATATTGGAACCATTCCAACTCTGTTCCTGGCTTACAGAAGAATTCTAATTCCATTTGTTCGAATTCACGTGTTCGGAAAGTAAAGTTTCCTGGCGTAATTTCATTACGGAAACTCTTTCCGATCTGACCGATTCCAAATGGTAATTTAAGCCGCATCGTCCGCTGTACATTCAAAAAATTAGTGAAAATTCCTTGGGCCGTTTCTGGGCGTAAATAAATCGTACTCTTTGCATCTTCCGTAACACCTTGGAATGTTTTAAACATCAAATTGAATTTACGAATATTTGTATAATCTAATTTCCCACATTTCGGACAAACAATATGATGCTCTTTGATGTAATCCATCAATTGTTCATCACTCCAACCATCGGCTGTCACTTCGCCATGAGTGAAATCTTCGATTAGCTTATCTGCCCGATGACGTGCCTTGCAATGCTTACAGTCGATTAAAGGATCACTAAACGTACTAATATGGCCACTGGCTTCCCAGGTCTTTGGATTCATCAAAATAGCACTGTCCATGCCAACATTGTGTTCGCTTTCCTGAATAAATTTTTTTAGCCATGCTTTTTTGACGTTATTTTTTAACTCGACTCCAACTGGGCCGTAATCCCACGTATTCGAAAGTCCTCCGTAGATCTCACTTCCCTGAAAAATAAATCCATATTGCTTACAATAATTTACTAGTTTTTCCATTGTCAATTGATCCATAAATCCTCCTAATATTGAATTCCCCAAACAACTAGATGTTTCGCTTTTTTACCACAGACAACACAGTGGTCGTCAATTGGGGAAGCCTGTTCTAAGATACACCGGGATTTCGTTCCTTTGATTTCTTTCATTTTTAATTCACATGCCTCGTCCCCACACCACATTGCTTTTACAAATCCCGGATGATGTTCCATAATATCTTTTACTTCGTCCAAACTATGGGCTTCAAACGTCAATTCTTGTTGCCGATGAAGTGCTGTTTGATATAGATTATTCTGAATTTCCTCTAACAATTGTTGTACTTTTGAAACGATATCTTGATTGTAATCAATATTTATCTTTTCCGAAGTATCTCGTCTTGCAAATGTAATAATTCCTTGCTCTAGGTCACGTTCCCCTACTTCGATTCGAAGTGGAATTCCATTTACTTCTGCTTCGGCAAATTTAAAACCAGCACTTTTATCCGTTCGATCAATCTTGACTGTAATTCCCGCTTGTTTTAAACTATCTGCAATGTTCTCACATACATCGATCACTTTTGGCGTTTCTTTAATCGGGATGATCATAACTTGCGTTGGGGCAATCCGCGGTGGTAACACAAGGCCTTTATCATCGCTATGGACCATAATCAACCCACCGATCATGCGCGTTGAAACTCCCCAAGAAGTCTGATACACATGAGACATCTCATTATTACGATTTAAAAAACTAATATCGTATGCCTTTGAAAACTTTTGCCCGAAATAATGGCTTGTTCCCGATTGTAACGATACACCATTGTACATAAGTGCTTCAATTGTCAATGTGTATTCAGCACCGGCAAATTTTTCTTTTTCTGTCTTTCGACCAGAAATCACTGGAATAGCTAAGTATTCTTCGAACAATTTTTTATAGATGGCCAACATATTTTTCGTCTCTTCTTCGGCTTCTTCTTGTGTTTCGTGAACAGTATGCCCTTCTTGCCATAAAAATTCTCGACTTCGTAAAAAAGGACGCGTCTCTTTTTCCCAACGTAGTACACTGCACCATTGATTATATTTTTTTGGCAAATCACGATAGCTACGAATAACAGTACTATAATAGTCACTAAACAACGTTTCCGAAGTCGGACGAATACACATTCTCTCTTCTAGTTTTTTCGATCCACCTTCTGTTACCCAAGCGACTTCTGGTGCAAACCCATTGATTAGTTCGCTTTCTTTTCTCAATAAATTTTCTGGAATTAACATTGGCATCGAAACGTTTTGATGACCGGTTTCTTTTAACATTTGATCTAATATTTTTTGAACATTTTCCCAAATCGCGTATCCGTTCGGTTCGATTACAATACATCCTTTGACATTCGAGTAAGTAGCCAGATGGGCCGCACTGACGACATCTGTATACCATTTTGCAAAATCGACATCACGACTTGTGATACTTTTATTTTTCATAAATCCTCCTTAATAAAAAAGGATCCTAAACTTGTAAAGACGTATTTTCTACGCGGTTCCACTTTACTTATTCCTTAGAATCCCTCAAAACTATATTGCTGATAGGTTTCCAACCCCGTCTTCGCATTGATAATTTCATTTTAATATAAATTGTTTCATTCGTCAACTAAAGATCTCTTTCTTATTTCACAGAATAAAAGATAAGACAAATCCAAGAAATGGCAATACGTACATAAATACCATCAGAAAAAGATAAAGAATAAGATAGATCCACAATACCATTTTACCGAGCCAAGACCAAGCGATGATTTTATCATACAATGGTGTCAAGAATATAAGGGCCGCTGAGATTAAGCCGGCAATACTAGCAAGTGCACCCAATTTAAATCCTTTTGGTATAAAAGTAAATTCTAATTCATGCTCACCGACAGTAAGTGAAACACCTAAATAATTATCATATAATTGCAGTATTTCCGTGTCTTTACCATCTACTTTTAATGTATATCCCTCATTGTAAGTAATCGGCAAGAATAAAATTTGCTCCTTGTCGCTTGTTACTTTTACTTTAATTTGATTTTTCGTATAATCGATCGTAAGATCCGTCTTTTTATTCTGTAAGAAGGCATCGTACTTTTGAAAGTCCATCATGCCAATTTCTAAAATATCCAAATCGACATCTTTAATTAATTCTAGCGTTACCGTTACTTCTTCATTTTCAAAAGTACCTAGATCAAGAAGTCCATTGTCGATCTCTTTTGGAAATTTATCTTGTAACAACTGACCATTCACATAGACGTTCATACTTTCTAGAATCGACCTGTTTTCCATATTATCAATCGTTTTCAATACTTCTAAATACAATTCTTTTTTGCCATCGACATAGAATGATCTCGTAAACGACGAGATAATATCCTCATCGTCTAATTGATAGCGCGTCAGTTGATATTTCTCCAGATATTTCTCGGTAATATTATTTAAATCCCACGGATTTTTAGGAAACGTAAACAAAGGCTCCGAATCACCGGTAAGACCCTGATACAACTTGTTTTGATTGATGAAAGCATTGGTTTCATCACCGAAATCCATATCGCTTTGGATAAAATAACCGTAAGATAAATCTTGTTTCAAACGATAGAAGTAAATCGAACCATACTGGTTTAAATAAAGATATTGTTCATTGGAATAAGGTTGATTACTAATCAAATATTGATTCGCCAGCACTGCATCACTGAAATAAGTTCCACCATTCGAGTAGGTTTTTACCCAATAAGAAGAATATCCTAATTTACGAAGTGTCTCAATGTTATTGCGATCCGTTAAAGAAGTAAAATGATCTAATGTATGATAGCCTGTTACCATTCCATGATTCATAACCATTTTTGGATAGATATCCTTAATTCTCATATAATCGCCATCTTGATAAGAAGTAGCTAAGCTCTGCATATCTTGATAGATCCCAGTCAACGTCTTCTGCGCATAGTCAATCCCAAAATACAAAAAGCAAGAAGTCATGATATTCGTTAGAACAACTGCCCAGGTAAGAAAAAAGGTAAAACGATTATAATTTCGTTTCTGCCAGTTGAAAATGACTGCCAAAACTCCCATGACAACAAATACTAGAGCAACCAAATACACTGCTACTAGCCAATTGCTGCCGAGGGAAATGCCATATATTTTCTTTTGAAAATAAGAATAATTCAATACGATAGTAACGACAATTGTGGTAATACCAAGTAATGCCAAAAAGATACTCAAATATCGTCTTGTTTTCTCCGGAGGAATCTCTTTTGCATAATGATCAAAATAATAAGCCGTTGCTAAAATCAACAATAACTGTAAGACAAAACCGGTTCGCATCGGGAAAAAGGCATAAGAACCGAGGTGCCACATTTTATTGATCGGTTCTACGATGACTGGTAAAAATAAAAGGAAAAATAGAATTGCAAAAAACCAAAAAATATGTTTTTTCTTTTTATCATGATAAGTACGATGTAAAAAGAAAATACTTCCTAAAATCGAGAATCCACTCGTTAAGAAAAATACGGTTTTATCTGCTAACGGTCCAAATTCCGAAGTAAGCAAGCTAACGATATCAAAACCCATTCGACTCGATACTGAAATTTCTTGATAAGTCGGTAAAATTACGATCATCGATACGGCCAAAGCAAGAACCGTTCCGATTCCTAAGTTAACCAATCCTTTTTTTATTTTAGCAGTATCTTTCTTGTAAAAACAGACAAGATATAAAAGAGATGAAATAAAAATAAAAAATAATAATAAAAGTGAAACATAAAAACAGACAATCAATGAAATCGACAATACAATAAAATACCAAACTGGTTTCTCGCCATCTAATAGTTTTTTCAAACCGATTAATAAAAGTGGAAATAAATAGACGACATCGATCCATCCATTAATCTGATAAAATAGAATATTATACCCGCAGAACGCATAGCAAATGGCTAATAACACACTGATATAATGTGGCAACTTTTTAAAATAGGTCCGAATACAATAAAGACAACTAAGACCGGATAATACAATTTTTAAAACGATAATAATCGAAATCGCCTGATAAATGTGTTCCCGTGGAAATAATAAAATAAGAAAGCTAAGTGGGCTCAACAAATAATAGGCAAAAATCCCGAAAAAGTTAATTCCACCACTGGTACTAAAATTAATAAAAATCGAAGAATCTCCATAAAACGTATCGTACAAATGATAATAGAACGCGGTTAATTGATCGTGCATATCTCCCCAAATCAGAGAATTTTCACCGAATGGATAAATACCTTTCACACAAAATAAAACGACAAAAATACCAAGAATAATCCCAGCTGTCACAAGGTATGGCATCCACTTCTTCTGTTTCATTTCTACCACCTAATTCTATTTTAACGTATTTTTGATAAATTTTCTATAAATTGTTTACTTTTTAAGTAAAGTCCTGTATAGCGATCGTAGTATTGATCGATAAATTCTTTTAATTCCTGCTTTACACTTGGGCGTACGATCAATTTACTAATTTTGTTTAAATCGACATAGTAAAGCATACGTATCAAAGTGATCATTTTATTACTATATATTTTCTCATGGTGATAACAATTTTGACAGACATAACCACCTTTTGTCACGTCTACTGTAACAATAGCATGTGGACTACCGCAGACGCTACAACAATCGATCTCTGGTTTTACACCTAATTCTTCGAGATATTTCAACTCGACAATAGCTGTAATTACTTCGGGATCAAATCCTTCCTCTATTTTTTTTAGGGCCGCTATCAATATTTGATAAATATTTTTACTAGATTCCGTCTGGCGTTCCACTTGATTTGCTAATTCCAATAGAAAAGAAGCATAACTTATTTTTACAATGTCACTTCGCATTTTCAAAAAAGGATTTAACACATCAACCGATGTCAAGGTCGATAATCCTTTTTCTTTTCGATAGATATGAAAAATGCCATAAGACAATTTTGCACTAACACTTCGTAAAGGGCTCTTTAACGATCGACATCCCTTAGCAAGAACACCGATGGTTCCCTCTTCTGTTAACACATTTAAAATTTTACTAGACTCACTATAATTCGTCTCAGATAAAACGATACCTTCTATTCGAGCTACTGCCACTTTATCACTTCTTTTCTATTTTGCGAGCCAATAAATAATATTTAATTTCTCCTGTCTTCTGAAATAAGTTCCATAATACTTGGTCCATTTTCTCCACCTCTATTGTTATAGTGCAGAAAAAAAGAATTTTTTATTCTTCTTTTAAACCAAATTCCAATAAATATTTATCACGATCTCGCCAATTGCTAACTGTTTTTACAAACAATTCCAAATAAACTTTTGTATGTAGGTACTCTTCTAAATCAACGCGAGCGAGAATGCCAATTTCTTTTAACATCTGACCGTGCTTGCCAATAATAATTTTCTTTAAATTATCACGATCGACGATAATAAGCGCCTGAATGTAAGTTACATCCTCTTTTTCTTCCACATGTTCAATCAAACAAGTTACGGCATGTGGAACTTCTTTTTCCGTCAATCTTAGCACCTTTTCACGAATGATTTCACTCATATAAAAATTGTTAGAAATATTGGTAAATGTCTCATCATCATATAATGGTCCATCATTCGTTAAATACGGTTTAATGACTCCGAGCAAGTGCGTTACGTTATCACCGGTTAAAGCAGAAACCGGAACGATTTCCGCAAACGAAAAAACATGTTGCAATTGATCGATTACATGCAATAATTGTTCTTTTTTTATTTTATCAATCTTATTTAAAATAAGAATCACCGGTGTTTGAGTACCTTTTAGGCGATTTAAAATAAATTCGTCCCCTTTGCCAAAGCCGGTCGAAACGTCGACTAAAAACAAAATCAAATCGACATCGTTCGTCACTTCATATGCTTTGCGATTTAAAAGATTGCCTAATTGATTCAACGGTTTATGAATTCCTGGGGTATCGACAAAAACAATTTGGCAATCTTCATCACGATAAATTCCCTGAATCAAATTGCGCGTTGTTCCGGCTTTGTTTGAGGTAATTGCTAGTTTCGTCTCCAAAAGCGAATTCAACAGAGTGCTTTTTCCAACATTCGGACGACCGACAATACTTACGAAACCACTTTTCATAAAAGATCATCCCCTTGAAATGGAAACGGACATAATTCGCTTACCAAATAGCGTTTTGCTTGTCCATTTCGATTACTTAAAATAATCTCGGCATCTTCTTCAAAAAATTCGGTTATCACCTGACGGCATTGAAAACAACACGAACTAATTTGATCACTGTCGACCATAACATACAAACGCGCAAAATCGCCTTTGCGATAACCTTTGGAAACGGCCTTTAGAATGGCCACTCGTTCTGCACAAATAGTCGCACCATAACTAGCATTTTCTACATTGACACCTTTAAAAAAAGTTCCATCTTTCATGACTACAATACTGCTTACACGAAAATGCGAGTACGGTGCATATGCTTGATCTAACAATTCCATTAATTCTTCTTTCATATTCATAAAAGCACCTCCTAAAACAATGCCATGATCTTTGGCCCAAAAATAATAATCGCTCCAATCAACGCAGTAATGGAAAACACAAGTGTTGCACTGGAAGCAGTGTCTTTGGCAATTTTCGCGAGTGGATGCGTATCGGTTGTAATTAAATCAATGGTTGCTTCAATGGCCGTGTTGATCATCTCACAACCTAATACCATTCCCATAATCAAAATACAAAACAACCATTCAAATGTATTGATGTGAAAGAAAAAACCAAACGAAGTTGTAATTAAAATGGCCGTAAAAATAATAATGATATTGTGTTCATGAAAAAAAGAATAACCGAGACCTTCCATCGCATGATAAAAACTTTTTTGATAGCGCTCTAGGGCACTTCCCGTCTCTTTCCGTCGTTTTACTTTTCTATCGAACAATCCCATACTTCGCCAAAACCTCCTCTTGTTTTTGAAACATAATTTTCTCATCTTCCGTTGTCTGATGATCATAGCCTAACAAATGAAGCATCCCATGAATCGCTAAAAAACAAATCTCGCGTAAAAACGAATGCCCATATTCCAAAGCTTGTTCTTTCGCCCGGTCGACTGAAATATAAATATCTCCCAACACTCTCATTTCATATTGAGCACTTGGTTCGTTTTCCATCTCATCTTCTAGGGCGAAACTAATCACATCTGTCACCCGATCGATATGCCGATATTCCCGGTTAATTTCATGAATTTTCTCGTTATCGACAAATATAATATTACATTCCGCATTGCGAACTTTTTCTTCTTTTAATACCTCTTTTACTAATTTTTGGATCATTTTTTCCTCTTCTGTTAATTCTACGCCCGTTTCATTAAACATTCCAATTTGATTCATTATAACACCACCATATAAATATACCCCACAAATAAAACAATCAATAACACACTAGCAATATTAAGAAGCCACGGTTTCTGAAAAAACTCTGGAAGATACGATCGTATCTTGGCAATGAGCAAATAAATGCTATATCCAATGAGACCACCTAACACATTTAATAAAATATCGTCGACATCAAACACACGACCAATTAATAATTGAGTCGTCTCAATCGATAACGATGCAAATAACGTGAGAAAGAAAGGTAACCAGATTTTTTTCGGTTTTACATAATAACTGACGAAAAATCCGTACGGTATAAATAACAACATATTACCGATCACATTTTTTAAAAACAACCGACTACCAAAACGATATCGAAAAATCTCAGTAAATAATGAGAAATTGCTTGTCCCACCATGGGAAGAAACATCTTGAAACGTCACTACTTGGAACAAACATAAAATATAAATAATGAAAAAGAGCATCAAAACTTCCCGATAAAAAACAAATTTCTCTTTGTTTTTTATCAAATAAACAAGACGAATAGAAGTAATACAAAGAACACTGACAACGATCATGGGCCATGTCATGTCCATGACGTTGCGCATAGTTCTTTCAAGCGATTCGAGCATTTTCTCACCCCTCTTGTTTGGTTTCTTCTCGGATTGGTTGATACGATGTAATATCTTCTTCCACTTTAAAAAATATTGACACTTTTATTTTACTATCTTCTTGGGTAATTTTCAAATCTTTTTGGGAAATAATCCGGTCGTTGACACCGAGCATCGACTGTAATTTTTCCTCGGCCAATTGCCGTGCCCTTACAAGCGCTTCCTCATCGCTGTAATCTTCGTCGATGACATTTAATTCTTGTTGATAATCCCAAGTTAGAGAAAATGGTAATAATGGTGATGATAGCAAAGTCGATTCCGTTACTCTTTTATTAAGAAATGGATGGAAGTCGAAAAAGGAAAATGTGTGACTCAAAAAGTGAATAGACAAAACTTTTTTCTCTTTTCCAGTAAGCTGTTCCTCATAATAAGAAAGCGGCATATCTACTTCTACTTGATACCAAGTCTCGGCATAAACCGTTCCTTCGGCAGGAACAAGTGCTTTGGTTTCCTCTTTATTCTTAATGCGTCCCGAAATAATAACATCGCCTGGTTTGACATAATCATTTAACTTCTTCACCACTTCACCATTTTTCGCTTCGATTTTTGTGATAATTCCTTCTTTTTTGGCAACGAGATCCCGCACCTCTTGGGCTTGGGGCTCTTCTTCTTTCATGCGTTCCTCTACTCTTACAATATAACTCGTTCCAACATTTTCTATCTCTAACCATTCTAATTTATCTTTATGCTTTTTTAAGATCTCTTCGACTATTTTTTCTTTTTTCGCGAAACTTACTTTAAAATGAAATTTTTGAATTCCGTAAGTTTCTAATTCCGTCATTACTAAATTACGAATTTCACTTTTATTATGAATCACTTCAACTCGAAAAATAACATGAGTTAAAAAATACAAAAGAAAAACACCTAAAATGAGGCACCCCAAAAACAGACGATGATGGTCAACTGTTTCCCAAACAGAAATCGGGCCAAACTTCTTCACGACCGTAATTTGATAAATTGTTTTTATTTTTTTGATTTTTTCATAGTTTTCTTTATCGACAATCGCATCAAAAGAATGAGCTTGTTCGATTATTTTAAGAAAAGATACATGCAGTTTTATCAAGTTTTTTAAAAAACGTTTGACATCTTTCCCTTCGACATGAATTTGATAGCGCGACGTCCACATACTATCTTCCCCCAAATTCCATGGATTGAATATGACCACTAATTAAAATTTCGTTATCTAGCAATTTATTGACCGACAGGTTACTACCTTTAATAATAAATAGACCCCCTGTATAACGTAGCGTAATTCGACTCTCTTCTAAGATAACTAGTTCTAGATAATTAACCACATCCAGCTTCGAATCGAAATATTGAAAATGAAAAGATCGATCTTCGATATAATTTCGTAATTTATCAAACACTAGGATCACCTAATTTATCATATGAGAAATACAAATAAGTTATTTCCAAAAGAAAAATCTCAAGTCATTTTAACTTGAGATTTTATATTTAACGCGTTATCACCGCCCGCGATGCGTAGTGGTCATACGCTCGACCATAAGCATCGTTGAAATAGAAGATGCCAGCATTCATGGCGTTATCCCAGACACCGCCACGGACGAACCAGGGATAATCACTATTGATAAAATCTTGATAGTCTTGATACCACCCAGCTGTCCCACTTAAGGCATGTCCATAGCAAACTCCTCCATTGCACGCTGTACTAACATCCTCCGACGTATATAAATCGTAATATTTCGCTTCTGGAAAGTTTACTCCAGTACTATAACTTCCCGAACTTAATGAGCCATTGAATCCAGAATTATACGAATTATTATATCCACTTCTTGGTACTCCACTATCGTCCGCAAGTACTCCCATTACATATTCACCTGCTCCACCAGACATATCGTAAACTCCTGTGATGTTTCCGGTGGTCGATGCACTTTGTCCTTTCTTCGTTTCATAGGTATTCGTCGTACATGTTGTATTAGACGCTGGGGAATTCACAGTATCTCCGCCAATTCCCGTCATATGACTATTACAGTTGTTGATAGCTACTTCTTTATTCGTACTAGTATAATTGGAATTTCCATACTTTCCAAATTTACTTTGTGAAAGGTATGCCACTGCACCCCATTCACTATTCTTAGTCATATGCAAGTTGCCTGTTGTACTGGAAAATCCATACGGATTACTTGTATTCATTTGCATGCTCCTTGTAGCATAAAAGAAGCTACTAACTGTTTGGCTTGTTAAAGATTTTACATTCGGTTTTATAACAATATTGGAAACATCACAGCTTTCATTCGTACAAGCATTTCTCAAAGTTCCTCCTGTTTCAAACTTTCCGAACCAGATTCCTGTTAACTCATCACTTCCAAACGTAAAGGCGGGATGTACTTTGTAATTGGCAAAGTCACTTGTCATTGTACTCGTGCCACTTAAAAAGTTAACCTTGATTTCTCCCGGTTGAAGTTGAGTTCCATCGGTATATTGATCTCCTAAATTGGTGTACATGTATTCATATCTTGGTATCCATACCCACATCGTATTAATATGATCTTCTAAAAAGACTTCTCTTTCAACAATATCATTCTTCAAAAAGCAATCGATAAAAGAAAACCTCTTCCTGGGTTAAGTGCTCATTATGATAAAGGTTCTCAAATGCGTTCAAAACAGTATAGAGACTTTCTGATGAACAACCATATTGTTTTTAGTTACACTTCTTTCAACCATTCCTGTGATGAAAATACTGCTCAAGAGTCCTTTCATGCTTCTTTAAAAAAAGAATGTTTGTATAAAAGAACTTGTATACTTATGAGGATGCTTATAGGGCCATTTATAATACCCTCTATAAGAACTGTCTAAATTATTGACAAAGTCCCAGCGAAATTTTCGGGAAATAATTATTGAGTAACAAGTATTATTCGAGCAGCATCAGTGGTATGTGAATGTCCTGAATATTCACCATATGCAAAAATTGTAGAATTGCTATGACGAGCCCCACCTCTTCCAAAAAAGGGTGTTTTAACAGTAATAAAACTTTGAAGTAATTGTTCCCACTCGGCAAATTCGCTTAACGCATGGCCATAACAAATTTTGCTGTCACATGCAGTTAATGGATCTTCCGTCATATATAAATCATAATATTTTTCATCAGGAAATGATATACCCATTGTATAATTTGTATTGTCGCTCAATAATCCATTGAATCCAGAATTAATTGTATTATTATCACCACTTCTTGGATTACCCGCGGAATCAGCTAAAACCGCCATCATAATATCCCAGGCTCCGCCAACCATATCATAAATTCCTGTGATGTTCCCCGTCGTACTCGCTGTTTGTCCTTTTTCGGTTTCATAGGTATTTGTATCACAGGTAGTATCAGATTCGCTTTCATCTACTGTATCTGCACCAATTCCTGTAATATAGCTATTACAGTTATTAATAGCAACTGCTTTCTCAGTATCACTATAATCCGAATTTCCATACTTTCCATATCGACTTTGACTTAGATATATGGCAGAACTCCATTCTGAATTTTTGCTCATATGGAGATCATACATTGAATTATCAGCAAATCCATAAATACTTCGATTGATTGTTTGCATCGATTGAATCACCTGAAAAAAAGTTGATAATCTAGCACCACGCCAACTCGTTACATTCGGTTTGATTTGAGGGGTATAACTTGTTAAGTCGCACCCTTCGTTCACATCATAATCGGTTGGTGTACAACTTTCCAAAATACTGGTTTCAAACTTTCCAATCCAGATTCCACTTAATTCTTCTTCGCCAAACGTAAAGGCGGGATGTACTTTATAGTTTGCAGCATCACTTGGAGTGGTACTCGTTCCACTTAAGAAATTCACTTTGATTTCTCCTGGAAGATCCTGAGTACCTCCTGCATACTGATCTCCTAAATTCGTGTACATGTATTCATATCTTGGTATCCATACCCACATCGTATTGATATCATCCATTGATATTACGGTTCCTGCAGGAGCACTCATATACGTTGCTCGATTCGTTTCGGTTACTGTCACGGCATTCGCCCATTTTTGATTATTATAATTGTACCATTCATTATATACATCGGCTTTGACCCAACTACTCTTCTCCTCATCATAAGTAACTGGAATCATTCCGTCGACTAATTCTGGAACATTCGCTCCACTTTCATCTTGATAAATTGGTTTCCCTTCGCCATTGGCTACAACATTGATTCGGATCGTAAATGTTTTATTATTATAATCCCAACTGCCATTTGTTGTCGTATTCGCTTCTTCACTTAACCACATTCTCAAACGAAAGTTCTTTTGATATCCAATTTGATTTAATGGTATCACTTCTTGATATAGGGTCTTTCCTGTCTGATCTTCAATTTGGGTATCACTTAATTCATCATAAGTAGTGACCACTCTATTTTGTACGGTGGTGGCTACTTCGGTCTCGTCACTTCCACTTAAGGTCGTCAAATAGATTTTTACGACATTCTCTGGAAGTGTAGAAGAATCATCTTTCTTTCCAATAACCTCATAAGCAATACTTTCTCCTTGCGTACTTGCTAGTACTTGGAAATCAAAGACATTATTACTTCCACTTAATTGTTTTCCATCTTCATCACTCATGGGAAACGCATTGCTTAAGGTTATTCCATTTCCTTCTGCCTCCTTCTCATCATAAATAAAGGTCAACGCTCCGGTCGTAATCGTATTTTCTTTACTTCCCTGTCTACTATAAGTAAAGAAAGCAAAAGAGATTCCAATTACTACTAAAATCAAACATACAAGTAACACACTTGTTACAATCATTCCTTGTTTTTTCTTCTCCATTCTCCCACTCCTTCTACTCTATAAATCATTATACCCCCCCCCCAAGTGATTTTTGCAAGCCCAAATTTTCGGCTAATTTACAACGAAAAACGGAAAGAGGTTCTATTCTCTTTCCATTTTAACACGGATAAATTACTTCCTTCACTAGAAGTTATTTCCATTTCTCGACACGAAGATTAAAACTATTTACTTAATTTCTCTTTAATTTTATTCGAGACAACACTCATATCGCATTTGCCTTTTACTTTTGGCGTAATTTCTTTCATTACTTTTCCCATATCGGAAGGCCCTGTTGGTTGAATTGTTTCAAACACTTCATCAATTATCTGATTCAATTCGTCTTCTGATAATTGCTCTGGAAGATACGTTTTTAAAATTTCGATTTCTTTCTGGGTTGCGTCGATTAAATCTTGACGGTTACCTTTGGCAAATTCTCGGATTGACTCGTTCCGTGTTTTAATTTCACGACTGATCACATCAATTGCAAGCTCGTCATTCAATTCTTTTTTATGATTGATATGCTCTAGTTGCATCGCTCCTTTTACCATGCGAAGGACCGATAGTACTTCTTTATTTTTTTCTTTCATTGCTTGAATCATATCTTGATTCAATTGTTCTACTAATGCCATAAACTCATCTCCTCATTTTATTATAACATGAAAAACAAAAGAACAAAAGAAAAACGATAGCGGAAAGCTATCGTAATTAATCTCTGTCTTTGCGACGACTATTTCTTTTACGAGCATTTTTAATGCCCTCTTTTTTCGCATTTCTTCTACGAACTCCTGGTTTATCGTAAGCTTCTCTTTTTTTGCATTCTGAAGGGACGCCGTCTCTAGCAAGTTTTTGCTTATATTTACGTAAAGCTAAGTCTAAATTACCATTCTTAACAGCTACTGTATTCATCTTATCCCTCCCTTCCGCATTAACTACAAACGATTATAACAGAAGACTCACATTTTTTCAACAAAAATTTACTTTTTTTTCGATTATTCCTGCTTCTCACTACGCCTTTTCTGTTTTTCTTTCTTAGAATCCGAAACTGGTGGCATAACAGGATAGAAGGGATATGAAATAAAAGTCGAATTAGAAATACGATCGCCAATGAGAGAATACATCAACAGATGATTGGCGTATTCCCGAAACAGATAGTAATCCCACTCCAAATTAAAACGAGACAACATAGTATTGGTATAAAGATCATCCATATCGTCTGGAAATTCTGTTTCCATAAGTTCATCGTTTTGATCAATAATCTCTTCAAAGGACAAATAGTATTGTCGACGATGTAGCATTCGCTCTAGCACTTGATCGAGATATCCTTTTAGGGAATCGAAATCCAATTGATAAATATATGCCTCAACCTCATGATAACGTTCCATTTTTTCAAATGCATAATATAATTCTTGTTCCTCTGCCGAAAGAGAAAGACGCATCCGTCCTTCCAAAAATAATAAAACTAATTCAACCATATCAAAATTTGAAATACTGCTCTTCACCGTGTTCACCCTCTATATTTATTATATAAACGAATTCGCTAAAAGTACACAAAAACAAAAGAAATTTACACTCTTTCACAAAAAAAGAAGCAGTTGAATAAAAATAGGAGGATTCCTAATATAAGCGGAAATAGCCAGAATGAATACCTTCGATAAAACTGTTTTATAATTCGCAAAAACTTTGATCTTGCCATCTTCGTATAAAAGAACCGACTCTCCGGCCGACATCTAAAATCGTTTTAATAATCGTGCCGACGGCATTAATTAGACTCCCCGTAATAGACGTTCCTCCTATAATTTGAATCAATTCATTTGTTTCTAATTGTCGCATAGTTACTCCTTTCATTTCTCACATGAGATCGGTCGTGAAATACCGTCTAATAGCCCTGCTAAAAAAACAATTATAGTCCCTACTACAATTCCAATGGCAACTCCTGCTCCACCTCCTTTGATGGACGCTAATTCTTGTTCTTTTAATATTCTCATATATATTCTCCTTTCCAATTGGCAATTATAATTTCCCAAAATGATTTACGATTTAGAAGAATGGAAATCGTCTGATAAGAAGATTCTGTTAATTGCCATGTCCCTTCGATACGAATGATGCAGATGTATTCTCGGTCCACTAATTCGACTGTTTGACATGCAACTTGTATTATTTCGTATTCTACCCCATCGATTCGAGCGAATTGACTTTTTTGAATAATCTCAAAAGAGGCCAGTGGCATTGCGAATTCAATTTTATTTTCATGAACCATTCCAGATACTTGATAAACTTGTTCGAGCGATACGGAAAATAGCAAAGTGAGAAAAATGACAATACTGATAGACAATACAGCAAAAAAAGAACGATAGGATTTCTTAATATGGTGGTACAAATAATAATAATCTGGAAAAGTTAAATAACGATTCATGACGTACCTACTTTCAAGAAATAATGATTCGTATAAAGATCTAAATTACTACGGCGATGACTGATTATAATTATCGTCGCCTGTGGATAACAACGAAAAATGGATTCTAATAAAGTTCGCTCAACGGAAACCGGTAAAAATGAAAATACCTCATCAAAAATATAGACATCTTTTTCCATAGCCAAACCTCGAGCGATCAAAAGACGGGCTCTTTCACCTTGAGATAGATTGGCCCCATCATCCATAATAAGACTATCATAACCAAGTTTGCTATTTGCCACTAATGTTTCGATTCCTAGTAACCGCACTAGAAAATCAAATCGTTCTTGGGTAATTCTTCCGTTTAACATCATATTGTCATAGTAGGATCCATAAAATAAACTTTCCTGAGAAGACACATAGCTAATTCGACTTCTTAATTCTTGAAAATCATAATCACAGATATCTTTATCATTTAAAAATAACATACCCCGCTCACATTCATAATAACGTAATAAACACTTCATCAATGTGCTTTTTCCTACTCCGGAAGATCCCATCAATAAAAAACGAGCACATTTGGAAATGTGTAAATTGATCTTTTTTATAATATAACGTTGTGGTAAATAGGCAAATGAAAAATTACGAAAACATACTTCGATCGGTTGTCTTTGATATTTTCTATCTTGTTCCTGCCAAGGTTCCTCCTCTATCAAAAAAAGATCATTCAATCGTTCCATGCTTACTTTTACTTCTTGATAGGTCGTTCCTACTAACAATAAATCATCACTGATTTGAAAGAAACAACGAAGTAAAGTGGGAATTACAAACAAGGAAAAAAACGATACTTTCTCCTCAAGAAAAAAAGAAATCGCTATTCCAAGTAGTACAATCGTAAGAAAAGAAAACAAAAAATGTTGGAAACGCTGAAAAAAGAACATATTTTGTTGAACTGCAGCTTTCGCCTGTAACATTTGGACTTGTTCTACCATCAATCTTTCATAAACATCTTGTTCTAAATTCCGTTGTTTCACTGTTTCCATCCGCATTAAGTACCGTTCAAACGAAGTATGATATCGTTCTGTATTTTCTTGCAAAATTTGGATCTTCTTTTTGAATAAAGAACGACTGATCCATAATAGAAGCGCATAAATTAGAAGACCTGTTAGGGAAAGAATCGCTAGTGGCATGGCAATTACACATAAAGTAAAAAAGGACAATAAACAGAGTATGATATTACTAAAAAACCGAGTGAAACAAAGCTGGCCAAATTCTTCTACACTTTCACATTCGCGGATTCGATTTAATAATTCTTGCGCGGTATGATTTTGATAATAAAGATAAGGGAGAAAAAGTAGTTTATGAAGGAAAGCTTGTTCCATTCGTTTTAAGGCATTATTACTAAGATAGACCATCAACATATCGCGACTATAAGTAAATAGTAAATCCAAGCCCAAGAGTAACAAAAAAAAGAACAGAATGACTAAAAGATTATAACGTGATGAAATACCGACAGCATACTGTAGTAAAACAGAAAAATAAAAAGAACTAGCAAATTGAATTAGCAACAAAATAAATGAAACAATTCCCAGATAAATCATTTCTTTTTTCAATTCCTGGAACACACTACCAATTACTTTTTCAATTTGATGATATCGTTGATATTGTGGTAATTGGTGAACCGGCTCTAATAAGATATAAGTATTCGTACTCATCTTTGCAAATTCAGTAAAAGTAAGGGTTCGTAATCCAAAAGCAGGGTCGGCAATGATGAGTTCTTGCTTACGATGATTCATTTTATGAATCACAACAAAATGAAAATAACTCTTTTCTACTTGAACATGAGCAATTAACGGAAAAAGATCACTACTAAAGTCTCGGAAATTCCCTTCGACTCCTTTTGCCACAAAGCCCAACTTGAAAGCTGCCGCAATAAGATCATATGCCGTAACTCCTTGTATCGTCGTATGTGTCAATTCTCTTAAAAACTCTTGCGAAACATCTCCACCATATGTCCTAAGAATCGTTAGTAAACAAGCGATTCCACAATCATAAATCGTCGACTGGCGAACACAAATATAATGTCGTCGCATCATCTTTTCCTCCTCGACAGACATTATTTCACTTTTTGAAATATTTCCTTTCAAAAAAAAGATCACTCAATCTTATTATTCTTGAGTGACCTCTTCTGATAACAGTTCTTGTGAACTGATATTACGAGTGTGTTTAATTTCTCGCCAAGCAATATTTCCTTTAAAAATAGCAATCAAATTAATTGGAATCCACGTCACAATAAAAATTGGAAAAGAAAAAATCCCATGTAACATCTTCCGAATATTTTTATGACAACTTTTCACAACAACCATAAAGAAAACAACAATAAGGAAATAGATAACGACCAATCCTACTAATAAAAATAACAACATAGAAAAGCCGATCATGGGAATCGAAACAATATGCACAAAATTCAATAAACTGAGCAGAAACGTGACAATTCCAATTGCTTGCACATAAGAAGAAAAATAAACGAATAACATATCGAGTGACGCCATATTATGATACTTCCAAAACGAATGCATTAAATCCTTTGCATAAATTCGAAAACACTGGCAACAACCGACACTCCATCGTTTCCGTTGATGCCAAGAAGTTTGAAAGTCAAGTGGCTGTTCATCAAACGTCACCGCATCTTCTATGTAAGCGATCTTGATGTTATGAATCGCACAAATTCCAGAAAACTCGATGTCCTCCGTCAACGTTTTTACATCATAGCCATATTTCTCCAAATATTCTCTACTAATAGCAAAGCCCGTTCCATTAATTGCGGCAGAAGAACTCAAATTACGCCGTGCTCGATTAAACATGGCATTTTGACACCAATAGAACAATGTGTACGCCCCACTCAACCAATTATCATAGGGATTTTTACTGTCACGAAAGCCCGAGCAAACCAAATATCCTGCACAAAGTGCATTGTTTATTTTTTGCAAGAAGTCCGGATGGACAATATTATCTGCGTCAAAAATTAAAAATGCATCATATTTATTCTTTTTCAATCGGTCAAAAGCAAGTTGTAATACTTCGCCTTTCGACTTTACTTTTTTCTTGCAAGTCAATAAAGTTGCCCCATGTTTCTTCGCAACTTCTGCCGTTTGATCCGTACAGTTATTTGGAATTACAATGATATCATATAACTTCTTTGGATACCGTTGTTTTTTTAAACTATCAATTAAATTTCCAATGACGATTTCTTCGTTCCGAGCAGCAATTAAAACGGCGATTTTTTTCTGAGCTTTCTGAAATGAAATTTTCGATTTCTGTTTACCAAACGAAAAACATGCTGTTCCTAAAAAATAGACTGCATAAAAAAATAAAAAAACGGTAATTCCACCTACTACAATTCCTAACATACGAAACCCCTTTACTTAATTTACGCTTATCATTATATCTAATTTTTGTCGAAAAAGAAATACCTATTATCCATTTATGTTGATTCCATCTTAAAATCTAAAGTATAAATAATCTTTTTCGTAAATTTTTAGATTAAAGTCCGTTTTTTAACGGATCTTTTTCTTTATCAGATTTATTGACGTTTTCTAGTAATAA
>CALVRU010000010.1 GCA_944358775.1 uncultured Bacilli bacterium | reverse complement strand
GTTCCGTTAGCTCAGTCGGTAGAGCATTTGACTTTTAATCAAAGGGTCTGGAGTTCGAATCTCCAACGGGACACCATATTTGCCTGAGTGGCGGAATTGGTAGACGCACAGGACTTAAAATCCTGCGAACTTCAAAATTCGTGCCGGTTCAAGTCCGGCCTTAGGCACCAATCGTTATTAAGCTCGGACCAATCGTTCGAGTTTTAATATAAAATCATTATATTCAGAATAGAATTTAATGAATACCTTTCAAATAATAGTCAAAAATATATTGACTTTTTAGAAAAGGTAATGCTATAATCTAATTGTTGTCGCTTAAAGAAAAGTTGCAACTGGAGGAATACCCAAGTCTGGTTGAAGGGACCGGTCTTGAAAACCGGGAGGTCGCGCAAGCGGCGCAGGGGTTCGAATCCCTTTTCCTCCGCCAATTATATCGCGGGATGGTAGCAGCTGGTAGCTCGACGGGCTCATAACCCGTAGGTCGGGGGTTCGAATCCCTCTCCCGCAACCAATGGTTTCGTGGTGCAGTGGTTAACACGTCTGCCTGTCACGCAGAAGATCACGGGTTCGATCCCCGCCGAAACCGCCATTATGGCTTCGTAGCTCAGTCGGTAGAGCAAAGGACTGAAAATCCTTGTGTCACAGGTTCGATTCCTGTCGGAGCCACCATTTATTTATTTGTTAATACCTAACTTTTTGTTAAGTAGCAAAATGCGTCCGTAGCTCAGCTGGATAGAGTGTTTGGCTACGAACCAAAAGGTCAGGGGTTCGAATCCCTTCGGACGCACCAGAACGGGAAGTGGCTCAACTTGGTAGAGCACTTGGTTTGGGACCAAGGGGTTGCAGGTTCAAATCCTGTCTTCCCGACCAGTTTGAATTTAACCTTGAGAAATCAAGGTTTTTATTTTGTAAAAATGATTTACATCGCAATTACATCGCATTTTTTAAGTGCTTTCAACTTGTTTTACAAAAATAAGACCGAATTTTCGGTCTTAATACATAATTGAATTTATTTTATTTTCAATGTTTGCAGCGCTCAACATATTTCTCATTTGCTTGTTTTTTAAATCATCATATGGATGGGCATATGTATCTATGATTACTTGTTCAGTGTCTCCAAGGCGTAAAGCGATATCTCCATAGGATGCTCCTAAATTTAATAAAAGACTAGCATGACTGTGACGACCAAATTCATGATGTGTTAATCTTTTCACATTTTTTTTTTCATAATCAGTAGATTTTGAATCAATAAGTTGATCATAATATTTTTTTAAATTGTTATCAATCGTTGTTTTTGCTAAAAATCGAATTCCTCCAAAGACAAACCAATTGGAATTGAAACCGTCCATTTTAGAATAGTAATCATATAGTTTATATAGATAGGGAAGCGATTGATCTGCTAATGCAATACATCTATCTCGTCGATTCTTCGTATTAGTAATCTTATATCCGCCTCCGCGGACTTTATCTGAAAGAGTCTTATTTATTGTTACAGTCATTTTTTCAAAATTAATATCGTTCCACGTTAGAGCTTGCTGCTCACCCTTACGCAAACCATGCCAAAATGCGAAATTAAAAAATGCTTGCCAAATCAATTTATCTACAACAGACATATATTCTTCGAATTGTTTCGGTGTTTGATATCTAATCTTTTTTCGTTCAAGAACTTGATCATTTCTAGCTGTAAAGTTTCCTTGTTTCTTAACAACGTTTTCTTCTAATTCTTCATCTTTAACTGCTTTATCTAAAATGCTTGATAACACACAAAATAACCTTTGATTATGAGCATGTGTCCAGTTATGCTCTAAAACCCATTTTTTCCACGATTTTACCCAGTAAACATTAATATCGGTAATTAATACCTCTCCACCTTTAAAAAAGGGTCTAATGCCGTTTTTATAATCACTAGTATAGTTATATAATGAACTCTCTTTGTTTTTAGTATTCTCTTCCATGTATTCAAAGAATTTATCATCTAATGTTTTTTTGCTCATGTTTGTTTTCTTTTTGCAATCGTGTGTAAGAATAAATTGTGCTTCTGCTTTGCATGCTTCTTCATGTGTTGCAAATATAGCAGAACGATATTGTTTTCTGGTTCCGTCTGGAAGTGAATATCTTACATGAAAATACCAATATTTGGTTCCTTTGCATGTTTGATGATTTAATAAATCTTTTGATTTTGGAACCTTCTTTTTTTCTCCATTAATCATTTTATAACTATACGTTTTAATTTTATTTACTGACATAATTTTCACTCCAATCTTGAAATAAATTTTATTATTTGTTATAATTGAAGCACACAAAAAGAATTGTCTTGTCGGACGTTTTATTTGTGTACTCGCATGAGGGAAGTCACCGTTGCCGCGGTGGCTTTTTTATTATTTATTTTTTACAATACTATTTTTTAAAAATTCAAGATACTGATCTGCTTCGTCTTCGTATTTATCTCGTTTAAATGCAATAGATTCAGTATATTGATTCAATTGATTTAATTCAATATGCGCCAATTCATGTAATAGTGTTTTTTTGCGCTTATAATACGATAAATCTTGATTAATATATATATTTTGTATTCCTTTGTAAGGGAACACGAATCCATTAATTCCTTTTGGCAATTTAGCATATGTAATATTAGCATTGTAATAATTTAATAAATCCTGTTGATTTATTTGATTACTTAATAAATTATATAAGTTCATTTAATCACTTCCTTTATTAAGTATCTGTACTAGCATACTTTTTTATGATACTGCAACTAATTTAAAACTCGAATCAGCTATTATTTCGTCGCCTTTACTAAAACTATAGATGTATTCAGATGTATCAAATCTAGGATCGGATCCTAGAATAATATTTACTTTTAAATCTCCAAATAAATCATATACAACAAAATTGCTATTTCCGTCATAGATTTTATATCTTCCAGTTTCAAAATCATCTCCAGCGGTAAAATATCCAGCTGGGAAACTTATTGGTTGTCCTTTAAGTGTGATTACTTCTTCACTTAATTTGTCTTTTTGCTTTTGCAATTCATTAATATCATTTTGTAAATCTGTTTTTTGAGAATTTAAATCATTTATTTCTTCTTCTCCAGTTGCTTCCTTATATTTTTCTTCTAGTTCTGTATAATCATCTTGCAAAGTTTTAAAATTACTGTATAAATTATCGTAATCAGCACCTCTATTATTGTAAAATAACAGTAATATAATGATAACTATTACAACTAAAACACTCATTGCTATAAGTAACTTCTTGTTTTGCTCAATATCAACATCTTTTTCAATAACATTTTTCTTATTATTGCCTTTATTTTTCTCTTTTTCCATATTTTACCTCTCTAAAACTTATATTTAATAAAACTCAAAATTATTCATCGTGTAGTTGTTTATCAATATCTTTTTTTCTCTTTTCAATAATAAACTTTATGTATTCTTTATCTTCGTCAGTTAATATGTCTTTATTTTTATCAAAGAGTAATTCTAACTCATCAAAATCACTTTGATTTGTTCTTAAATCTTTTCCAACCAAATCTTCGATTGAAACATTAAAATAATTCGCAACATCGTAAGCATTTCCAACAGTAACTCCCATGTCTTCATTTTCCCATCTTGAAATAGTAGATGGATTTACTTTTAATTTAGTGCCAAGTTCACTGCGAGAAATGCCTGCTTTAGTTCGCAAATATTCTAAATTTTTCGAGAAAAAATTCATCTTAACACTCCTTTCAGAAAATATAATATCAATTTTATTGCGAGAACGCAATATTTTTGTTGACATTTGCGAAAAAGCATAGTAAGATGAAATTGTAAGGAGGTAAAGAATGAAAGAAAAATTTCTGAAGTTGGTATCTAATGAAATTAAAATCATTAGAATTGAAAATCGCGATTCTCAGGAAGAATTAAGCAAAAAAACAGGAATTGCACCTAGTACTATCAGTAAGTATGAAAGTGGAGAACAAGAAATGAACTTACTAAAAATTCAACAAATGTTGGCACCGTATGGTGTAACACTTCCCATTTTTTTTGCCCGAATAATTGCGAAAACGCAAAACGGTGAACGCAATTCATCATAAAGGTAACAAAAAGAGAAAGGAAATTTAATATGTTCAGAGAAAAAACTACAGAGGAAATATTAAAGCTCATTAATGAGGCACAGTATGAATTATTACTCAGACAGAAAGATTACGATACATACTATAAGGTATTTATAACAAAATATGTCAAAGAAAAAATGGAAGAAGCATTATCATTTGATGTAAAAAATCTTGATGATTTGGTTGAAAATATTGAAAAGTATATTGAAGTAATGAGACCGGCTGTGCTTAATAATGAAAAAAAATAGTAGCACAAACTACTATTTAACATTTTTAATCTTTGTTTTAATTTCGTTGTTGAATGTAATTGCTTCATCAATGGTTTTAAAAATACCAATTATAATCCAATCGTTTTTTTGACCATTAAGGCAAGAATTTTTATTTCTTTCTAGAGAAGCACTTAATTTATCCCAATGAAATTCTTTCTGGGAACAACTATATTCAGCAACGTAATAATCATTAATATTCACAAACAATCTCCTTTCTATTAACAAATATATGAAAAGTTAGAAAGAAAGGCAAGATTTTTATAAAAAATATTTAAATATAACGTCCGACAGACAGGTGATGAAATGAAAAAAAATAAAATATGCGACTGGATTGAACAGGAGCAAATAATAAATCTACCTTGGATTAGTAGAGATCAAATAAATCTATTAATACCCTTAGGATATTCAAAGTTAGCAAGAGAAATATTAAAATTGGAAGATCATTTGAGAGAAAAAAATATAAGCTTCTTTAGTGATACACGTCCAAAACTATATCCGACTTGTGAGACTTTAAAATTCTTTAAAATCGATATCAACACAATTAGACAGCAATCGCAGCAGCAGAGAAAATATTCATTATATGAAAAGAGGATTATTAAATGCGAAGAAAATACAGACTTAAAAGAAAATTTGTTATATTAATACGAATTATTTTAACAATTATTTTTCTAATGATTGCATTGAGTTTCTTGGTAAATAATTTAATTTGGATATTTACTAGTTTTTCACAGACCAATACAAAATCATTTTTTGAACTGCTTATTAATTTTGAACAAATTCTATACATGTGTCTATATATTGATTATTTTAAAGAAGCAACAAAAAAGATTGATTGCAGGCACAATCAATCAAAATAAATTACTTAAAAAATTAAGTAACTATAATATACCACATTTAATAAAATAATGCAAATTCGTCAAGAAAGGAGTCATTATGGCAAAAAGAATGATAAGTCCAGAAATAGTGGATTCAGATTGTTTTTTATCAATGCCAGCAACTGCTAGGTTACTATATTACGATTTAATTGTAAGGGCAGATGATGACGGTTTTGTTGCATCTCCCAAAAAAATTATTGAATTTATTAGAGCGTCCGAGGACGATTTAAGAATATTAATAACAAGAGGATATGTTATTACATTTGAAACAGGTATTTGTGTAATTCGTCATTGGCGACTCCACAACTATATTAGACCAGACAGATATCATCCGACCATTTATCAAAAAGAGTTTAATTTATTAAATTTAAACAATAAAATATACGAAAAAAAAGATGACGTCCATTTGGTAGGACAACTGTCGTCCAATTTGGATACCGAGATTAGATTAGATACTAATAGTAATAATATAAATAATAAAGAGAACATTTACGATATCATTCAATTAGAATTTGGAAGACCATTAAGCCCGATGGAAATAGAAGTGATAAATACTTGGGATTATCCGTTAGAAATTTTAAAGGAAGCGGTAAAAGAAGCGGTATTATCTGCTACATTCTCAATTAAATATGTGGATAGAATTATTTTTAATTGGCATAAAGCAAACGTTAAGACTTTAAATGACGTAAAACAATACATTAAAAAGTTTCACGAAAAGAAAGAAAAGAAAAGTAGTCTGATCGCAAGTGAGTCGATTGCTGACTATTATGGTGAATTATAATGTATGAAGCAGAGAAAAACGTCTTAGCGTCATTATTAACAAATCCCAAACTAATTGAACAATTGATTTTACCTGATAAGTATTTTATAAATCCAATGAACCAATTTTGTTTAAAAATCTTTAAAAAACAGTATCAGGAAACAAGAACTATTGATTTGACAGGTATTGTTGAATTTTATAAACCATATTTTCAAAAAGTATCAGTAGATAAATTTATTTCATATGTAACAGATTTAATTGCTACACAAGTAGTTGCCCCATCTAGTTTTTATTATTATCAAGAGTCTGTATTACATGCATACAAGGATCATCAATTGCTTGTGTTCATTGATAAATTCAAGGGAAATCAAATAACTCAAGAAGAATTGATTAATTTAATTCATGAATTAGATTCTTTAACAATATCAAATGAACCAAATCATTTGACTGCTGATGGAATTTTTAAAACGATAACAAGTCATGAAAAAACAATAAAAATGAGATTTCAAAAATTAGAATTAAATGCAAATATACAAGAACACGATCTACCAATCATTGCAGCAAGGCCAGGAATCGGAAAAACTGCATTTATGTTAAACATTATGGAGGATTTGTCGAAAACATATAAGTGCCTTTATTTTAATTTAGAAATGACTGATAAGCAATTACTAAGACGACTTGTAGGTATTAATTCAAAGATTCCAATGAGATTTTTCGAAAATCCATCTACAGATTATCAAAAATCGAAAATAATAGAATCTGCGGAGAATTTATCAAAGAGAAATATGAAAATAATAACTGGAAGTCAAACAATTAGATCTATTCGTAATGAAATTATTAGAAATTGTAAAGATGAGCATGTAATTGTATTCATTGATTACATAGGACTGGTCCAATCGTTAGAAAAATTTCAATCAATTTATGAACGTTTGACATCTATCGTTAAGGAATTGAGAAGAATCTCTCTTGATTATAATTGTACTATCTTCGTTGCATCTCAAATTAATAGAAATAGCGAAAAAGAAAAGGACAAGCGTCCCAAAATTTCTGATCTCAAAGAAACTGGAGAACTTGAACAATCTGGTACAACGGTTATAATGCTACACAATGAGAACCCTATGGCATCATCTGACAAGATAGCAGAGATTCAAGTAATAATTGGAAAGAATCGTAATGGGCCTACAGGAATCATTACGTTAGATTACAACAAAGAAACTCAGCGATTTGATAATAAAGAGAACAACTATGTTAATAACAACGATTGGAGAAAAGAGGAGTAATTTAATTAAAAATTGTCTACATTTATTCTTATAATACTCCTTTCTTGAAATACGACATTTTTGCGAGTTTGTTAGGCAATGAGTTTGGCAAATATTAATTTGGAGGAATAATGTTTAAATTAATAAAAAGAAAAGATTATGAATATTTAGTTGACCAATTGAAAAGTGCTGAAGCATCATTAATATACAATCAAAAAAAATCAGGGGATTATCAATGTAAAAATATTGAACAACAAAAAATTATTGAAGATATGCAACGAAGAGAACAATTATTGAAATACAAAATAGAAGAAATAAAATCAAATTGTAAATTATTTGAGGAAAAAGTAAAAAAGCAAGAGGGCAGTTTGCTTGATTACAAGACAAAAGTTCAAAGATTAATTTCAAAATGTGGAGGATACAGTGCGGCTTTTCATTTTCAAAAAAAGAAAAATGATGCACTGCTTTTAAGAGCAAAAGAAGAAAAATTAAGATTAACTAAAATAATTGAAGAACAAGAAAAAGAGATAAAGAAATTGAAAAATCCATTACCTCTAAAAGCATACCAAAATGATGGATTTCGAAAAGGAGAGAGAAGATAAATGAGAAAAGTAATAATAATTATTTTGGCAATTTTATTATCACTTGGAATTGGAACACTCCTGCTTGTAATAGCAAGTAATTTTCCAAGTTTGTCTTTTATCTTAGGTGAAATTGCAATCATCTCGTCAGGAATAATTGGAACAATAGCAAGTAATTTAATCGAAAGAATAGGAGAAGAAAAATATGAAAAATTCAGTAACAAAAGAAACAATTGATAATATCTTATCTAAAACATTAATTAAAGTTGAAAAATATGGAGATAAGACAACTGTACTAATGGCAACTCTACCCAACGGGTTCGTTATTGTAGAACATTCTTCATGTGTGGATCCAGCGAATTTTGATATGAAACTAGGTGAACAAATTTGTATAGAACGTTTAGTAAATAAAATATGGGAATTGGAAGGATATAAACTTCAGTCAAAAATTTATGAGAATGAGGTAACAAGTGAGTCAATATAAGCCAAGAGTTTATAAACAGGAACCAGGAAGAGTTACAGTTAAGCCTTTTAAGGAAGAGGATGTTAAAAACATTTTAATTTTATTACAAAAAAAGAGAGATAAATCTATTGAAGTTAAATATCAGAAAATCTATGATCGTGATTGGATGCTTTTCAAAATTGGAGTAAACAGTGCATTACGAATTGAAGACTTAGCACAGTTGAAAGTAGATGATAACTTATTGAGGGGATATCTGTATACAAGAGAAATGAAAACTGGAAAAGAACAATCTTTTGAGATGAATGATCAGTTAGCCAAGGATATTAAAGAATACATCAAGAGAAATAATTTGTATACAGGAGAGTATTTATTCCAATCTGGAAAAGGGAAAAATAAACCAATAACCCGACAAAACGCATATATAAGATTAAGAAATTATGCAGATGAAGTTGGAGTTAGGTATCCGATTGGATGTCATTCTATGCGTAAGTTCTTTGCGAGAAATTACTATGAAAAAACAGGCGATATTTTAACTTTACAAAAAATGCTAAATCACAGTTCTTATATAGTTACACTTCGATACATATGTTGGGATGATCATGCACAGATTGCAAGAAAAGAGACTTATATTTAATTAAAGAAAAAAAGATTAATAGTGAATAAAGAAATTGAACATTAATTTTTTTAGAGACCGTATTTTACAAAACGAAAATTTGTAAATGTAAAAATAATTTAAAAAAACTAAAAATGAAAAACAACCTTATATTTAAAGAAAAAACAAAACTATATATAGTCAAAAACAGATTTAACAGAATTATCTCATTTTGTTAAATGATGACAGAAAAAATCACAAAACAATATATCGTGAAAATTAAATGAGTTAGGAAGGTGTATTAAATGGATAAAAAACTATTGATTATATTATTAGTAATGGGTTTCTTTAGTGCTTGTACGACAGTTTTTTGTCTTTCATTATCCAAATTTATATGCGACTGGTCATACGTGCTTGGCGCTTTAAATATGGGAATTATATTGATTGTTAGTGGTATAGTTAATCAGCAATATACTGAAGAGCTAAAAATGTAATCTAAAAGAATTGAAATTATAATAATGAATTCTATTCAAGAAAATATTTTTTATGAAGCAGATAAAGAGTACAACCCTGATCATGTAGCAACTCCACGATTTGTAGTTGAAGATATTTATGATTTGATTGATATAAAAAGCTTTAAAATGATATGGTTTCCATTCAATAATTACGATTCACATTTTAAATTAAAAGCTGATGAATTGAATTTGAAATATAAGGCAACACATATCTTCGACGATTGCGGAAACGATTTCTTTCAGACATTACCGCCAAAGGGATGTGACTTATTGATTAGCAATCCGCCATTTTCACAACAGAATGAAATTATTAAGAGAACATTTGAACTAATTGATAGAGGTTTGATAAAGTCCTTTTGCTTGTTACTTCCATTGTCAACTTTAGAAACTCCAACTCGAGCGGAAATGTACGAAAAATATATAGATAAAATTTCAATAATTATTTTTAAAAAACGAATCAAATTTTTAGGAAAGAAAACAAGTTTTAACAAAGGTTGTTGTTGGATTTGTTATAACATTCCAAAATTAACAAGACAACTGTATTGGATATGAGGTGATAAATAATGGAAATATTAAAACGTGGTAAGAAATTAGACTATTACTATACAATGAAATGTCCACATTGTGGTTGTAAATTTCAATTTGAAAATGAGGATTTGTATGGCGGTTATATAGGCGAATTGGGAACACATTTATATTGCCCACAGTGCAAAAGAACGTGGTATTTAAGTACTATTTTGTACAGAAAACATAGAAAGAAGGATAAGTAATGAATAATTTAGATGATGTTATTAAAGAATTTGAAGAAAAAGCAAAGAATGCAGTCAGTTCTACAAGAAGTGATTGGGAAGATAGTGATTTCGATGATGATTATAGTGTTGATATCCACGTATGGCGAAAACCAGGTATGGGAAATAGTCTGCAGACAATCATAGGAAATAAAATATCTATAATGACAGCGGTGACCAGTTTATTAACTTCCTTATTATCTCATAAAGTGTGTAACGAAGAAGATCTGGACAGTATGGTAAAATACGCGCAGAAAACGTACAAAAACAAAGATTAATAGGAGACAGAATAGATGCTAATATTAACAATTAAAAAGAAATGGTTTGACATGATAAAGTCAGGCGAAAAGAAAGAAGAATATAGGAAAATAAACAGGTATTATGACTCTAGATTTGACAAACATTTTTACGTAGATAGACTTCTTAAACCTAATTATATTATTTTTAGAAATGGTTATCGAAAAGATAGCCCGAAAATAAAGTGTTTATGTGATTTATCGCAAGGATTTGGTAAAGAAAAATGGGGAGCCGAACCCGGAAAATCGTATTATATTATCGAAATATTGAATGTTGAGGAGGTGAAATAAATGGAATTAAAAGAAGGTATGTATATCAGAACAAAATATAATGATTTCTGTAATATGGTAGCAATTCGTAAAATGGATGAAATCGATGATGACGGTAGTTTCTGGATAGACGATTACATCATCGACACTTACGGAGATGAACAGAATAAATTACATGAAGAAAATGTTGAATTTGCGAGTGAAGATATTGTTAATGTAATAAAACCAGGAGATTATGTTAATGGCTATTTAGTTACTGCAGTTAGTAAAGATGTTTATGGAGAAACTATAGTTTTTGTTGGTCAAAGGTTAATTGAAGAAGCTGGTTATTATAGAAGTTATTACAGTAAAGACATTAAAACAATAGTCACAAAAGAACAATTTGAAAATATGGCATATGAGGTGGAATAAATGACAAAAGAGGAACTTATAAAAATATTAGAAAAATATGAAGTGTTTGTCGATGATGATTATGGTGGTAGTTATCAAAGCATCATAGCATATACCAAAGATAAAAAAATATCAAAAGCTTTTACATCTCTAGGAGCTTTAAAAATAATTAATACATTCGAAAAAATGCAAAAAGAAAAACAAGAATTAATAGATTATTTAAAGAAAGAAATCAATAAAATACATAAGGAAATAGAACATTATGATTTGTGGCATGAAACAGGAACAGATATTAATTTTTTAATATTAAGGAAACAGATGTTTAAAGAAATATTATCTAAAATAGAAAAGGAGCAAATATGAAAATAAATCGTGAAATAGTTGAACAATTTTTAGGCAAAAAGGTAGAAATTAAATTATTTGATGGCGAAATAATTGTTGGAGAATTGCATAAAACAGGAGAAGAAAAATACAAAGGCAATAATAATTTATACTTACCAAGAAAATATTATTTTGTTGAAGTTTATGGAGAAACCTCATGTTTATTTAGGTCATCACATATTAGAAGAATAAAAGAAATTATTTATTAGGAAATTATTAAAAAATCCACTTTTGCGTAAAAAGCCCGATTGTGAACGGATTTGTACGGAAATGAACGGAAAGGAGTGGAATAGATAAGTGATGAAGAAATAACTGTTGCAATTACAATGAAAGAATATAAAGAGTTGTTAATTATAAAAGGAAAATATGAAGAATTAAAAGAACAATGGAATTTTTTAATGCCTTTTAGAACTGTTCATTTAACCTATGATGGGAAAGAGTATTTAGCAATTCCTATTAAAGCAGATTTTGATTTATCACAATATGATAATAGTATTTAATGAGAGGTAGTAATGACGAGTAATTTAAAACAGTTTATATTTGAATTTAATAATTTGTGTAGAAAAGATAGCAGAATACAAGAATGGGCTGTGTATCTTGATGAACCTTTTGGAATGATGATAGATATCAATTTTGTTGATTACAACGGAAAAGTATATGATTATCATCATAAAGACGTTGGAGGTATCATTGGATGTATGCATAGTAAAGAAGAAATTAAAAAATATGCAACTTATGTGTTTGAAGATATACAGTTATATTTTCAAAGAAGGGAGCTAGCAGGAGTAGAAGATGAATAGAGATTTAAGACTTAGATTAAAACAGAAAGGAATTAGGGTGAAGTACATATGTATATAAAAGAAGATAAGATTGAAGAAGTTATAAATTTATTAAAAGAAAATGGATTTAAAGAGGATAATTATTTTTTAGTGTATGAAGATAAAGAGGACTACTTCGCACTAAACCTCAAAGATTATAGTATTAGTTATACTGGCAATTCTGGACTAACTATTGAAGATTACATCAACAAATTTAATTTGAAGGAATATTTAGAAAAGGAAGGAAAATAGAAGCATGGCATTAATTATTTTTAGTATTATTTTTACAGTTATTATAAGTTTATTATTGGGATTTGATCGGGAGTTTAAGTGGAAAGTTAGACCAAAAATGTTATTTGGACTTTTGGCATTATTGGTTAATATCTTTGGCTGTTTTACAACGATTAAAACTGGAGAAGTAGGAATCAAAGTTAGATTTGGAGAAATTGTGAGCAGTACAACTGATACAGGGATTGTATTTAAACTACCTTTTGAGGATATGAAAAAAATCAATGTAAAGGTACAAAAATATGAAAACGAGGAAGCATTTTCAACATCAACAAAAGATTTGCAAATTGTAAACAATATCAAAGTTTCTATTAATTACCAAATTGATGGTACAAAAGCGGTCGATTTATACAAAACAGTTGGAACAAATTATCAACTGACCGTGTTGGAACCGGCTATTCAAGAAACAATAAAAGCGGTTATATCACAATATACGGCCGAAGAATTAGTTACAAAACGTAGCGATGTTTCGCTTGCTATCAATAATACACTGAACGAAAGAATTTCGTCATATGGTATCAATAGTGTAGCAGTTTCAATTAATAATTTCGACTTTAGTGAATCATATAACCAAGCAATTGAACAAAAGGCAGTTGCAGAACAAGAAGTAGAAACGTCTAAGAATCAGTTAGAAAAGGCTAAAATTGACGCAGAAAAGAAAAAAGTTGAGGCACAAGGTGAGGCAGAAGCGAACGCTCTGTTACAACAATCATTAACGGATCAAATCATAGCACAACAGTTTATCGAGAAATGGAATGGACAGTTACCAACAACAATGACAGATAGTGCAATTCCATTTATTAATGCGAATTAGGATGTAAAAGGAGTTGGTTAGATGAATTTAAAAGAAGCATTAAAACAATTGGTTGATATTCGAGAAGAAATTAAATTATTAAATAAAAAAATCAAGAAGTTAGAACCAAAATCGCAAGAGACAGTATGTGATGTCGTTGATAGTACAACTAAAAGTCCAGTTATGTTGTGTCATACAAAAATATACGGACAAGATGCTAGAATTCAAAAGAGAATAGAAAAATATAGAAATATACTATCAACCAGATATAATAAATTATTAGAAATGCAAATTGAGTTAGAAAAATTTATCGACCAATTACCAACTAGTAGAATCAGAAGAATTTTCACATATCGATACATTGATCAACTGTCATGGATTAAGATTGCAAATTTAATGGGACCAAATGCAACTGTTGATTCGATTCGTAAAGAGCATGATAGAATTTTACAAAAAAACAAACATTGTCCGTTTTGTCCAGAAAAAAAGTGATATATTTAAAATGTAAAAATGTAGAAATTTTTACAAATAAAAAAAGTTATCCACAGCGGATGACTTTTTTTGGTGCAAGAAAGAAAGGAAATCATGGTAATAAAATTATGCGCTAGATGTAAAAAAATAATACAATATCCAAATAGATACTGTGATAAATGTTTGAAGATTGTAGAAACTGAGATGCAAGAATCACATATTATCTCGAATAGAAAGTACAATAAAACGAGAGATAATAAATATTTAAAATTTTATAAAAGTAGTGAATGGAAATTTCTCAAAGAAAAAAGATTACAAGATAGCAAATATTTGTGTGAGCGATGTGCTAAAAAAGGAATTAAAAAAATTGCTACAGAAGTACATCATAAAAAACCGATTCAAACAGATGAAGGATGGGAAAAGCGTCTCGATTATAATAATACAGAATCTGTTTGCATAGATTGTCATAATTTTTATCATAAAAGATTTCAGAAGAGAGGGAAAGAATGAAACTAAAACAAGTTGTCATCGATATGACAGATCTTACTTTAACTAAGGAACGAAAGAAAATCAAATATGGAGAATTATTTGAGATTGCCGATGAATCACGAGCTAATGAAATTTTAAAAGCAAGATATAAAGATAAACCAGTTGCAATCATTTATAACAGCGAACAAGAAAATACTTCACCGCAAGAAGATGCAAGTAAAGATAACCAGAAATCAAATAGTAAAAAAGATAATGATAATTTAAATAATAAAAATAATGGAACTGATGAAGAAAAGGATAATGAAAATCTAAAAAATAAAAATTCACAAGAAGGAAATGGTACTCAAAAATAGTAATTTTTATATGCCAGGGGTGGTTAAAAAAGTATTTGGAATTCGCTTGGGAACGGTGCAGGGGAGTATTGTGTAGAAAAAATTCCCCAAATAAAATTTTGTTTGAGGGGAAGTGATATGGTGCCACGAACACGTCAACCAATTGAATTGATTCAAGCAAAGGGCAAAAAACATCTTACAAAAGAAGAGATTGCTGAGCGCCAAGCAAGTGAGTTAAAAGTGGATTTGAAAAACATTAATATACCAGGCTATTTAACAAAAAAACAAAAAGAAGAATTCCAAGAAATCGCAAGTAAATTGCTTTATATAGGAATAATGACAGAACTAGACGAGGATTGCTTGGCAAGATATATCATTTCAAAGCACACATATTTGTCATTAACCAAAAAATTAAATAAAAAAGAAATAAAAAATGATATTGACCAATTAGATAGAATCATGACCCTTCAAGATAAATCATTTAAGCAATGTAGAGCATGTGCCAATGATTTAGGACTAACAATTACTTCTCGATGCAAATTGATTTTACCAAAAACACCGGAAAATCCAAAAGAAAATAAATTTGCAAAGTTCGTTATCTAGAGATAGAGTTACAGATCATGCTAAGAAAGTTGTTGAACATAAAGTGATATCATGCAGATATCACTATTTAGCATGTAAAAGACATCTAGAAAATTTAAAAAAACAAAGGACAAAGGATTTTCCGTATTATTGGGATATAAATGCAAGTGAACGAATCTTAGAATTTGCAGAAACACTTATTATCGCAGATGGTAAAGAACCTAAACCTGTTAAATTAATAGAAGAACAGGCATTTGATATCGGCTCCAGATTTGGATGGAAAAAATTAAATGGTTTTCGTAGATTTCGTCGATCATATATTTCCAAAGCTAGACAGAACGGCAAATCAATTGAAAACGGTATTCTTGGCACTTATATATCAGGATTTAGTGGGTATCATTATGGTAAGTTATTTACAGTTGCAACAAAGAAACGACAAGCTAGAATTGCTTGGGAAGCTATGGCTAAATTTATCGAGTCTGATAAAGATTTGAGTGAGATGTTTGATATCAAAGATTATAAATCTATGATTGTTTCAAAACAAACTAAGTCCACGATTGAAGCGTTATCCAAAGAATCTGGCCTAGACGATGGTTTTCAATCTATTTTTAGTAGTATTGATGAATTACATCAACACACATCAAATAAAATTTACAAGACAATTTATGATGGAACCGTTGCGTTAGACGAAACGCTTGTGTCTATGATTACAACTCGTGGAGAAAAACAAAATTCATTTTGCTACGACATGGATAGTTATGCGATAAATATTTTGGAGGGAACTAATACTGCAGAGGATTTCTTTGCTGACATCTACTGTTTAGACAAAGGTGATGATATTTTTGACGAATCCAATTATATTAAAGCCAATCCATATTTAGCATCAACAGAAAAAGGAATTGAAACGTTACACGTTGATGCAGAAACTGCCAAAGATATGGGCGGAGATGAACTTCGTGATTTCATGATAAAAAGGCTTAATTTATGGACTAACAATACTGATAATTCATTTGTTGAGTTAGAAAAATGGAAAGCATGTGGATCAAATAAGACATTGGACGATGTTGTATTAGTTGATGGATACAGAGATTGTTATATTGGTTTTGACTTGTCAAGTGGAGGAGATTTAACAAGTATAGCAATTGAAATACCAAGAGGAGAGTCATTTTATATTTATAGTCATTCTTTTATGCCGAAGGGAAGATTAGAGGAGCATATTAAAACTGATATAGCTCCCTACGATGTTTGGGAAAGTCAAGAACTATTAACGGTTACGGGTAGTAGTGATGAATATAAAAATGATTATAAATTTATTATTAAGCATTTGCATGAATTAATTGATAAATACGAACTTAATGTAAAAGGTATAGGATATGATCCTCACAACGCTGATACTTTTTTGACAGATTTAGAGGAATTCGGAGCTCCATTGTTGATGATTACTCAGAGCGCTCGTTTTTTAAATGATGGTACAGAGGATATGCAATTAAATATCAAATCAGGAAAAGTCGAATATAATCAAAAAAATGAATTGCTTAGTTGGTCTGTAAGTAACGCAAAAATTGTTAAGAATTCATTTGATGAAAAGAAAGTTGATAAAGAACCTCATGCCAAATATAAGAGAATAGACGTAGTTGATGCGATTATTGATGCTCATATTGCATATATGAAATTACAAGAAGATGATAATAAAGTTAATTTAGAAGAAGAAATGAATAAGTATTTAGAACAAATGTCGTGGAATTAGAGGTGATAAAATGAAAATATTAGACAAAATTTTTAAGCCCAAAAATAAATATGATATGACAGAATGGGTTAAACTTGCAGATTTTTTAGGAATCGATAAACATCTTGAACGCGACGAAAGATCAGAAGCAACATATTTTGCTTGTTTAAAAATATTGAGTGAAGCAGTTGGTAAGTTACCATTGAAGTTATTACAAAAAACCAAGAAAAACGGTGTGATAGAGGCACGAAAGCACAATTTGTATAACGTTGTGAGAAATAGACCCAATCGATACATGACTGCCACTGTGTTTAAAAGTACAATTGAACAATGTCGAAATCATTATGGAAATGCTTATGTTTATATAAGTGGATATGGTAAAAATTTACAATTAATACCGTTAGATAGCACTCAGGTTGATATTTGGTATGATGATGGAAAACTGTTAAGTGATATTCCAGATATTTGGTATATATACAATACTGGAGAACAAATATATAAGTTTTCAAGTGAGGAAATTTTGCATTTTAAAACGTCAACTACATTTGATGGAATTAAGTCCTTGAGTGTAAGAGAAATATTAAGTACGACAATTCAAGGAAACCAAAAGGCACAACAAATGCAAAATGCTCTTTACGATTCGGGTTTTACAGCAAAGGCCGTCGTAAAATATACCGGCGATTTAAAAGATGAAACTGTCAAAAATTTTCTTAAAAATATCGAGAAATATGCGAAAGGAGAAGTTGATGTAGGAAAAGGATTAATTCCGATTCCGTTAGGGACAGACTTAACTCCATTAACAACTAAATTAGCCGATAACGAATTCTTGGAATTAAAAAAATACAGTGCATTGCAAATCGCTAATGCATTTGGTATAAAACCTGTGCAAATCAATGATTATTCAAAGTCAAGTTACAATTCGAGCGAGAGTCAAAACTTGGCTTTTTTAGTTGAAACTTTATTGTATATATTAGAGCAATACGAAGAGGAGTTAAATTATAAATTACTTACTTCAGAAGAAATTAAGCAAGGATACTACTTTAAATTTAGTACAGGAATCCTTTTAAGGACAGATTTAAAGACGCAGGTAGAGAGTCTTACAAAAGGAATTGCTAACTTTTTATATACTCCAAATGAGGCAAGAGCATTTTTAGATCTAGATGCAAAAGAAGGTGGAAATAAATTGATTGGAAATGGTTCAACAATTGAGATTAATCAAATTGGTTCACAATATGGGGCCAAAGGAACGGAAGGGGGTGATGAATAATGAAGAAGTTTTACGAATTCAAAAACAAATCTCCTTCAACAGCAGATTTATTTATATATGGTGAAATTGTTCAAGAAAAATCTGTTGACTATTGGACCGGAGAAGAAAGCCAAACGGATGTCGGATTAATGGATTTCAAAAAAGAACTTGACGATATCGGAAATGTTCAAAAAATAAACCTATACATTAATTCACCAGGTGGTGATGTGTTTACCGCTTCAACGATGATTTCAATGTTGCAGAGAAAGAAAGACGCTGGTACGCATATAGATGCTTATGTTGACGGATTAAGTGCAAGCGCTGCTTCATTCTTAATGATGGTAGCAGACAACTTATACTTATATAAAAATTCAACAGTGATGGTTCATAAACCAATGTCTTGGGCTGTAGGAAATGCAATCGATATGCAAAAGACTATTGACGCATTAAATAAAATTGAAGAAAACGTAATGCTACCAATGTACATGAACAAATCAAAAGTTAGTGAAGACGAAATAAGATCCTTAATTAACGATGAAACTTGGTTAAGTGCTAGTGATATGGATAAATATTTCAACGTTACAATTCTTAATGAAGAGAAAGTTGCGGTCGCAAATATACATAGTAATTTGTTTAAAAATTATCATAACGTGCCAGATTTTATTAAAAAGTCATTAAAAAATGAAGAAAAAGAGCAAAAAAAAGAGAAAAATTCTCCTAAAATTGACGAAAAAACACTAGAAAACGACAAAAAAGAATCGATTTCTACAGAAAATCAATCAAAAGAACAAGAAATCAAGGCCAAATTAGGCTTGATTAAATCCTCATTGATTATTAAAAAAATGAAAGAAAGGAATGATGTAAATGAATAAGAAAATGAGAGAAATCAAAGCACAAATTGAATTACTAAACGATGAAGCAAACAAATTGTTTGAGTCAAAAGATATTAAAGGAGCAGAGAGTAAAATCGCTGAAATTGATGACTTAGAAAGAGAATATAAAGTTGCTGAACGTTTATTCAATAATGAAAAAGAGGAATTGGGCGATGAAGTCGTTAACAAAGCCAAAGCAACCGATAAAGTTAAAAACTTTGCTAATAGTATTAGAAAAATTCGAAATTCTATGAGCGAAGGAACTAACACCGACGGTGGTTACACTGTACCAGAAGATGTATCAACTGACATTGAGCATCTACGTGAAGCCAAATTTTCATTACAACAATTGGTAAGTGTTGAAACTGTTTCTACAAACAGTGGTAAGAGAACTTACAAGAAACGTTCTTCACAGACTGGTTTTTCAAAAGTTGGTGAAGGTGAAACAATTGGAACAAAGAACACTCCTAAATACGACAGAATCTCATATACAATCGGTAAATATGCAGGCATCTTACCAGTAGCAAACGAATTATTTGAAGATAGCGATGCCAATATTTACGACGAAATAACAACTTGGATTGCTGATGAGAGTCGGGTTACACGTAACAAATTAATCATCAATGCAATTAATACAAAGGCAAAGACTGTTTTGACTGGACTAGACGATATCAAGAAAGTACTAAACGTTACGTTAGGTCAAGCATTCAAGGGAACCTCTGCAATCGTAACAAACGATGATGGATTACAATATCTTGACACTTTGAAAGATACAGACGGTAATTATTTGTTACAAGCAAATCCGGCAGAACCTATGAAGTCAGTCTTAACGGCTGGTGCTACTACTATTCCAGTTCGTGTAATTCCAAACGCTGATTTTGCTAGTGAAAATGTTTATACAAAATCAGCAGATGCCACAGTAACATCCGGAAAAACTTATTACACAAAAAATTCAGGAGTTTACACTCCAGTTGAAGAACCATCTGGCAACCCTTCCAGCCAAAATTATTATGAAATGACAGCAGTTAAATTACCATTTGTTATTGGTGATTTAAAAGAAGGAATTAAATTATTTGACCGTAAAAGAATCAATATCATGACTTCAAATGTGGCCGCTGCAGGTGAATTAAATGCGTTCGAAGAAGATTTAACGTTATTCAGAGCAATTGAACGTGAAGATGTCCAAGTTCGCGACGCAGACGCGTTCGTAAACGGTTATATCGAAATCAAACTAATTGCTACTGCATAGGTGTGTAATATATGCTTACTTTAGAAGAAGTCAAAAAAGAGTTGGGAATCGACTTTAACGATCATGATGAACGATTAACAAGATATATTAAACTTGCAAAAGAATGGTTAGATGGGGCAGTAGGTTCATATCAAGAAAACGATGAGAGGGCTAAACAGTTAGTCCTTTTTGTCGTTGAAGATTTGTACGAACGAAGCTCGTCCATTGTGAAAGAAAATAATACAATATCTAAGTTAAAGAATGATTTTATTATGCAGTTGAAATACGAGGATAATAATGGCAACGTACAATCAACCAATAATGATTCAAAAAATTAAGGATGATGAAACATGGAGTGATTATCATCCATGCCATGCTAATATAAATAAATCTAATGGTAAAGAATACTATAATGCTTCAACTAATATAACATCAGGAACATTTAACTTTAAAATTAGATATTGTAAAAAAATAGATGATATTCAGTACAATACTGCAATGTATAGGATTATATACAAGAATAAAATCTTTGATATAAAAAATGTTGATAACAAAGAAATGAAAAATCATGACATTACAATTGTAGGAGAGTTTAATAATGCGGTCAGTTAAAATCGAAGATTTATCAGAAACAATCATGAACGAATTATCAATGTATCACAAATCTATCGACAATGGTATCAGAAAAGAAATAGATAATTATACTGATGAATTTGTTCAAGATACGAAAAGAGATGCACCACGTGGAAATCGCAAAAAATACTATAAATACATATCTAAAAAAAATATAGTTAATAAACCACACAATTATAAGAATGTTTGGTATGTAAAAGATCCAGAATATCGTCTCACCCATTTGATTAAAAATGGACATGCAACAAAAAATGGTGGACGAACTAAGGCAAATGATTTCATAACAAAAAATTATGAAAAAATGGAGAACAATTTAGAAAAAGGAATTGAGGAAGTGATTGAGAATGGATATTGAAAAGTGGTTTAAAGAAGGAACTGGATTCGATATTCAAGAACTCAGATATTTATCGCCTCCTGGGATTCCTTATAATATCTATCTGGATTCTATAGATTTCGAAGGTGCTGATCAGAAAAATAATATAAAAATCCACAATATTACAATCGAACATTATGATAATAAAGCAAATACATCATCAGAAAAAGCGATAGACCAATTTTTTAATAAAAAAAATATAAAATTTGAAAAGAGTAGAGAATGGTTAAATGACGATAAATTGTGGGTAACAATTTATGATTTAGAACCAGTTTTCGAAAAAATGAAAGGAGAATAAAATATGACAAAAAGAGATAATGAAACAATCACATTAGGTAGTGGTATTTTATACTGCACTGAATTTAATGGTACAATTCCAGAAGATGAAACAATTGAAACTGAAACAAATATATTAGGATGGATTAAAGGAGGAGCATCTTTACAATATACGCCAGAGTATTATACTGCAGAAGATGATTTAGGCAAAGTTAAGAAACAGAAAATCACTCGTGAAGAAGCTATTCTAACATCTGGAATTATGACATGGAATGGAAACACTTTGACGAAATTATCTAGTACTGGAAAAGTAACTGAAGGTAATGGTAAAAGAACTACAAAAATTGGCGGTGTTGGTAATGATAATGGCAAATCGTATTTACTTAGATTTGTTCATGAGGATAACGTCGATGGCGATGTACGTTTAACAATTGTCGGAAAGAATACAAGTGGATTTACACTTACTTTTGCAACTGATAATGAGACTGTTATTGATGCGCAATTTACTGCTCTACCAAACGATAAAGATGGTACATTAATTATTCTTGATGAAGAGATTGACGCAGAAGCGTAGAAATGAGATGTAATTGATATGTATTATGATATGACAGATGTCAAAAAAAGATATTTTCCCGTTAAATTAAAGAATGGGAAAAAAATTGATGTAAATCCACCAAAATTGAAAGTTTTTCGTGCAATAACAGCTTTGACTAAAACTAGCGACAAATATAATAATGAGGAAATCGACAATTTAGTTAAAGCAATATCGTTAGCATTGAGCAGTAATCGACAAAATTATACAGTTACAACTAAACAGATAGAAGATTGGTTAGATTATGATGAAATATACGATTTGCTTACAAAATACTTTACTTGGGTTCAAGGTACTATTAGTCAAAAAAACTAAAGATCCCTTACTATCCCACATCACAAAAATTAAATAATCCGTATGAAATAAAAACAATTGAACAAAAGACAGTTTCAAAATATTTAAATATTTCATTTTTTGATGTTGAAGAATTAGACATTATACAATTTATGTTTTATCTAAGAGAAGCATTTATATATAACTGTTCTATGACGTCAGACGGTATCGAATATTTAATTAATGCAAAAAGACTGGAAACAACTGAACCTGAAAGGGATAAGATAAGGGAAAAAAAGGAACAACTGAGGAGTGTTAAATAACAAACACTCCTTTTTTTGTATGAGAGGAAGTGATTATATGCCCTAGTTCAAAAATAAAAGGAATTCAAATTGAAATTGGTGGAAATACAGATAAACTAGGAAATGCACTATCCAGTGTTGAAAAACAAACAAAAAATTTACAAACAGAATTAAAAGGGGTAAATACATTACTTAAAGCAGATCCATCAAATGTTGTCTTATTAACACAGAAACAAGAATTGTTAACACAGGCAATTGATGAAACGAGCGAAAAACTTAAGATTCTTAAGGAGTCCCAAAAACAAGTTCAAGAACAATTCGAACGTGGAGAAATCACACAAGAACAATATCGTGACTTTCAACGTGAAATAATTGCTACAGAGCAGAAATTAAACAACTTAAAAGATGAATTGAAAGAATTTTCAAGTGTAGCGGGCAAACAAATGGAACTCGCAGGGAAAAGTGTTCAAGAATTTGGTACTAAAATAAAAGATGCTGGTCAAGAAATAAAAGATTTGAGCGGTAAGTTTGCTCCATTAAGTGCTACGGCAACTGCAGGGTTGGGTGCAGCTATTACAACAGCAACATCTTTAGAAGATGCAACAACAAAATTTATTTCATCAACAGGTAAAGCAATTAACGAAACCGACAAATATAGAAATATATTGCAGAGCATCCATGATAGCAATTATGGTGAAGATTACGCTGATATTGCAGATAAGATGCGAATCGTTTCTAATATTTTAGGAGATTTGCCAGATGAACAATTGCAATCAGTTGTTGAAAAAACCTACATGTTGGAAGATGCATATGGAATGGATTTTCAAGAAACTTTGCGTGGCATTAGAAATCTAATGTACCAATATGGATTAACATCAGACGAAGCATTTGATTTATTTGTAAAGGGTGCACAAGAAGGTTTAGACTTTTCAGGTGAACTCGGAGACAATGTTGCAGAATATGTTGGTAAATTTAAACAGGCTGGGTATAGTGCTAGTGAATATTTTCAATTACTAAAAAACGGGTCAGAAAATGGTGCCTATAATCTAGATAAAGTTAATGATGCAATTAATGAAGTGACAACTCGATTAGCAGATGGCACAATTGAAGAAAAACTTGGCTCTTTTGATAAAAATACGCAAAAAGTATTTAAGTCATGGCAAAAAGGCGGTGCTACACAGAAAGATGTTATAGATAGCATCGTTAAAGGAATTAGTGATTGTACAAATGAACAAGAAGCTTTAACAATGGCCGCTACTGCATTTGGGACAATGGGCGAAGACTCAAATCTTGATTTTATTAAGTCTCTGACATCTGTAGGAGATGAGTTCGAAAATATTCAGGATATTGCTGAAAATACATCTAATACAATGCATAATACAACGTCCAACAAGATGCAAACTGCTATAAAGAAAATAAAAAATACGCTCGCGGATTTAGGCAGTAGTTTTTTACCAATTGTTTCAGATATTTTAGATTCTGTAGCAAAATTAGTTGAAAAATTTAATAACCTAGATGATGGAACCAAAAAGAATGTGGCAACATTTGCTCTAATGGCTGCGACAATCACACCTTTATTAGCATTGCTAGGAAGTGCAGTAAATGGATTTGGTTCTCTTGTTAATGGTGTTGGGAAATTTATTGAATGGGGTGGCGAAGGTGTAACGATATTAAAGAGCATGACGACAGCTCAAGCCGCTAATAATGCTGTTGTTTCTGCCGCTCCATATGTTTTAGCTGCTACTGCTCTAGCAACATTGATTACAGCAGTGGTACAAGGAACAAAAAAAATGGCCGAACAGAAACGTCAAATGGATGAAACGTGGGTGTCAGCCAATAATTTAAAAGAAAAACATGAAGAACTTACGGAAGCATTAACCAAAGAAAACGAAGCGAGACAAAATTCTCTTTCGAGTGCAGAAGAAGAAGGTGCAAATGCTGATATTTTAGTAGATAAAATTGAAAAACTAAGCAATGTAGAAAGTAAAAGCAATGCTCAAAAAGAAACACTGAAGTTATTAATTCAAGAATTGAATGATATAATGCCTGATTTGAAGTTGAATTACGACGAAGAAAAAGATGCATTGAATATGTCTACAGATGCAATTAGAAGTAATGTCGCCGCTCAAAAAGATTTGATAAAAGCCAAAGCAGCACAAGAAAACTTGACTAGTATTGCATCTGATATGGCCAAAGCGGAGATTGAAAATGCTGAGGCAACAAAAGAACATACAAAAGCAACAGAAGAGTACCAAAAAGCAAAAGAAGAACTTGCTCAATTTGAAAAAGAACATAACTCTTTAGAAAGAGGATTCAATTCTGAATTAAATAAACAATGGGTTCAATTGATTGAAAACGAAAAAATTAAAAAAGAAGCGTATGAAAACACCAAGAAAGTCCTTGATGAAAGTACAAACTCTTTAACAAACTTAAATGATGAATACAATCGTACTCAAGAATACGTTAATAATATGTTTGATCAAGCAGAACTTCAACAGAAGTTGACGGAATTAACAAATAGTGCGAAAGAGCAAGGTATAGAGATACCTCAATCAGTTGCTCAAGGAATATTAGATGGATTGTATGTTGTACCTGAATCAATTGATGAATTAAATAACTTAATTGTTTTTGATCAAGCAGTGATTAACGCTCAAAATGCCGGCTTACAAATACCAAGCCAATTAAGTGAACAATTAAATAATGGCCAAATATCAGTTCAGGATGCTATAATTCGTTTGAATGAAGCGATTAAATTTAACCAGGCTGCTGAAACTGCTAAGAACGATGGTGCTATCATTCCAAATAATTTAGCACAAAGTATAATTGATGGAACGATAAGCGTTCAAGATGCAAATACGCAATTAAATGATGCTATTGAATTTTCAAAATCTCTAAATGAAGCTCGAAATTCTGGAGTTCAAATTCCTGAAAGTTTAACAAATGGTTTATTAAATGGGCAAATATCAGTCCAAGACGCAACAAAACAATTAAATGACATTATTCAAAATGAAACAAATAAGACTCCTGATAAAATTAGAACTTCTGGTCAAAATATTGGAAAAGCATTTGCTGATGGTGTTCTTTCTAAGAAACAAGAGGCAGTCATTGCCGGAGAAAATATAGTGGCTGGAGTTGATAATGGAATCAATAAAAGAAAGGGGAGTGCTTATAATACTATTGCTAATTTCGGACTAAATTTATTAAATACATTAAGGTCATCGTTAAAAGAGCATTCTCCTTCAGAAGCATCTACAGAAATGGGAGAATTTTTAGATGAAGGCTTTATTAACGGTGTAGAAAATAAGAAAAAGAAAGCACTACAAACAGTGAGTCGCTTTGGAAATGATATTTTAGGAGAAATGAACAACAGTTTAAATGGGCAATTGAATTCCCCAGATGTCAAAAAAAATATCATATTGGAATCGTCTACGAATTTTATGAACTCTAAATATCAACAGAATAAAACAGATGATATTACTGGTTTGGCTAATATATTAAACAAATACATGCCGGAAATTTTAGAAAATCTAGATAGATATATTGTCTTAGATGATGGGACTCTAGTTGGAAAAATTGCTTCTAAAATGGATAATGAATTAGGAAATATCACTGCCAAAGTAAAAAGAGGATATTAGAAAGAGGGGGTTATATGAACGGGGTACAATTTGATGATATGCATACGATAAAAGACTGGGATTTGTTAATGACTTCAAAAAATATTGCTGATCCAACAGTTGTAACTAAGTATGTTCAAATAGAAGGACGAAATGGTTTATTAGATTTGACTGGAGCAAACGATGAAGTTGTATATTCGAACAGAGTTCTTACATTCAACTTTGACATGTTTCAAGATCCTGATGACTGGTGGAATTTAAAAAGTAAAATTTCATCCTATTTACATGGTAAGAGAAGAAAAATAACATTAGATGTTGATTCTGATTTTTATTATGAAGGTAGATGTAAAATCTCATCATTTACAAACGATACAACTGTCGCTCACATTTCTATTACTTGTGATTGTGAACCATATAAAATGAAAAAACATGAAACAATTATTCAAAAAAATGTAAAACCAGGAGATTCATTTTTTTTGCAAAATCTTAGTAAAACAGTAATGCCAATTGTTGAAAGTACAGGAAATATTGTTTTTAAATTTGAAAATGCTCAATTTAGTATTAGTGAACATCTAGAAAGCCCTGATTTTATGTTAAAGGAAGGAAATAATAAAATTGATATTATTAGTGGAACAGGAACTTTGAAATTCACATACCGAGAAGGGATTATTTAGTGTATCAAGTTTTTTATAAAGATTTCCTTCTTCACGATTTAAGAACAGACTATTATTTAGTAAATCCAATTTTAACTGAAAAATTGAGTAAGATAAACGAATTGAGTTTTCAAATTTATCCTAATCATCCACACTTTGATAAATTGGATAAATTAATTCCCAAAATTGTATTGAAAAAAGATGGTGCAACAATCTTTAAGGGAAGGATTATAAAAGACAATCAACAAATGGATAAGAGTAAGCAAGTAACATGTGAAAGTGTGCTTGCTTTTTTAGTTGACACTATGCAAAAACCATTTGAATTTCAAGGTAGTCCACAAAATTTATTTCAATATTTTATAAACAATCATAATACACAAGTTGGAACATTTTCTAAAACGAGTGACACGACTATTATGTCGAATAAAATTTATTTTACTTACGATGCCGAAAAGTCTTTATATGAACAGGTTATTGTGCCAGATGCTAGTTTTTTAAAATCATATTACGAGGCAGATGGAGAAAAAGTACTTTATATTGGTAAGATGACAGGTGCTAATTTAGACAATAATGACTATATAAATCGAAGTAGTGAAGATTATGTTAACACATTCAATAGTATAACCTCAAAGCTTCTCGAAACCATTGGCGGATATATGCTTGAAAGATATGAAAATAACGGCATATTTGTTGATTGGGTAGACGATTTTACAGAGGGAGACTCACAAATAATATCCACTCAAACAATTGAATTTGGGAATAACTTAATTAATATAGCGGTTGATAATGATGCAAGTGAAACATACTCGGTTGTCATACCTTTGGGAGCAGAAATCGAAAATGAAGATGGTACAAAGGAACGACTTACAATTACATCTGTAAATGAAGGTAAAGATTATTTAGTAAATGAAACAGCACTTGCACTCTATGGTTGGATCGTGGCACCAGTAGAAGAAACAACATGGGATGATGTGACATTACCTACAAACTTAAAAAATAAAGCACAAGATTATTTAGATAATAAAGCTGTAATGTTGAAAAGTACACTTCAGTTAAATGCTATTGATTTAAATACAATTGATAAATCTATATCAAATTTCAGAATGGGAAGTTATATCAAAGTACAATCCACGCCACATAACATATCTAAGACATATTTACTAACTGAAAAACAGACTCCTTTAACAAAACCAGAATCTATGACGGTAACATTAGGCGAGAGTAAATCTACATTGACAGGAATTCAACTTGGTAATCAACAAAGCACAATTCAAAAAGTTGAGAATATGACTAGCGACTTTGTTACAAATAAAGATGTTACTGTTATTGTTAATGAAGAAATAGAAAATAGTTCTATTATTCAACAAATGCCAAGCGAAATATTAACTCAAGTCAGCGAAAGTTATATGACAACCACAGAAGCACAAACAGCAATCGATGAAATGGGAAATTCATTATCAACAACCATCGAAGAGTTGCAAGAAACCATGTCAACACAAATGTCACAGACAGCGCAAGGTTGGGAATTTGAGTTCAATCAAATAGTGCAACAAATAACTAGCATTGACGGAACAGTTAACGCAAACTATCAAGAGTTGATTAAATTCATACGCTTTGTCGACGGAAAGATTACTTTAGGTGAAGTTGGTAATGAAATTACATTAGAATTACAAAATGACAGATTGTCATTTTACAACAATAATGTAGAAGTAGCATATATAACAGATGGCAGAATTTATATAACAGATGGCGAATTTACTCATTCGCTTGCAGTAGGTAATTTTGCTTTTATTCCACGAAATAACGGGTCTTTGGATTTCAAAAAGGTAAAGGGGTGATTAAATGGCACAATATGATAGCACAATAGCCACTGGGCTAATTTTAAGAATTGTTACAACACCATCCGTGGGCAATGTAGCAGGTAATTACACGCCCGTAAACGTAAAAGCATATTTAGTTACAACAAATGGTAGAGTTGTTTCAAGCGCTACTAAGAACGGAACAATCACAATTGACGGAACGAATTATTACTTTAACACGTCTATTGGTACTCTTAACAATAATTCTAGTAAATTACTTGGAGAAGCAAATAAAAATGTACCTCATAATCCAGACGGTCATAAAACGTTGAACGTATCTGTAAGTTTCGGATTAAACATTACATACGCAGGTTCGTGGATTGGAACGGTTTCAAACAGCATTGGCGAAATCCTAACACCAATTGCACGAGCAAGTACACCAACCGCAACTGGTACATTTCAATTAGGCAATAGCATTACTATTAATACGAATCGTGCTAACACCTCATTTACCCATACTTTAAGATATGGCTGGGGGTCAATGACTGGAACAATAGCAACAGGGCTAGCAAATAACACAACATGGACCATCCCGAAAAGCCTAGCAACTGGTATTCCAAACGGTACAAGCGGAACGTTAAGAATTTATTGCGATACGTACAATGGTTCAATTTTGATCGGAACAAAATATACGGACTATACCGTAACAATGCCCGACACGGACGAATTTAAACCTAGTGTAACGGGTTGTACGTTAACCGAAGCAGTAAGCGGTATAAATGCACAATTTGGGGCGTTTGTCCAGTCACGTTCAAAAATAAGCGGTAGTGCGTCGGCAAATGGGGCGTATGGCAGTACAATAAAAAGTTGGTCGGTATCAATTAACGGTGCTACTTATACATCAAATACATTTACAACAGACGTATTGATAGGTAGTGGCTCACAAAACTGTGTAGTAACGGTTACAGATAGTCGAAACCGAAGTAAAAGTGCCACGTACAAATATAACGTAGATGAATACAGTACACCAACAGTTCAAGCGTTTAATGTCGAGCGATGTGATATTGATGGAACACTAAACGATGAAGGTTCAAATGCAAAGGTAACAGTAAATGCAAGTATTAGTCCCATCAATAATAAAAATACAAAGTCATTTAATTTACTTTACAAAAAACAAAATGAAACAAACTGGACGGACATTGCGTTAGATAATGCAAGTTACTCATTAAGTGCGACGCAGATTATTCAAAATATAGATGGCGACTACGAGTACGATTTTAAGATAGAAGCGACAGACTATTTCACTAGTACGTCAAAAGATTTACCGCTATCAAGTGCATTTACATTAATAAATTACAATGCAAGTGGCAGAGGAATCGCTTTTGGAAAAGTTTCTAGTAAAGATGCGTTTGAATTTGGAATGGATGCTTATGATAAGTTTGGTACAAAAATATCGAACGGAATTACTTCTGAAGATGAAAATTTAGATCCAAATCAAACATTAGAGGAATTAATCATAACGAATCATCTAAATAATCCAAGTGGAAATGATAAAAAATTGTACATTATTCATACATTATTTATTAAAACAAGAGCGCTAGATTCAAATAGATTTCAGATTGCATATCCTTATGAATCAGGCACCATTCATACTCGTATTTTTAAAGATGGTGTATGGAGCAATTGGATTAAGTATGCAAAATCTGAATAGAGAAGGAGGCAATAAATGAAAGTAGTAGATTTAATTCACACGCGGGGAGATACTAAGTATTTGATACTAAAATTAAATTATTTATCAGGCGAAACTGTTGAGTATAATCCTAATGCAAAAATTTTTTTTACAGTGAAATCAAATCCAAATAATACTGATTTTATCTTACAAAAGAAGATTGGAAGTGGCATTGAATATCTTGACAATATTCAATCATATCGAGTGAAAATTTCCGCTAGTGATACAAGTAATATGCCACTAGGAATCTATTATTATGATGTGGCGGTGATTATAGAAGACGATGAATACACTGTTACTAAAGGAAAATTCATTTTAGAATATGATGTGACTCATCCTGAAAACGAGGTGTAAAAGTGGAAGATAAGATAATTGGTATCATTAAAGATGAACAAAGCATTATTGGAAATATTGATTTCTTGAAAGGCGAAAAAGGTGACAAAGGAGACATGGGACCACAGGGGCCAAAGGGCGAAACAGGACCTCAAGGACCAAAAGGTGATACTGGACCGCAAGGCCCGCAAGGTGAAAAAGGCGAAAAAGGTGATACTGGAACGATATTTACTCCTAATGTTGCAACTAATGGAGAGCTATCGTGGAGTAATGACGGTAGTTTGCCAAATCCACAAACAGTCAATATTAAAGGTCCAAAGGGAGACAAGGGGGACAAAGGAGATATAGGAAACACTGGTCTGTCAAATGTATTGACAATTGGAACAGTAACGAAAGGTGACAACGCAAGCGCTACTATCACAGGAACAAGCCCAAGTCAAGTTTTGAACTTAGTTTTACCAAAAGGCGACCAAGGTATTCAAGGAGAAAAAGGAGACAAGGGAGATACAGGAGAACAAGGTATTCAAGGTATACAAGGTATTCAAGGAGAAAAAGGCGATACTGGGGTTGGTTTTACGACCGCAAGTGTTGGCGAAAGTTCACAAAGCGGAGATTATACAGTTACTCCTATTACCTTTAATAAGTCCGACGGCAGCACTACCGTTGTCAATGTTAACGCTAAAAATGGCGTAGACGGAACCGTTTCATTTGATAACCTAACCGAAGAACAAAAGGCAAGTCTTAAAGGTGAAAAAGGGGATAAGGGCGACACTGGGGAAACTGGTGCGACTGGTCCGCAAGGTGAACAAGGTCCACAAGGTCCGACTGGTCCGCAAGGCGAAACGGGAGCAACTGGACCACAAGGACCAACAGGACCAAGTGGACAAGACGGTTCGGACGGAGTAAGCATTACAACGATAACAACTGGAACGCCAACACAAAGCGACGGATATACAATTACCCCGTTAACTATTAATAAAAGCGACAGTTCTAACGTAACGGTCAACATTAGTGCTAAGAACGGTCTAGACGGTAGCCAAGGAACAGTTAATTATCCCGAACTAACCAATAAGCCACAAATTAATTCCGTTGAATTGATTGGAAATAAAACATTAAATGATATTGGCGTTCAACAAACAGTAATTAGTGAAACAGAGCCGACAGATTCTAGTGTGCAAGTATGGATAAATCCTAGTGGCGACGCCGTAACAGTTCCAACATTCTCATATGATAGTGAAACGCAAACGTTGACGATAACGGGGTGATAGTATGTCTTTGATATTTAATGGAAACGAGCCAAAAAATATAACGTACAATGGAAATGATGTTAAGAAAGTCATTTACAATGGCGATGTGGTTTGGGAAAAAAATATAGATAATGTTCCTCCCACAATAGAAATTTTACCTACTTCTTTGGGTTCGCAAGGATATTATAGATTATTAAATTTAAAAATAACTGATAATACAAATATCGATTCCATAAAAATAAACAATCAAATTTTAAGTAAAACTGGTAATTCCATAGAAATATTAGACGGTATTGATTTTAATTTTGAAGATGGAAACGTAATTATAGAGGTAACTGATTCATCGGGCAATAAAAGTACTAAAACCGTCATTGTTGATAAGACGGCTCCAATTATTGATTTAAGTAATATACCAAACACTTTTGAAGTTGGTGTTGATATTTATACTTACCCAGAACCAGGTATTGCAACTGATAACCTTGATAATGCCGTTTCGTTCGCAAGTGTAAATATGGGGTGGTTCAAGAAAAATCCAAACGGTACAATAGGCGAACAAGTTCCACCTTTTGAATGGAATACAACACTGTCAAACAGAGAATTGGGTGATTATATTATCACTTACAATATTAGTGATAAGGCAGGAAATGTTGGATATAACCAAAGGACAATTACTTTATATTAGAGGAGGTGCAAATATGTCAGTAATAAAAATTAGAAACGAACTGGGACAATTCGTAGATATCCCAGCATTACAAGGAGAAAAAGGTGATAAAGGAGACAAAGGAGATACTGGAGCAACGGGGGCTACTGGTGCTAACGGTCAAGATGGACAAGACGGTGTAAGTATTACAAGTGCAACAACTGGTAGTTCTTATCAAAGTGGAACAAATACAGTAACTCCGATTACATTCAATAAATCTGATGGTTCAAACGTAACGGTAAACGTACAAGCAAAGAATGGCGTTGATGGACAAGATGGTTCACAAGGACCAAAAGGAGAACAAGGTATTCAAGGACCAATTGGCCCACAAGGAGACCAAGGCCCACAAGGTCTTAAAGGCGACAAAGGCGACACTGGACCGCAGGGTCCAAAAGGCGATACAGGGCCGCAAGGTCCGTCTGGAGCAAGTGTTACAGTAGTTCAAGCAACCGATGAAAACAATGCCATTTCACTAAGTAAACAACATCCAAACAATATTTATTATTGGGAGGAATAACATGGGAACAGTAATGAATGGAAAGAAGTGGGCAGGTGCTTGCGTAAACGGTAAAACTGTTAGTGGGCTTGCCAAAAATGGTGTTGTTTTTTACCGAATGCCAGTTAGTACGTATAGACGTAGGATAATGGTTGGAGATAATTTATCTAACAGAACAATATTTCAAGATTTTCCAGATGGATTTTATAAAAGCGGTATGTCAGATGGTGAACAATTCAACTTGATTGAATCAAACAATATTAATATTTATGAATATTATAATGGTGGTAGTTATAATGTATATTGTGGAAATCGAACGAATTCAAATTTACTTTATAGGTATGATTTAGTGTTTGGAAGAACAATGACAAAAAAAGACGTAACTACTGGTAATTATTCAAATGCCATTGTTACAGAAGTAAATGAGAATGAAGCCTATCGCCACTTATATATAGAAGATGAAAACATTCGCCCGTTGAAAGTTGGAGATATTATAACTGATAACACAGTGTTTTATTTCACATTTCCGGATGATTTTCATGTCGATATACAAAGTATGACAGATGAAAACAGGGACAAAAATTTTATTGAATTGGATGACGGTTCCGATTATGTGTTGGCTTATGTTGTTGACGAATACCGTGTTGATTTTTTTACAAATAATTTTTCAGCACAGGACTATGGAGTATGCTATGCGTATGATAGAAACACAGGTATAAGAATAAATTTAAGTTCTAAACTTGCGAAAGATATAACTGATCCTTGGGGAAACCCATTCACTGGAACTGTAACAATGGTTGATAAAAACAATGAAGCATATCAACATATTCTCGTCGACGCAACCACCCTAGGAGCATAAATGAAGAAACTAATTTGGCTTTGGAAACGGTTTTGGGGAACGAAGTATTACATAGAATACGATGATCATCTTAAAGAAAATGAAGTACTCGTCTACGGACACAAAATTTATATAAAACGATAAAGGAGATAAATACATGAATTTTTACACAATAGCACAGGAAATAGGTATTGCCGTAGCAGGAATCATCATAGCCTTAATTACTTGCAAGCAATACCTTAACAAATATTTTAAAAAAACTGACGTGGCAAAATTACTACCAAAACAGAATAAGATGGACGTTGGTGTAGTTGAACAACTGGAGTCTGTAAAAGAAATGCTTAATGCCGATAGAATACACATTTATGAATTCCATAATGGCGAGCATGGTTCCAACAATAGACCACTCTATCGTTTCTCATGTACGTACGAGGTATGTAAAGCGGGTAATAAACCAGTTCAACAACAATGCCTAAACTTACCAACAAATTGCATGCCCAAATTCGTACAAGAAATTATGGACAACGGAAAATTCGTTTGTACTGACTTGGAAACATTAAAAGATACAATGCCTAGCACGTATAACTTCAAAAAGAGTATAAAAGTTGGAGCATTTTACGATATAGCGATTAAGAATAAAGAAGATGAAATAATCGGTTTCATCGCTATCCATTGGTTCAAAAAAGAAAATTTTAAAACAGACAATCAAGTCATAGATAAACTTGTTTGGTATGTGAGCGAACACTTACAAAAATCGAAATAAGGAGATAAATTATGAAAGAGAAAATTACGAAATTAATCGATTTAAAATCTATTATAACAATTCTAATGGCAATCACATTAGTAGTTGGCTTTTTCACGAATCGAATCGAAGCAGACGTTTTTATCCCGTTTGCAACGATGACATTTACATTCTATTTTACAAAAAAGAACCCAAATGAAACGACAAGCAATGCGGTTGAAAGTGAGGTAACAAAAAATGAATAAATTTTATTTTGGTATGGAAACAATGCGAATCACACAAAATTATAATGGTACGGCCAGCCATTATAATCACTCACATGGTACACCAACCGACTATCCAATCGATTGTGCAGGCGTAGACGGACAACAAAGTGCTTATTTTGCACCAGTTGACATGAGAGTAGTTGCAATTCGAGGAGTTGGTAACTACGCAACTAATACGATTTGGCTAGAGACACTAGAACCAGTCCAAACACCGACATTTACAGATATTGTATGGCTAACTCTAACACATTGGAATGACGGCTCTATTACGGCCAAGTTCAAAGTTGGCGATATTATCAAAGCAGGCGAAATTATCGCTTACGAAGGAACGGATGGTGCAGCTGCTAACCATTTACATATCACATGCGGACGAGGTCATTGTGATAACTGGACAGAGAACACCAAAGGATCTTGGGTAATGTCAGGAACATCGCTTCCACCAGAAAAGGTTATGTACATTAATGACGATTTCACAAAATGCTTAGATTCAGGTGGTTTGGTATTTAAAAGTATGCCTAAGGATAATAGCAGTTCTGTAGTACAAGCAACTGTAAGCAAGACTAAAAGAGTAGGCGTTACAAATGGACTTTATTTGATGAAATTAGATAATAGTGCTAAGATCTGTTTAATGCCACATAATGCGATTGTTACAGTACTTCAAGAGAACTATACGACTGCCAAAGGGTACTCGATGGATAAAGTAGAGTATAATGGTACTATTGGTATGTGTGCAAATCAATATTTAAAATAATAATGTAAATTAAAAGGCTCATCGAAATGATGGGCCTTTTTTTGTTTGTTACATAAAATATAAAGATTTATATTTTCTTATGAGTATAAATAAACACTATAAAGGGTATAAATGTGTTAGAAAGGAATTGACAAATGATCAAAGCGATACTAGAATATTTTAACAAATTGTGGTATAATTTACTTAGAATAGGAGAGGTTAAAGTGATGGATATGGAAAAGAATAATAAGATTTCTATCCTGACAGTTGCTAACTATGTTATATACTATTTGAATCAAAAAGGTCAAAAAATTAGCCAATTAAAATTACAAAAATTATTGTATTTTATTGAGGCTTATAATATGGCTTGCGGAAATCCACCGATGTTTAGTGAACAATTTAAAGCATATACATATGGTCCTTTGTGTTTCGAAGTTTATGATTATTATAAGATTTATGGTGGCGAAGATATTTTAGAGTATGATGACATTGATGATGCAACTAAAGAAACATTAAAACCTTATACTGAAATAATTGATGCAGTATGTGATACTTTCGGTGATTTAACGGCTGCTCAATTAGTTAATTTAACTCATGAGGAAGATTCTCCATGGAGTAAAATTTGGCAACAAAATGGTGGGAAAAATAGTAGCGATTTAGGAATTATTCCAAAAGATTTGACTTGTGAATGGTTTAGAAAGCGATTTACAGATGCAGCATAGTAAGAATAAAAATAAAAATAATCACAAGAATAAAAGAAATGTTACTATAAATAAAGATAGAATATATAATTTTTCCACTAAAAATAAGACAACTACCATTATTGAAGATATAGAGAAAATTATTGGTACTGACTGCAAAATTTTATTAAAAGATGCCAAAAGAACAAAAAATAATATAGAACGACAAATTGCAGATAATAATTGGGAGCCGCAATATTCTTTTGTTGATACATTTTATCACCAACATAAGGATTTATGGACAAATTTATGTGACACACTAGATGGCGCAGAAGAGATGGAAATAGATGAAGAGATTTTATCAAAATTAAGAAATAACCATAATAGAATAAATAATCTTCTTTTGGAGTCTAAATTGTTAGAACAAACAATTGAAAACGAAAAAATAAAAAAAGAATTGGATAGAGAGAAAGAAGAGATTGATAAAGCTCATAAACAATCAGAAAGTATTCTTAATAAATTGGAAAGTGTCGGTTCTACTGTTATAAGCATGATTTTGTCATTAGGAATTGTGACTGCACTAATATATGCAATTGATAGAATTGATATTAGATATGTTCCTTTATTTGTAGTTTGTACATTATGGTTAGGATTAACCATGCTTATTTTTAATAGTCGCTGGTTTCAATATAAGGACAAAACCGTCGAAAATAACATATGGTTATATGTTATCATATCTGTTTTTACGCTTTTTATAATCATGTATACGATTTTTTTGTTACCAGATCAAGTAACTAATACATGTCTACCATCTTCAATATCTTCTGCAGAAACCGTGCAAAATTAAAAGGACTATTTAATTAGCCCTTTTGTTTTTGTCTTTCACGATATCTTCTGTTTTGTCTTCTTTTTTTAATTCTTCCTTATAATTCGCAATTGCTTTTTTTAAAAATTCAACTTTTGACAAATGATGTTGTTCAAGCAATAAATCTAATTCTTCTTTTTCAGCAATTGGCAGATCAACTTTGAATTGTTTTAATTCTTTTCTTCTTTCCTTCATATAATTTCGATCGTATTCTTTTTTATTGAAATTCATATTTATTGACATTCTCCTATAAAAAATATATAATATATGTAGAAATTGGCTAACGCCAACTTCTACGTATTTTTGTAACCTTAGTTTTGTTTTCGAATTGCAGGGCTAAGGTTATTTTTATTTTCCAAATTTTAATGGAAAATGTCATTTTGTTCAACTCCTTTCTTTTTACTATTTGTAATCTTTTTGATTACATATTAAGTATACCATACTACGTACGTAGTGTCAATCTTTTTTGCAAATTTTTGTGATTTTTTTAAAATTATAAAAAGTAAAATCTTATCTTAAAAAGTAGCAAAGAAAAAAAGTACATAACAATTACATAACATTTTTCGGAATCTATATTTTTTATAATTACTTAACAATCAATAAAACGCTTGTAAAATAAGAAACATTATACTTTTAAATATTTATAAAAACATATAATTTCCTGTCCTGTCTTCCCGACCAGTTTGAATTTAACCTTGAGAAATCAAGGTTTTTATTTTGCCTGCAAGCCCTGATGTAACA
>CALVRU010000009.1 GCA_944358775.1 uncultured Bacilli bacterium | reverse complement strand
ACTTTAAACTTATCATATTCTCTGTATGCTAATTCTTGTGCGACCTTAGCAGATATTTTCCCAGCATTATGAAGAATCTCTTTTCCATTAAATTGTAAGAATACATTTAATTTTTCTATCCAATCTTTCATAGTCGTTGCATTATGATTTTCAGCTTGTAATTCGGCATAATCTAAATACATAGTGACAATCCTATTTAAATCTATTAATTCTTTTTCGTTTAAATAGTTTTTTGCAATATCAACATCATATCTATAAATTGGACCATCAGGTGAATTTTTGCACGTTTTTCAATTTCTACAAAAACCACCTGTATAAACTTAGAAAATTATACTTTTTCACAAAAAAAGGTAAACGCCTTTACCGTTTAAATTCTATCCTTGTTTCATTCTCTTTCTTTATCATTGTTCTACTATATTCCAACGCATAATTGAGCACCGTATCAATTCCTTGTATATAATCTTCTTCTGTTTCTTCTATTAAAATATCCGGATGAAATATACTACTAGATAATAACTCCGGGGTTGCTTCCTTTTGGAATTCCTCTTTCGAAGATGCACTCCATCCTATAAACGGATGAAAATAACACTCCGAAATAGAAAACCAATATCCATCTATATTGACCCAATTAGAATTACCATAACAATTGATCGGAGTACCTATTTCCTCGCCGATCGTAATTGCCCCTAAATGAATTAAATCCCTTAATGCAAATCTTCCTCCCGAAAAAACTCGATAATCTGTTAAACAAATCAATTTTTTATCTCGATGTTCACTCAAAAAATTCATTAAAATGCTATTTAAGGAAGAGTTTCCACCAGTGTTTCCTCTAATATCGATAATGATCGTATCGATATCTGTCAAATCTTCATTCCTTAACTGATAAATCGCCCGTTCCATATCATCTTTAAATTTCATCTGAACAGAACTATGAGTATAAATTAAACAATGATCAAAAAATTGATATGTCGCATTTTGTCCATATCTATATTGATCGTAATCAAATAGTTCTTCTTTCGAATACTGGGTCGTCTTATCAAAAGTTTTCGTTATCTTCTGGCCATCTATACTCTCTATTTCAAAAACTAACTCATTGCAATTTCTCAATGATGGAAGGCCAAACAATATACACTTATTAAATAAAGCTTTTTCCAACTCGTATTTTCTTTTTCCCAACGTTCCATAAGTAACAACATCTTCTAATTCCAAAATAATGGTGCTTATTTCTACACCATTAATAGAAACAAGTTTACTATTCTTTAAACATTGCGGAAAATTAACCAATATATCATTGTTAAACATCCTAAAGTTCATAGGAATGAAAGACACTGAATCATATTTTGTATGAGCATCAGACGTACCACTTAATCTTTTAATAATATAATCCATGAAATATTTAAAATTATATTCGTTATTAATGTCCATCGAATTTATTAAACTATGATATATTTTTTCTAACTCATCTTCACTAATTTCATGCCAAGGATTAATATGTATATTCTTGTAATGGTCTACAAATTCATCATATATTTTTTTATACTTTACATCGATCACTTATAAAATTACCTTCCTTTTAATTTCATGTAGTCTTAAAAGAGTAGCAACTTTTTTAAGACTACTGATTCTTGCATAATTATTACTTTTTAGTACCAAAACGATCAAATGGATAGATCGTGAAAAAAGCTTTTCCTTGAATATCTTTTTCATCAATCAAGCCAAAGTATCGACTGTCATAAGAGTTTCCACGGTTATCTCCCATCACAAAATACTTTCCTTCTGGAATTTTATCAATTCCTAGATCAGAAAGGGAAAAATCTTGTGTTTTTTTCGTTAGAAAAGGTTCGGCTACTTCTTCATCATTGACATACAACTTATTGTCGGTATATCGAATCGTATCGCCAGGAAGACCGATGATTCTTTTAATTAATTCGTCATTGTCATGATGTACTACCACAATATCAAATCGCTTTACGCCTGTAAAATGGTGTGAAACACGATCCAATAACATAATATCATTATCTTCTAAAGTATCGAGCATCGAATCTCCATCCACTCGTACTGTCGTTAGTACAAATTGTTTGATTAATAAAACGACAACAATAATAATGATATATGGTAACGCCCCTTTGATTACTCTTTTCATAACTTTCCTCCTAAAAGAAAAAATAAGGCATGGCCTTATTTATCTTGTGCTTCTTTAATACGGTATTGACCAACGAACCCTCTTAAGAATGTTAATTTAGCACGTCTTACTCTACCTTTACGAACCACTGTAATTTTTGCTAATGATGGGGAATGAACTGGAAAAATACGCTCTACTCCAACACCATAAGAATCTTTCCGAACCGTAAACGTCTCGTTTACCCCAGATCCTTTTCTAGCAACAACTACACCTTCAAATGCTTGAATTCTTTCTCTTTTTCCTTCGATAATTTTTACATCGACACGAACGGTATCACCGACACGGAATTCAGGAACATTTGGATTTAGTTGCTTCGCATTGATTTTGTCAATTACGTTTGCCACGATATCCCTCCTTTTGTTATTCTTGCGATCATATGAATGTCACAGCGGATCACTAACGGTTTTAATTATAACATAAATCGAGATATTTGCAACTGTTTTTTACAATTATTCATTAAAGGCCGCAACATTTACTTTTACTGAAAATGTTTCTTCATTAAAATCCCAACTACCATTTGTATTTGTATTGGCACGATCACTCACCCACATCCGAAGCCGGAATGTTTTACTGTAATCCACCTGATCAGCAGGAATTGTTTCTTGATATAGTGTCTTTCCTGTCTGTCCTTCAATTTTCGTATCAACTAACTGATCGTAAGTGGTCACCGTATTTTCTGCGCCAATTAAAGTAGTATCAATCGGTGTCTCTACAGCTCCATCATAAGAGGTTAAATAAATTTTCGCCATTCCTGCAGCAAGCGTAGAATCTTCTTCTTTGAAAGCAATTACTTCATAAGTAATCGGACTTCCTTGCGTCGTCGCGATTACTTGAAACTCGAACATTTGATTACTATCACTTAGTGTTTTTCCAATATCATCTTGTGTTGGAAACGCATTGTGAATCGTAATGCCATTCCCTGCTTGTGCTTTTTCGTCATATACAAATGTCAAATTACCCGTTGTAATGGTATTTTCCTTCGTTCCTTGTCCACTATAAGTAAAAAATGCATAAGAGACCGCGATCGTTACTAGAACTACAAGGAGTAACATCCCTACAGTGGCAATCGTCTTACCTTTATTCTTCATCTTTTCACTCCTATTCTATTATTAGGATACTATTTTTTTTCGTTTTTTTCAAGTTTTTCATCTTTATTTATGATGAAAAGATCTCGTTTCTTTTATTCGATTAGTAGTATTTCGATAGCAGGACCGTATCAAGAAAAGATCCCCAACAAAAAAAGATAGTTTCTACTATCTTGATTTACCGCCTTGACTATACTTGTTAGTATTCATGAGGATACTAAGGCGCAACTTTACCTCGTGTTCTAATAAATCTAATTTTTTCTCCCATAGTTCCATCTTCTTAGCATCTAAATAATGATGATATTTATTATATGCTTCTTGTCTTAATTTCGAAATTTGATTTAATGCTTCAAAATAACCAGCACCACTTTCATCACTTTCGTCCATCTGATAGATTATCGTAAGGAAATGAAGTAAATTTTCTAGTTTTTTATTCAACTTTTTCTCGATCATTTTATCGATCATCGTCGAATTAATTAAAACCACTTTATTGACATCGATTGCATCCTTGATACGAAGTCCTTTCTTCGGCGTAATATCGTATCCTTTTAACTTATCATATTCGAAATATGCAATCTCATTGGTATCTTTTTTCTTTACAATCAAATAATTTTGACTGTTTTCCATACGTTTCACCTACTTTTCTAAAAGATCTGGACGCCTCTCACTAGTTTTAGTATAACTCATTTTTTCACGAAATGCCATGATTTCTTGATGGTTTCCCGATAACAACACCTCTGGTACTTCCATTCCTCGAAAATTACGCGGTTTCGTATAATTCGGATAATCCAAGCGATTGGTTTGAAACGATTCATTTTGATAGCTTTCTTCTTTGATGACTCCTGGCAAAAGCCGAACAATCGCGTCCGTTAATACCATGGACGGAATTTCACCACCTGTTAACACATAATCACCGATACTAAATTCGTAATCGACAATCGAACGGATCCGTTCATCAAATCCTTCATAGTGGCCGCACAACAAAATCAAATGTTCTTCTTTACTAAGCATGTTGACATGTTCTTGTTGCAATGGAATACCGGATGGAGTCAACATAATTACTTTGGTATTTGCTTGTCTTAATGCATCGATCGCATCAAAAATAGGTTGACACATCAACACCATACCAGCACCACCACCATATGGAGTATCATCTACTTTGTGATGCGGATCCATAGAATAATCACGAAAATTGTGAATTTGAATGTCCACTTTTTTCTCCTCGATCGCTCGTTTTAAAATCGATTCTTCAAAGACTCCTTTAAACATTTCTGGAAATAAAGTTAAAATGTCAATTTTCATTACCATAACCCCTTTTGTGATTCTATTTCTATTTTTTGACGTTCAAAATCAATATTACGAATAAATTCTTTTTGCAGTGGAATATATTCTTTTTTTTGATCGACCAATACTTCTAACAATCGATTGTTCTCGTGGATCACTCGCACTCCAACTACTTTTCCACACTTTCCTAGCTGATCTTGGATACGCATGCCAATGAGATCACTCGTTAAGAATTCGTCTTGATTCAATCCCAATTCTTCTCTTTTACAATAGACAGCTTGCCCTTTCCAAGGAAGAACTTGATTAATATCTGTATAACCCTCTAACGTGACCATATCGTACATTTTATGATGTCGATAAGATGTGATCGTTACTTCTTGACGAGATGGCCCAATATATAATCGCTTACCCAGTTGAAAAATGCGATCCTTTTTTTCAAAATCCGATAAAATTCGCACTTCGCCTTTTAAACCGTGGGTATTTACAATTTTCCCTAGATAAAGTTCCTTCATTTAATCCCTCCGATCTAGTTCATATAAAATAATACTAGTAGCAATACTAACATTAAGACTTTCGACCGCATCATCCATTTTGATATAAAGATACTTGTCACACTTTTCCAATATTTCCGGACTGACTCCAGCACCCTCATTTCCCATAATCAACGCGAATTTATTTTTATCGTTCGTATGTAATGATCGAACATCTTCGCCATATTCTACTCGCGTTCCATAAATCGGGATATTCTGTTCTTTTAATTCATCGAGAAAAGAAGATAATTCTCGTTTGATGACATTAACATGAAACAACATTCCTTGCGTAGAACGAATTGTCTTCGGATTATATAAATCCACCGTATTTTCTCCTAAAACAATGGTATCGATGTGAAAAGCCGCTGCACTTCGAATAATCGTTCCTAAATTACCCGGATCTTGAATTCCATCTAAAATCAAAATGCGATTACCAAGTGGTTTCTCTTCTGGAAACTTACATAAAGCCATAATGTTCGTCGGTGTTTCTAATGATGTAATTCGATGAATGATCTCGTTTGTTACATAAACTGTCGGCAAATCGAGTGGTAACACTTCATCTTTTTCTAAAATCAATTCGATGATCTGACCTTTCTTATAGGCTTCTAACACCAAGTGCATTCCTTCAACTAAAAACTCCTGTTGCTTTTCCCGATACTTTCGTTCTTTTAATTTGTTGTATTTTTTCACTCTTTCATTCTCTAAACTTGTAATTAGCATAACTTCCCTCTATTCTTCTTTCATCTGTTTACGCACCTTTTTATAATCTGGATAATGTTCTTCGACGACTTGCCAAAATGCTTTTGAATGATTGGCATGAACCAGGTGTGACAATTCGTGAACGATGACATAATCAAGACAGGCAATATCACGTTTGATAAGTTCTAAATTTAAAGTAATTGTTTTTAATCGGGTATTACAAACACCCCACCGACTTTTCATTTTTCGAATCCGAAGACGTGGATAAGGGATTACTCTTTTAAAATGATCGTAATAATAATCCAAATGCTTTTGAAAAAGCGGTCGTGCCATTTGCAAATACCATTCCTCTAAAGAAGCGTCTTTTCCTATTAATACTTTCTCTTCGCCTAATTGTACTTCTTTGCCATTAATTTGAATCGGATCATATTCTTTTCCTAAAAAGAAAAATCGTTTTTGGCGATCATTCTTACGTTCGATGATATCTGCCATACGGGTAATTTCATTCACATGTTCTTCCAAGATTTTTGAAACTGCACGGTCCGTTGTGAAAAGATTCGTGCTGACATAAATTTTACCATCTTCCTTAACTCGCATATAAGTGTTCTTGGTTCCTCTTTTTTTCGTTACGATGACTTCTCTTAGTTCCCCGTGAATCCGCATGTACATCTTTCATCACCTATTCTATTATAACGAATTTTTCTTTTTTCGTAAACTCTTGAAAAAAAGAAAGAATTACCTTTCTTTCTTTTTTGAAATAATAAATTGTTTTAACTGATCTTGCTCGATACTAGGATCACAGCGGTCAAACATCGGTCTCTTATAAAACGGTTGATAAGTTAACATGAGACCATGATGCGTAGCGGTCATCTCTTCATAAAAGCGATAATGATTCGCTCCTTCCAATGTTGCTCCAACTTGAAAGCCTTTCGCATACGACCGGTTTGGTAATCCGATACCATTCGCCCCGATTCGAATTTTCGTAAGTTTCCATTCGCTGTTATCGACCCGTTCGAAAAAGACCGGACCATTGATATCAATGTGAAGTTGCCCGCCTGCTAAATCAAGATGGGACACAATTAGAAAACTTTGGCAATCTCTAGGAGCTCGAAAACGATAAATACGATCGACGATTCCTTCTAATTGAATGATCCCATCCGGTAATAAAATCGGTTCTTTTGTCTCTTTGGCAAAATGAATATTTTGTAGATGCAAATAGTAATGATTGATAGGTGATTCTTTTTTCTGCTGTAAATAAATTTCGCGATTTTGGCTATCTTGATAATAAAAACCATAGCAATCTTCTAACTGCTGAAATGGAATAAATGGTTTCAAAAAAACACCTCTTTCTGTTTAACTTACTATGATATCACCCTATTGTAACAAAACACAAGAAAAAGTACACATCACGTGTACTTAGAAGCGACCTGTTCCACCGCCGCCGCCAAAGGATCCGCCACCGCCAGAAGATCCTCCGCCAAATCCGCCGCCGGAAGAAGAACTACTGTTTGCAGCTGCGATCGTACTAGACGAATTAGATACTGCCCGTGATACAGTAGATGCAACGACGTCCGTGATATTGGTGTTTAACAAATGATTCATCATATGAATGGTATGTAAATCCCATAAAATTGATGTATTATCCGTAGCTGTCGCAAGCGCTTCGATTCGTTCGATTTGAATTTTCATGCTCTTTTGGACTTTATCAGCAATTCCTAAAATCGTCGCCGAAACCATATAGCGTTCCCATAAAGCGATTTCTGGAAGTTCTTTCTCGTCAAAGCGTCCAAAATCCAATAAGAATCGTTTATGGCCCATCCATTCATCGTATTGCAAATTGCCATATTGATTCCGACGATGACGAGTCAGTACAAAAATAAGAATTATCACGAGGAATACTGGAAATAAAATCGTCGATAAAACCGGGACATTCGCTGGAATTGCAAACAACCAAAGCAAGAATCCAGCCCCTAGTAAAAGTACCGGCAACACTTTATTTGAATCATTTTTTAAATAAAAGTCTTCCTGTATTCCTTCTGTACGAGCAGAACTTAAAAACCACTTATACTCCCTCATGAACGTTCTTGCTCTTGATTCGGTAGATCCATAATTTTTTAATTGTTTTAATGTCACTTGGCGATCTTTTCCAACAATTTCGAAAAGTAATTTAATTACTTGTTGCTCACTGGAACGAACTGGTTCAAAAGATTCGCTTAATACAAACACATAATCTTTTTTCTTTTTTCGTTTGCCACTTTCTTCGACTTCTTCCATCGTAATGATATGTCGGCGAATCAAATCGAGAAGTGTCGCCGAAAAAGCATTTTGAGTTACTTTATGATGAAGTAAATAATCGGTTGCTCCTAACGTATATTCACCTGGAAATTCGCGATAATATTGGTCTTTAAAATGAGATTGATATTTTTTCTTATAACGATATTCCAAATAACAATAACTACCGATAAAAACAAGGAACCATACGCCAAGAATACTTCCCCATAAAACTTTTTGTTCGAATTCTTTGCGTTCGACAATCGTTAGAATCTCCGCTAGTTCATTCACCAATTGATCTTTCGTAGATCCTTCTAATAATAAGGCGACAGCATCTTTTGCCTGATTATAATTTTCTCTTTTTGGCCGTTCTTTTGCATAACGAAGCGCGTCCTTCGCATCCTCTACCAATTCGACTTCGATTTTATTTCGAATCTCTTGGGCTCTTGCTAACAATGCTGTTTTCTCATCGCTGTCTTTTAATTGATAAATGAATTGAAGCGCCCGATTGTAATAATCGAGTTCCAACGTATTATCGGCATAATTCAAATAATACGTCGCTTTACTCAATAATTGTTGATACAATCTTTCCCGTTCCTCATTCGCTAGATCAGCTTGTTCTTGTTCGTATGCTAAAATGTATTGCTTTCCATCTATCCCGGATGTCTTTGTGGCTTTCGGCACTAAACTTTTATCAAACATCACTCTTACCGAAACCGCTTTGTATGCCTCTAATTGATCGAAACGAATTTCGACGTATTCGTCACTCGTACGATCAATGTAACCGTACAAAGGGCCGTGTAACCAAGCTCGCATAGAAGCGTCTTCTTTTGGTAGATGAACACGCACTCGCAACACATTAATATCTTCTTGAGAAGTGTCTCCTAGAATATTCCAAGCCAATTCAGCTACGTCATTATGAACTGCAACAACATCGTGAATTCGATATTCCATATAAAAGGCCGTATTGGTTTTCGATGGATTAAAAATCTTAAAATCGACACTACCATTATATCCCTTCATCGTATAAACACCGTAATCACCGGTATCGGCATCATTCACTTGGCTGTATTCTTTATTCAAATGTTCCATCGAATCGAAATTTAAATTACCATTATCGATGATATCGTATACCTTTATATCCGATATACTACTTCCATTATAAAGATCACTTCCTGCGAAATCGCTTTCTTTCCCAGTGAAATGTGGAATTCCTAGATTTTTATAAACAATATCTCGTAGTCTTCCATTATAACTGCCCGCTAAAGAAGCGAGTTCTCGAACAAAGATAGAACCATCTTCTTCGATTTGAATATCCATATAAAAGCGATCGGTCGTTTCCGCTTTTACCATGATGCTTGGGATCAATAAAAATAAAACAACGAATACATAACCCAAATACTTTTTCATAGTTCCTCCCTAAAGAAAAACTTGCCCAAATGGCAAGTCATTTAAAATGATACTTTTGGCGCAGCTTTATCTGCTTCTTCAATTTCAAAGAATGCCGCTTTCTTAAAGCCAAAAAGACCAGCTACAATATTTGACGGTACCATTTCCACTTTATTGTTATAAGTCAATACGGTATCATTATAGAATTGGCGAGCAATACTAATTTTATCTTCTGTCTCTTTGAGATCATTTTGTAAACTGACAAAGTTTTGATTTGCTTTTAAATCCGGATAATTTTCCGATAAAGCAAACAATCTCGAAAGAGCTTGCGTAATCTCACCAGAAGCTTTCATTTCTTCTTCTGGAGTAGATGCCGTCACAAAATTATTACGTGCTTTTACCACATCTTCTAATGTACCTTTTTCATGCTTTGCATACCCTTTTACTGTTTCTACTAGATTCGGAATTAAGTCTGCTCTTCTTTTTAATTGAACGTCGATTTGACTCCATTGGTCATCTTTTCGATTTCGTAAAGAAATTAGTCCATTATAAGTAGCAACGATCCAGATAATCAATAGTAAAACAATAACTCCAACGATAATCCATATCCACATAAACATAACCTTCTTTCTAATATTAGTATACTATATCTTTTTTGTTTTTAAAATAAAAAATCGTATAAGTTTTGTAAATCATTTACACAATATGTTTAGAAAGGATGAGAATTTATGGACATTAATATTCGCGATCATATTATTAACAATTTTAAAGGCGATGATGAGAATGTATTAAGAGAAGCAATCGAGGAAAGCATCAAGGAAAATGATGAAATTACCCTTCCTGGTATGGGGGTGTTTTTTGAAATCATCTGGACGGATGCGAATGAAGAAATGAAAAATAAAATAATTGAGATGCTAAAAAACCGCGTAAATCGCCAAGAAGAAAAGACTGATCATTAAGTTGAACTAGTCAACAAACAGTAAACAGTTAAAAAGAATTTAATTGAACCCCAGTTGAGTTCTATACTCAATTGGGGTTTTATATTGTAATGCATAACTTGTTTTTTTTTATGAACGTCTCTTATGAAAGGCTCTAAATCTCTACGATTCATCTCATATTTTCTAATTTTCATACTCAGTAAGCTTTTTACGATTCATCAATGAACTCATTGGATTCCCTGGTTTTTTTCGCTTTTAATCCTTTTATTTCATTTTGACAATATGCTTTTACCCAATTATTAATCATTCCATTACTTAATCCGGTCTCTCGAGTTACTTGCATGGTACTTTTTTCACCATCAAGTATCGGCTTTATAATTTTATATTTTTCTTCAGCAGTCCAATATTTATTGGTTCCACCTTTAGGTCGTCCTTTTGTCATAATATCATCTCCTTAATTTAATAATATCAAAAATAAAAGTAGATCACATTTCTTTTTTTGTGTCTACTTTTATTTTATCAGTTCAATCATTAAGTCAGTCTTTTTCCTTGTCATGATACGATAACAAGTCGTGCTGTTGCATAACCGCTTTGCTTTATTTTCTCACTCCTTCTACTCTATCAATCATGATGCCTCCAAGCAATTTTGGCAATACCCGTGTTCACTTAATTTCCCTTTAAATTTTAGCATACTAAAACAACTCCCACTTCTGAAAGTTGTTTCTATTTCGACAAATAAAATCTATTTATCTCGTAATTCCGCATTGTGTTCTTTTTCCACTTGCTCGATAATCTTATTAAAAATCTCCATTACTTCTTCTTCGTTCAAAGTTCTAGTCGGATCCATAAAAGTCAAATTGAACGCAATCGATTTCTTTCCTTCGGCAATATTTTCTCCTTGATATACATCGAATACTTCTATGTTCGTAAGAAGTCTTCCACCGGTCTTTTGAATGGTGTCGAGTAAACTCTTAGCCGATACAGAATTTTCTACTAAAAATGCAAAATCTTTACTGATTGTCGGATATTTTGATATTTCTTTATCTTTAATACCACGTACTTGAATTGCTTCTACTTTCGATAAGTCGAGTTCAAATACATAAAGTGGTGTTTTACTCAAAGTAGGATGAACCATTCCAATATATCCAACTACATCCTGATCGATCTTCACAATCGCACTTTGATAAGGATGATACTCTTTTGGAAGCTTACCCGTTTCGATCGTATAGCGACGATTTAAGCCAAGATAATTCAACAAATTTTCTAAAATACCTTTCATATAGAAGAAATCTGCTTCTACTTTGATGTGATTCCAAGTGTTTTCTAACATCGTTCCCGTAATAAGAGCGGCAAGACGAGCAGTTTGCATCGTTTTCTTATCTTTCGTATAGTACACATCACTGATTTCAAAAATCGGAATATTTTTTACTTTACGTGCCAAGTTATACGATGCCACTTCTAAAAGCGATGGTAATAGACTATACCGAAGTGCTAGATGATCTTCTGTCAAAGGGTCTCTTACGACAATCGGAGTAAATTCGTCATCAGTAAACATATTCACTGATTCTTGGTTGACAAGAGTATAAGTTCTCACCTGATATAAGCCAAGCGCTTCTAAATGTTTTTGAATTAATTTTTCTTTCTTATATTTTTCCTCATAGGTACCATTTTTCATTGTCGTTACAGGAAGCGTACCTTTACATTGATCGATTCCATGAATACGACCTACTTCCTCAATTAAATCTTCTTCGATCGCAATGTCGACTCTTCTTGTTGGAACGGTTACAGTAAAGGAATCGTCTTGTTCTTGCACTTCAAAATCGAGGCGATGGAACACATCTAAAATATCTTGATTGGTCAAGCTCATTCCTAAAACTCGATTGATCTTTTCTTTGGTAATTGGAATTACTTTTGCATCATGATTCGTATGGTCGACTGCTAACGTGCCTTTTACCACTGTACCACCCGCAAGTTTTTCTAATAGATAACAAGCACGCGCCATCGCCAAATAGGTACGATTTGGATCGAGTCCTTTTTCGAAACGAGCACTTGCTTCACTTCTTAAAATTTTCTTAGCGGTGTAACGAATTTTCAACGGATTAAAAATAGCACTTTCAATCACGATATCTTGGGTGTCTTGTTCTACTTCTGAATTAAGGCCTCCCATTACACCTGCTAAACCAACGGCATGATCATCGTTTGCAATGACGATATCTTCTCTACTCAAATTGCGCTCTTTGCCATCTAAAGTTGTCAATTTTTCGCCTTCTTCGGCCATCCGGACAACAATTTTATTACCAAGTGTCCGATAATCGAAGAAGTGTAATGGTTGCCCCTCTTCTAACATGACATAGTTACTAATATCGACGACATTGTTGATCGGCCGAATGCCACTTGCCATAAGACGAGCCTGCATCCATTTTGGACTTGGTGCAATCTTTAAGCCTTTCACTAGGCGAGCTAAGTAAAGTGGACAATTCTCAGTTTGAATATCAATCTGTAAATGATCTTCGATTCGCTCTACTTCGGTTTGCAATTTTGTTTCCGGAAGTTTTACTTTCTCATTTAAGATTGCGCCTACTTCATATGCCATTCCTAATACACTTAATAAATCGGCACGATTAGCCGTCAATTCAAAATCGATCGTCGTATCGTCAAAACAAAGATATGCAATGGGATCGGTTCCGATTTCAGCATCTTCTTCTAAAACGTGAATTCCTTTTTGATCTGCTTCACTTTGATATTTGTGTTCGATGCCAATTTCACCAAGCGAGCAAATCATACCATCCGATTCGACACCACGGATCACGGACTTTTTAATCGTCATACCATTTGGTAACACAGCCCCTGGAAGAGAGACGATCACTTTCTGCCCTTCTTTGATATTAGGAGCACCACAGACGATTTGCCGAACATCGTTTTGGCCAACTTCTACTTGACAGACATGCATATGATCACTATCTGGATGATTCTTACATTCCTTGACATATCCGACTACTAAATGACTCGCTCCAACGAGTGGTGTGATCGAGTCGTATTCATTACCCACCTTCGTCATCGCTTCGGCAAGATCGTGATCACTTAAGTTTTTAATATCAATATAATCTTTTAAAAAGTTTCTACTTAATTTCATGTTACTTATCTCCTTCTACGCGATTATAAGTTTCTAGAAAACGTAAGTCATTCGTATAAAAACTGCGAATATCATTGACTCCATAACGAAGCATCGCAACTCGCTCGACGCCGATTCCAAATGCAAATCCCGTATATTCTTTCGGATCATATCCCGCCATTTGTAAGACGTTCGGATGAACCATACCACTTCCTAAAATTTCGATCCAACCGGTATTTTTACAGATATTACATCCTTTTCCACCGCACCGGAAACAAGAAATATCTACTTCATAACTCGGCTCCGTAAATGGGAAATAACTTGGCCGGAAACGAATTTCCCGATCTTCGCCAAACAATTTTTTGGCAAAAATTTCTAAGGTTCCTTTTAAGTCGGCAAGGGAAATGTTTTTGCCGACCACCAAGCCTTCAATTTGCGTAAATTGGTGCGAATGGGTCGCATCATCATCATCTCTTCGATATACTTTACCTGGACAGATAATTCGAATTTCTGTTTTTTCTTTATTCTTTAGCATCGTTCGTACTTGCACCGGCGAAGTCTGACTACGAAGCAAAGTATCTTCGGTAATATAGAAAGAATCTTGCGCATCGCGAGCCGGATGTCCTTTCGGTAAATTGAGCATTTCGAAGTTATATAAATCCAATTCGACCTCTGGACCAGAAACGACATCATATCCCATCGAAACAAATAAATCTTCGATTTCTTCCGTCACTTTGGTAAGTGGGTGCACTCCCCCTACTTTTACTGCTGTTCCAGGAAGGGTCGGATCGATCCGATCATTCTCTAATTTCGCTTCCAATTCTTTCTGACTGAGTTCTTGTTCTAATTGTGATATAGATGATGTTACATGACTTTTTAACTCGTTCGAATAGCGGCCGATTTCTTTCCGTTCCTCGACCGATCGGTTGCCCATATCTTTCGTTAATAACGTAATCTTTCCCTTTTTTCCTAAATATTTTACTTTCAAATCATTTAATTCATTCATCGAAGAAATTTTCTTAAGATCTTCTTCTAATTCTTTTTTGATTTCTTCTACGATTTTTTCCATTTTTCTAAATCCTCCTATCCATAAAAAAAGCTACTTCGCTTAAGGACGAAATAGCCGTGGTACCACCTTATTTTATGATAAAATCATACTCAAAATGCGTTAACGCCTGCTACGCTTAAGTTTTACTTAAGAGCTCGAAAGGCGAATTCATAAGGTCTTTTGTATCTAGTTTCCACTTTTTCTAGACTCCCTATTCAAAAGATAATCTTATTACTACTCCTTTGTCAAAGCTGATTTCTTTCTTATTATAACATACTTTTTGGGAAATGGAAGTGTTTTTTTCGGTAATTTTAAATGACTCGATCCTACTCATTTTCCATAAAACTTGATCCCTTGGCAACTGCCTTCCAAACTTTTGCAATTACTTTTGACGAGACATCCGATGGCGAAGAAAATTCGCTCTTCGGTTCTGAAGCACGAGGTAACGGGATTTTTTGATAGCTTGCAAATACCTTTAATTTGACCGAAAACTCTTTGGCGATAGAAACATTCTCTGTACCTTCTTCTGTCAACCACATCCGGAAGTGGAATATTTTATGATAAAAGGAATCGCTCTTAGGAATATATTTTTGATATAAAGTTCTCCCATCCGTTTGATTAAAAACATTGCTCTTCCCTAGTTCTCGGTAAAGATTAATACTTTTCTCATTCAAGGGATCACGCACTGCTTCTTCTGTTTCTGTTCCAGTTGTCAAATAGGTTTTCACAAAAGGATCGAGCGACGCGGTTGCAGTTACTTTTTCGATCCAAATTTCATAATAAATCGCCCGTGTTTGCGTACTTGCTAAAATTTCAAAAGTAAAATCCACATCCTTCTGGATCCCTTCTTCATCACTCATAGGATATGCATTTTCCAAGCGAATCGACTCATCTTCTTGATATCTTTCATCAGAAATAAATGTAAAGTTATCTACCACACCTGTTATCGGTTGATTTAGTAATCGATTAAACCGAAAAGCAACCACACTAACGATAATTAGAATCAAAGCAAAGAGACAAAATAAAACGGTAGTTTGCAACCAACTTTCTTTGGAATGATCTTTCATACACTTCAAACCTTCCTACTCTATGATATCTATTATAGCCATCTTTCTTTGGTCTTTTCAAGATGATTTTGAATTTTATCGTAAAATAAAAAAGAGAAACCTCTTTTCTATATTTAAATGATGAAATATGCAAGAAGGCAACTGAGCAGTGAACTGATTACGACCGTCACTAAATTGACTACACCATTCGTAAGAAAACTAAATCCCGAAATTTTAACGACATTTTTATTTCCTTTTGGTTTTGTTTCTAGAAATTCTTCTTTTACTTTATCGAAATACTTCACTTGGAAAAGTTCTCCGAAAATACTATCGAGAAGTGTTGTAAAGAAGCCGAATACGAAAATCAATAGGAAAGACGCTCCGACATGTTCTAAGCCTAAGAAGAGACTAAACAATGCGATAAGCAGACTACCTGCCAAGCCACCTAATAAACCAAGTTTCGTTACTCCACCACTCGAACCTTTTGGCAACTCTTTTCGTGAGAATAGTGTCTTTACTCGTTCTTTCGAATAATAACCGATTCCACTACTCCAGGTATCGGAAGTACTACCAGCAATTGCTGTTAAACAACCGATGATTGCAATCTCATTTTTGGTAAAATAATACATAATTGCAAATAGAAGACAAGGTAGCCCGTTTTCGATTACTTGGAAAATATTTCTTTGTTTTTCTTTTTTCTTTTTCTTATGATAATGTTCGATGAGACAAGAACTAACAAAGAACAAAATCAAGGCGAAGAACACATAAGGTCCTGCCAAGCAATAAAGCGCTGTTCCGAGTAACAATGCGAAGAAAGATCCTGCCGGAGTCAAAGCTTTCGTTGCCATTACTCCAAAAATAATGACAGAAGTTACGGTAAAGGCAATATTAAATGATTCCATGTAATTTTGATTTAATACAAGATATGTGTATAAAGCTGTTCCAAGTGGCATGAATAAATTGTCGGTATTCTTTGGTGAAAACAATTCTAACATAGTCGCCATTACAGCAATATAAATCGAATATGGAACAAGCATGCTACCGACATAAGTAGTTTGTAATACGACAATCGTCGTCAAGAAAGTCACGATAAAGCAGACAAGACTTCCTTCGACACTCTTATTTTTTAGTTCGAACTTGTGCTTACCAATATATTCTGTAATTAAACCACCGATTCCATCACCATAGCCAAGTGCTAAAATAGCAACAGCGCCGATGTATAAATAATCTTTATTTTGAAATAAGGTTGCAGTTAAAATAAATAATGCAATTGCATAAAAAACCGTCCCAATTCCTCTTTTTTTCTCTTCAATTCCCGGTACAATTTGGAACTGATAATTCAAATAATTTAAAATAATAAAAATTGCTGGTAGTATACTCGCGAAAATATAATTATCGAAGAAAATCCATGCAATTAACCACCAGTTACATAATCCAATATGGATAAACTTACGACTTTCTTCAAATTTAATTTTCTTCTTTTTATAACAAAAAGATGCAATTCCGACAATTACTACAATATAAATTGCCGACACTAGTAATCCTAACCAGTTTGTCATTTTATCACTCCCTTATTATCTAAATAATAACATAAAATCTCAAAAAAAAATAGTTTTTTCTGTTTATATTCACTCTTTTTTCACCGCTTATCCCATTATCAAGAACCATTTTACATTCTCAAAAAATTTTTTATAATTTTTTATTGACAATTACATAAACTAATAGTAAAATCAATCTAAATTTAAAACATTGAAGAAAAGAAGTAACTATTTCCACCTTTTTAAGAGAGCTTGTGGATGGTGAAAACAAGTAAAAGAAAATAGTGAATAACATTTCTGAGTGCTTAAAGAATTAAGTAGACTAAGCCGGGATGCAAACCGTTACATTTGCTAGATTTGATCGAATCGAAAAAGTGATTATAGAGAATAAGATCCTTTATAATAAATTGGGTGGCACCGCGGAAGACTAGTTTCGTCCCATAGTACTGTTTTAGTATTATGGTACAGACTAGTCTTTTTCTACTTATTAGGAGGGATATTATGTTAAAAGTTGATTTTGGAGATATTACTATTTTAGAAAATTCATGTAAATTATCTGTGGCGGAATCACACAGAATTGAAATGACTTATAAAGCTATGAATTTTTGTGATTGGTTGATAAAACAATGTATTCAATTAGATTATTGTGTTAATCATCCAGAAGCTATTGGTTGTGCTGACTACCATGCATATGATTCTTATTTAGGGGATTATGCGATTGGAAAGCATTTGTTATTGCAAGAAAGAAAAGGCAAGCATCATAAGTTTTTAGTGGTTACTGATAGTGCTAAAAGAGTTGATTTAAATATTTTACGTGAGGGGCTTTCTTGCAACAAATTGGAATTTGTTGGAGAAGAAGAAATGCAATCTTTAATTAATACGACTCCCGGCAATATATCTATTTTTAATATGATATATGATAATAATAGAGAAATACAATTAGTAATAGATGAAGATTTGTTACATGCTCAGGAAATAGCTTTTCACCCGTTATATAATGGCATGAGTGTATTTATGAAGCCAGCGGAATGTTTTAAATTTTTATCGTATATTAATAGAGACGCAATAATTATGCCTATTGCTGAAAAAAAGAAGGTTTTACAAAAATAATCAAGAGAAGTATTATGGTGGATTTACTATATACCCAATCGGAATTCGTGAAATGTTATTACGAAAATGGTACTTTTGCATAATATCGGGATATGGCAAAAGTAGAAGAAAGTTATTACTAGAAACTTTGATCAAACTTGTGCCAAAATACACGATACACTAATCACTGACGTCATAAAACAATCGGATACAGATTCCCCTTTCGGATTTCTATTAAGTAGTAGACCAGATTCCAGTTTATCGTGTAGTATTACTGCAAAGCATAAAAAACGAATCGAGCATTTGTAGTCGATAGTGACTACATACAAGTAATTATCACTCAAAAAGATATCTTATCACGCATTAAAAAAACTATTTATCAATTAGAAACTTGAGATATTATTAAAATTTACACTTCAATCAAAATGAATTCATTAAAACACAGATATTAAAATACTTTGAACTGATGAAGTTAACGATGATTTATTTGGATAAAATATACAAATTTTGTTCCGAACAAAAAAGGCTTTAAAAAGGATATCAAAAGCCATCCTATTCATACCTCTTTTACGAAAAATCACTTTTATACGAGAAAATTTTTGAAGAGTCTTATCTAGCAAGAAGTAATCTTACTATAAACAATTGGATGCCAAATAAAAATCGAAAAGGTTGCCAAACAAATGATCTTAGTACAAGAGTACTGTCAAACTATGGTTCAGCGGAAAATAAGGAAACAAAAAAGTTATCTAATCAGATAACCATTTTTTCTATACCGTTAAAAGTTCTTCTTCTTTTTCCTTTAACTTCTCTTCGATTAATTTATTGTATTGATCGACAAGATTTTGAACTTGTTTTTCTTTTCCTTTTTGTTCATCTTCGGAAATCTCTTCTCGTTCAATTTCTTCCATCGCATCTCTTCGAATATTCCGAATTGCTACTTTTCCTTCTTCGGCAAGAGCTTTGACTTGTTTCGTCAATTCTTTTCGACGTTCTTCCGTCAATGCTGGAATAATAATCCGAATCGTCTCTCCGTCATTATTGGGATTGTAGCCCAAATTAGACGCCAAAATAGCTTTTTCCATTGCCCCCAAACAACTTTTATCAAATGGTTTAATGAGCAATTGACGAGCTTCCGGGACAGAGATAACAGCAAGTTGTTTTAATGGTGTATCTACACCATAATAAGGTACCATAATACCATCTAAACTGCTCGGATTTGCTCTTCCAGCTCGTACTGTCGAAAAACGTTTTTCTAAATTTTCGAGTGATAAATTCATTTTTGTTTTCGCATTTTGAATAATTGCATCATTCATTTTTTCTTCTCTCCTTATAATAATATTGTACGTTTAATTTTGAAAATTGACAAGAGCTTTCTTTTTAAAAGGCTCTTTCTTGGGTTCACCAGTCAAAATTTTATAAGCTTGCATCCGATATTCGCACAATCGATAGAGTTCAAAACAAGGGACAATATTTTTCGCGCAATCTGACATCACCAAAACTTTACTTCGATATAAAGCACTTTGAATTTCCAAATACTTGATAAAATCTTTAGGACTATTGCAGTGATCTAGAAATACTTCTTTACCTGCTGCTTGAGCGGAAAGTAGTTGTTGTAATGGCTGCAAATAGGCAAAAGCACGCGTTGGCCATTCGTTCATCTCAAAGGAAAAAAAGTCTACTTCACCTAAAAATCGAAAATTTGTCTTTTTATCAATAGGCACGCCAATTTTTATATTTGGTAATTCTTTTTTTAATTGTTGCAAAACAAAAAAATGATTACTACACAAATACAAATGATTGGTATGATTTACTAATAAATCACTTAATTGTTCATACATTTTTAAAGAATCGACCAAATCAGACGGCTCTTGTAAGGAAAGATACATTGTCGCCTGAGGATATACTTTCAACATTCGATCAAGTGGAATACAAAAGCAATTAAATGCAGTCATTAATTGTCCATTTATAAAGGAAACATTAAAGCGTAAATTCACTTCTGTCTTATCATGAAATAAATCTAAGTTACTGCTTAAGTGATTGATAAAAATATGAGACATCTAGATATCCCTCCTGGTGTATTTTATTATAACATAGTCCAATTTATTTGCAAAAGAAAAGTGCGAATATTCGCACTATCCATTGATTTGACTTTGTACTTCGCTAGCGAAGTCTTCTTCTTTCTTTTCGATTCCTTCGCCAACTTCGAATCTTACAAAAGAAATCACTTTTGCTTGATTTGCTTTCGCGTAGTCTTCTACATTCATGCTCGAATCTTTAATGAATTCTTGTTCTAGTAAACAATTTTCTTTATAAAATTTATTGATTCGACCATTGACCATTTTAACAGCAATCTCTTCTGGCTTACCTTCGTTCATCACTTGTTCTTTGATGACTTCTTTTTCGTGTTCTACTGTTTTTTCATCCATCGAATCACGATCAAGAGCCATTGGGTTCATTGCTGCGACATGCATTGCAACATCTTTAGCAACCATCTCGTTACTTCCTTCTAAAAGGGTAATAACACCGATTTTTCCGTTCATGTGTGAATAAACACCAAACACTTGATTCTCTTCTTTTGGTACACAAATCATTCTACGGAAACTGATTTTTTCACCGATTTTAGCTGTTAAATTGATAATTAGTTGTTCTAATGTCTCGCCATCGATAGTGATATTCTTCGCTTCTTCCATCGTCGTTGCATCACTATTTAAAATAGCTTCGGCAATTTGCTTAACTGCCTCTTGGAACGTCTCATTTTGAGCAACGAAATCCGTTTCCGAATTCACTTCGATCATCACTGCTTTATGATCGTTTGTAACGATATAAGTAGTTCCCTCAGCAGCAATACGAGATTCTTTTTTCAAAGCTTTGGCAATTCCTTTTTCTCTTAGCCAATCGATTGCCTTTTCCAAATCGCCACTTGTTGCATCAAGGGCTTTTTTACAATCAAGCATTCCTGCCCCGGTTCTTTCTCTTAAAGTTTTTACATCGTTTGCACTAAACATATGATTATCTTCCTTTCTTTTATTTTGATAAAGCTTCTACTAATTCAGCCTTTTTCATTGAAGTGTATCCTTCAATTTTATTTTCTTTGGCAATTTTCTTAAGTTCCGTTACGGTCATTTTCGAATAATCGGTCTCTTCCACCGCAGCTTCTTCTACTTTTTCCGTTTTTTCTTCTGTTTTCACAGGAGTTTCTTCTTTTTCGTCTTCTTTTTTAACTACTTTCTTTTCTTCTTTTGCCTTATCATCTTCTGTTAGATAATCGATTATTTCATTTCCGTTTGCTTCCGCAATTCCGTTTGTTAAAACGCCAATCATTAATTTTACAGAACGAACAGCATCGTCGTTTCCTGGAATAACGTAATCTACCATATCTGGATCGCAGTTTGTATCTACTACACCAAATACAGGAATTCCCAAAATACGTGCTTCTTTAATAGCAATTTCTTCTTTCTTTGGATCGACGATTACTAAAGCATCTGGAAGTTTTTTCATTTCGCGAATTCCTCTTAAGTTACGATATAATTTATCATATTCTTTACGAATTCCTAATACTTCTTTTTTTGGAAGAAGATCAAATGTTCCATCTTGTTCCATTTTCTCGATTTCTTCCATTCTCTTAATTCTCGATTTAATCGTCTTAAAGTTCGTTAGGGTTCCTCCTAACCATCTTTCATTTACGAAATACATATTCGTCCGTAATGCGTTTTCTTCTGCCGCTTCTTGAGCTTGTTTCTTTGTTCCGACAAATAAGAACATACCGCCTTCTTCGGCAATCCGTTTTGCTTCTTTATAAGCTTCTTCTAGTTTTTTTGCTGTTTTTTGAAGATCGATAATATAAATATCATCTCTTGTTGTATAGATGTACTCCTTCATTTTTGGATTCCATCTTCTTTTTTGATGTCCGAAATGAACACCAGCTTCTAATAAGTAATTCATTGAAACTACTGACATAATTTTTTCTCCTTTTCGTTTTTTTCTTCTATTAATTTCTATAAACTTCCCACCCATCGGGCACTAGGGAAACTGATCCATTAATATGTTTATTTTGATAAAGCTTCTACTAATTCAGCTTTTTTCATCGAAGTGTATCCTTCGATTTTTCTTTCCTTCGCAAGTTCTTTTAACTCTGCCACTGTCATTTTGCTATAATCTTTTGCTTTCTCTGCTTCTTTTACAACTGGTTCTTCTTTTTTGCTTTCTACTTTTGCTTCTTTTATCGGTTTTCCATTTAAAGCATCTTTCGCAACAGTTACTAGTTTTGCAAAAGCTTCTTTGTCCGCAATTGCCAATTCACTTAACATTTTACGATTGATTTCAACTCCTGCTTTATTTAAACCTTCGATGAAACGTGAATAACTCATATCATTTTCACGGCATGCTGCGTTAATACGAGTAATCCATAATTTACGGAAATCTCTTTTCTTTTGTTTCCGATCGCGGAAAGCGTATTGTCCAGAATGCATCAATTGTTCTTTTGCAGTCTTATACAATCTATGTTTGCTACCAAAATAACCTTTGGCTTGTTTTAATACTTTTTTATGACGAGCTTTTGTTACTGCTCCATTTTTTACTCTTGCCATAATTTTCTCCTCCTATCGAACTATATTTTTGAAACGATTGCTATCGGCTTTACTTAAACCTGCTACCATTCTCTTTCTACGGTTAAATTTTGCTGATTTTTTACCAGTGTTGTGACGACTACCAGGATGTCCAGTTGTCACAGTTCCACTTTTTCTAACATTTAGTACTTTTTTAAGACCTTTATGTGTTTTTAGTTTAGGCATAACTCTTCCTCCTCATTACTTTTCTTTTTTCGGTGTTAATAGCATTGTCATTGTTTTGCCATCTAATTTGGCAGCTTGTTCGATCTCCGAAATATCACTCAAACGAGATGCGAATTTTTCAAGTACTTCTTTTCCTAACTCAGGGTGTGCCATTTGACGTCCTTTAAAACGAATCGTCAATTTGATCTTATCTCCTTTTAATAGATATTTCGTCACTTGTTTTAACTTCGTCTCAAAATCACCGACATCGATAACACTCGATAAACGATATTCTTTTGTTTCCGTAGCCGTCGCCCGTTGCCGTTTTAAAGCTTCTTTGGCCTTTTTCGCTTTCTCATAACGATATTTGTTGTAATCCATTACTTTACAAACCGGTGGCGTAGCATTAGGACTAATTAAAACAAGATCGAGTCCAGCATAGCTAGCAAGGGTTAGAGCGTCTTGAATTCCTTTCACGCCTACTTGCTCTCCATGAGGGCCAATGACCAATACTTCTCTTGCTCTAATTTGTTCGTTGATTAACAAATTATTTTTTGCATTTGCGATACAAAACACCTCCATTTTACAAACAAAAAAGTGGATACGATCGTATCCACATGCGCAAAATTATCCACCGTTAGAGGATAAATATGGCTTTTTACCTACCATTATTCACGGTCAGGTGGATGTGGATACATCGCTTTCCTTTTTTGATTACAGTTTGATTATAAATAGTTTATGTATATTTGTCAATTATTTTTACGAAAAATGCTGACTTTTTTCGACAATATGCGTACCTCTTCCTTTTTTTCGACCTTTTTTGAACAACTGAAATACATAGCTATCCAAAAAAGGTATCAAACAAGCAGAAAAAAGCACTCTTTTTTATTTTACCGTAATAGCAAGTTCATCTAACTGTTCTTTTTCAACGGCCGATGGTGCTTCTGTCATAAGATCGGAAGCACTTGCTGTCTTCGGAAAAGCAATTACATCGCGAATATTTGTCGTGTCGGTAAGAAGCATCGTTAAACGATCAAGTCCAAGCGCTAGTCCACCATGTGGTGGGGTTCCATATTGAAATGCTTCCAAGAAAAAGCCGAACTGCTCTTTTGCCCGCTCTTTCGAAAAGCCTAATGCCTCAAACATTTTTTCTTGAACGTCTTCTTGATGAATACGAATACTTCCACCGCCCGCTTCATATCCATTGATGACAATATCATAAGCTTTCGCATAACACTTGTCCTTCTCCGTCAAAAGCAAATCGATGCTATCTTCTTTTGGTGCGGTAAACGGATGATGCATGGCCATGTATCTGCCTTCTGTCTCGCTATATTCGAATAATGGAAAATCCGTAATCCATAATATTGCATCTTTCGATGAATCAATTAATCCTAATTCTGATCCTAATTTCTTCCGTAGCTCACCTAAAGATACTTTGGCTACTTTAAAGCAATCCGCAACGATCAAAATAAGATCATTTTCTGTTAAAGATAATTGTTCTTGTAATCCTTCTTTCTCTTCGTCACTGATTACTTTTGCAATACTTCCTTGTAACGTACCTTCTGTATACTTCAAAAAGGCAAGCCCCGTAGCACCATATGTCTTCACAAATTCCGTTAAATGGTCGAGATCTTTTCTAGAATATTTCGACGCTGCATCTTTGACAACCAAGCAGTTGATGATACCATGCTTTTCTAGAACCTTTTGGAATACCCCAAACGTAGTATTCGTAAAAACACTTGTAATATCTTGAATCGGCATATCAAAACGAAGATCTGGTTTATCACTGCCATAAAGATTCATCGCAACATCCCATGTTAAGCGTGGTAGTGGCAACGGAATATCAACGTGTTTGATTTCTTTCCATATTTTTGCAATCATCTTTTCTGTCATTGACATTACGTCATTTTCATCGACAAAACTCATTTCTAAATCGATCTGCGTAAATTCTGGTTGACGATCCGCTCTTAAATCTTCATCGCGAAAACATTTTGCAATTTGAAAATAACGTTCGAAACCGGCAATCATCAACAATTGCTTATAAAGTTGTGGAGATTGTGGCAACGCGTAAAAGCTACCCTTATTTACCCGAGAAGGAACCAAATAATCACGTGCCCCTTCCGGTGTACTTTTTCCTAGTACGGGTGTCTCAATTTCAATAAAATCTTGTTCTGTTAAATAATTGCGAACAATTTGCATTAGTTTCGAACGCGTAATAATCTTATTTTTCAATGTATCTCTTCGTAAATCGAGATAACGATATTTTAATCTCGTATCTTCTAGAGCTGTTGTATCATCTTTAATTTCAAACGGTGTATCCGATGCTTGATTTAAGATATGAAGGGTTTCTACTTCGACTTCAATATCGCCAGTGATCAAATTTTTATTTTTACTTTCCCGTTCGACAATTTTACCAGTTACTTCGATTACATATTCATTTTTTAAAGTTTCCGCTAAAGAATAATTCTCGTTTTCCGGACGAATTACCAACTGAATAAGACCAGAGCGATCTCGTAAATCAAGGAAGATAAGTCCACCTAAATTTCTCTTTTTTTGGACCCATCCAGCAAGAGTTACCGTTTGTCCAACATTTTCGATTAAAAAATCTGTATTATGTGTCGTTTTCAAAAGTCTCACCTATCTTTCTTCTTCATGATGATGACAATGTCCATCACAATCACAATCGTCATCACATTCGTGAAGTTCTTCATGTCCGAAATGAAGTGCTTCCTCTTCTTCTACATGTTCATCCAAATAGTAGATCAAGTAATCCATATCGATTTTCTCTTCTTCTTTTGTCTGATTATTTTTGATCGTTATCAAATTCTCTTTTAAATCGTCACTGTTTAAAATAATAAGATACTTACTGTTAAGTCGATCTGCTTGTTTGAATTGACCTTTCAAACCACGATTCATATATTCGGTTTCAATCGCAAAGCCATTTAAGCGAAGTTCTTGAGCAAGATAGAGAGCATGTAACTTCTCCTCTTCATTCACATACATAATAAATGCATCGACTTGATCCTTCACTGGCAATTCTACTTCCTCTTTATCAAGGGCTAAGACGATTCGACCAATTCCCGTTGCAAATCCCATACAAGGCGTTTCTGGACCACCGAGTTGATCGACCAACGAGTTATAGCGACCACCGCCACCTAACACGTTTTGTGCCCCGAATCCCTCTACTTTTGCTTCTACTTCAAATACGGTATGATTATAGTAATCAAGTCCTCTTACAATTTTAGGATTGACGACGGCTTCAATTCCTAGAACACCAAGATATTCTTTTACTTTTTCAAAGCGATTTTTGCTTTCTTCATTCAAGTAATCTAACGTAGTTGGCGCATTTTTTAGAAGATCTAAATCAGCGTCTACTTTACAGTCTAGAATACGTAATGGATTCTTCTGTAAACGTTCTTTACAATCCTCACACAATTCATCAATATGTGGCGTAAAATACTCGATTAAGGCTTTTCGATATGCATCACGTGACTCTTTATCTCCTAGAGAATTGATGTTTACTTTGATCTCTTTTAATCCTAGTATCTTGTATAAATTGACCGCAATGGAAATTACTTCTGCATCCACCATCGGATCGTCGCTTCCTAACACTTCTACACCAAATTGAGTAAGTTCACGGTCTCGGCCCGATTGTGGTCTTTCATAACGATACATCGTTCCATTATAGTAAATTTTAACTGGTTGGGTTGCATCTCCATACATTTTATTTTCAATATAACTACGAACGATTCCGGCCGTTCCTTCTGGCCGTAAGGTCATTGCTCGCTCACCACGGTCCACAAAGTCATACGTTTCTTTGGTCACAATGTCAGTGCTTTCACCAACACCACGATGAAATAATTCCGTCGATTCAAAGATTGGAGTACGCATATAATTATAATGATATTTTTCCATTAAAGCGTCGATCACTTGCTCGACATATTTCCATTTTCTTGCTTCCATACCATAAATATCATGACATCCTTTTGGTTTTGTAATCATTTAAATCCTTCCTTTCCATAAAAAAAGATGGCCTTATTAAGGACGAGTTCCCCCCGTGGTGCCACCTTAGTTCCATAATTGCTTATGCTTTCCAACTTTAACGCAGTATTACGCCTCTATGTTTCTTTGAAAGTGTCTTTCCAAAGTCATTTTTCAATAGTTCCACCAACCCTATTGTCTCTTTTAAAAATAACATTTGTACTCTTCTTTCCATAGAAGATGACTATATTTTACTACGTTTCTTTTCGAATTGCAAGAAAATATCTTGAATTACTTCAGATGAAGAAATTATCCTAATCTCTTATTTCCTCTTCCGACAAGTTTGTCACTTGCATAATCTCTGGATCCGTCAAACCAAGATTTCGTAACTTTTTTGCCATCCCTATCTTTTCTTGATGTGCTTGTTCCAGACCTTCTTCTTTTCCTTCCTCTCGCGCCATCTTTAATTCGTATCGCTTGATCGCTCGTTCTTCCGCTTCCTTCATTTGTTCTCTTTCGTATTCCGTAAATAACTCTCCATTCGATAAGTCCTCTAGCTTCTTCTTCGCTTCTTCCATCGTCTCATCTCCTTTCGATAGTTCGCTTAATACTTCTTTATCTGTCTCCATTAGTAACAGCATCTCTTTCTCAAACCGATCTATCTCTTTGTCTTTATTATAATACTTCTTCCTGATTTTTTCTAGATCGATATGATAGATCGTAATATGTTCACTGTATAAAAAGTGTTCTTCTTTCTCATAGAGTCCAAACTCATAGATAGTCTTCTCACTTTCTGGAAATGATCGATTTCGTTCGACATCAAAATTGATTTCGATGATCTTCTCTCGGCGTGGATATTCTGCTCCTATTTTCATCGTTATACTACTTAATTTCTCGACATAAGACAAATTTTTATCCATCAGTCCTTCATAGTAATGCGCATTCATTTCTAAAATAATATGGTTTTCCTTTATTTCGACGACAACATCACTGATTCGTTTCTTTTCATCAAACGAATCAATCGGATACTCAGTATTTTTAAAGACGAGATTTGCTTCAATATATTCTTTCGGTATCTTCGTGACTTGATAAATAATATCCGATAGATAGTTCGGACACTCCATTAAAATCGTTTTAAAGACGGGATCCCATATTCCAGGAATGACGGCTTCCTTCTTTTTAATTTTCGTAAGTACTTCTTCTACTTCTATTTGGCTCAACCAAATCACCTCCAGGAAGCACTTTAACAAAACTAGAATTCTTTTACAAATCGCCATTTTTTCAAAACAAAAGAAGAAATTCTTTCTTTTTCCGAAATTCTTCTTGTGTTTTACTAATTTCCGCTGATAAAAAACAAGTAATTCATCTATTTTTTCAATTGTCTAATTTTTTACTTTCATTCAATTACTTATCTGCACAAAGTTTATCCAACTCTTCTTCGATGCCTTTTATTGCCTTTTTTAATGTTTCGATATCCGAACTGTTATCTTGCTGCGGGGAATTGTTAGCATCCAGTGTCGCTTTCTGGGAAGCATACGTTTGCATCGTCAACCCAACCAATTGCAACCAGTTGCCAATACTATCTTGTTCTTCGATCGACAGCCTTTGGACTAATATCAATCCGATTAAAAAAGCGGATGTTGTAAAACCATAAGGTTCGATAGGAAAAACCATTCTTTCTATAACTGTCCCTCCCTATCCGTTTTCTCTTTATACTATATGCAAAAATTTATTCTATGTATTTATTTTGTTCTTTTTTTCAAACAAAAAACTTCCGAAAAAGGAAGTTTGTGCTTTCCAAAAACTAATTTGGTTCTTTTTCCATCATCGTTTCAATTTTATCTTTGATATCATCTTGATAATACTTATAAATACAATGAAGGGTTACATAAAGTGGCACCGCCACGACAATTCCCATAACTCCAAACAAAGCGCCACCCGCTCCAACCGCGAAGATAATTCCAACAGGACTTAAATTATTCGTTTTACCATAAATCTTCGGTGAAATGATGTAACCATCGATTCCAGAAAAGATCATGATTACTAAAATCGTACCGATCAATACCGGAACCGAAGTAACACTAGCTGTTATAATTGCAATAGCATTCGTAATAATTCCTCCAAAATAAGGAATGATCGTCAAAATTGCCATTAATACACCTAGAATCATCCAGTTTGGATGGTTGACTAAGCGGAATAAAACAGAATATTCGATTAATGTAACGAGCATTAAAAGAGCTAACCCATGAAAATACTGAGTCATTTCATGATCTAATTTTTTTACAAAACTATAAGTACGATGAGATTTTGTTTTCAAAAAAGCTTTTACCTTTGCTCTGATTTTATCCATATCGAATAAGAAATAAATACCAACTACCGAAATAATAAAAGCATTCGAAAGAACATTTACCGATTTTCCTAATATATCGATTGTTCCAGTCGAAATGTATTTTCCGACATCTTTAATAATTTCATTTAAAGTATCTGTCAATTTAAATTGAAAATCTCCCAAGTTCAAATCAAACTTCGTCGAAATATCTTGAACGAACTGAACGATCGATTTTGCAAAAAGTAATAACTGATCATAAATCATCGGTACCGTAATTACTAAAATACCGCCGAGTACTAAAAAGATAATCAGTAGTACCACAAAAACCGCGATTTTCTTACGTACTCCTTTTCGTTCAAAAAACTTAACAAACGGATCTAAGATATATGCAAAAACAAACGCTAAGAAAAATGGAATTAACACATTGATTAACTTACCGACAAATGGTGCCCAATAATTACTTGTTACAAATAAAAGATAGATAATCAACATGACCAATAATAAATTAATTAGATTAAAATTTAATTTCCCCTCTTTTTTCATGTACTCACCTCTCCAATAAAATCGTCACTGGCCCATCGTTCGTCAAAGACACTTTCATATCTGCGCCAAAAATGCCAGTAGCAACTGGAATCTCTTTTTTTAACTCTTCATTCCACAAGTCATATAATGGCTCTGCTGCTTCGCCATTTAATGCTTCGATGAAACTGGGGCGAGTTCCTTTTTTCGTATTTCCATATAAGGTAAATTGCGAAATTGATAAAATCTCACCCTTAATGTCTTGAATCGATAAATTCATCTTGCCATTCTCATCATCAAAAATACGTAAATGAAGTACTTTTTCTTTTAAATATTTTATTTTATCGAGATCGTCTCCTCGCGTAAAACCGACCAATAAGACCAATCCCTTGGAAATTTTTCCGACGACTTCCCCAGCGACTTCTACTTGCGCATTCATAACTCTTTGTACTACAATTCTCATACTATTTAATTAACCTTTCTACTCGAATCACATAGCTTAATTTATTGAGTTCCGTTACTATTTTATCAAGATGATCTTTTCCACGCACATAAAGATCTAATTCATAGACTGCATCGTCTCCACGACTCATTAATCCTGCTCGATCCACCGGTGCATCACACATACTAATATGTTGCATCATATCCAAAAGTTTATTCTCATGCGTATTAGAATATACCAGAATCGTCGTCAGATAACGTTTGGATGCCGTCGTATTCCAAGACACTGGTACGGTCCTGTTTTCCAAAAATGCCAAATTGTGACAATTACTACGATGAACCGTAATTCCATTACCCTTCGTAATATAACCGATGATATCATCGCCAGGAATCGGATTACAACAATTCGCCAAATTTACTTTTACTTTGTCGATTCCGGCTACAATAATATCGGCATCGATCGATTTTGGAACAACCTTTTTCACTGGTTCTTTGACTTCTTCTTCCTTCTTATAAATCAAATTGATCACGGCATTCGATTGAAATTTACCAGTGGCGACGCCGATATACAAATCATCCAATTGATCGATTTTCAACTCTTTATACAATGTATTCACATTTTCATCCTGATAGAAATCATTAAAAGAAATTTTTCGTTTACGCAGATCTTTTTCTAACATTTCTTTACCATCTTCGATATGCCGATCCCGTTCATTGCGAGTAAAGAACGATTTGATCTTGTTTTTCGTCTGCGTACATTTTACGATTTTTAACCACTCTTTCGAAGGCCCTGGTGAATTTTTATTCGTATTGATTTTAACAATATCGTTGTTTTGCAATTCATAATTCAAAGGAACGATATTGTTGTTCACCAGTGCACCGACCATCGTTTCCCCTACTTTCGTATGAACACGATATGCGAAATCGATCGGCGTCGCTCCCTTTGGTAATTCAAAAACATCGCCTTTTGGCGTAAAGACATAAATGTTATTATTTAACACCTCGTCCTTCACACTGTTGACAAAATCTTCACTACTCATTTTTTCATTGTTTAACTCGATGATCTCTTTAAAAAACTGCAATTTAATATCCGTCGTATTTTTTAATACTTGGGAAGCATCTTTATGTTCTTTATAGGCCCAGTGAGAAGCGATTCCATTTTCAGCTACTTCATCCATTTGATAAGTACGAATTTGAATCTCGAAAAGATAACCATCAATTCCAAAAACAGTCGTATGTAACGATTGATACATGTTGGACTTTGGCATCGCAATATAATCTTTAAATCGTTTCGGAATCGGTCGATATTTTGAATGAATTAACCCGAGTGCCAAATAACATTCTTGTTCGGTATTTACAATAATACGAAGAGCTAAAAGATCGTAGATATCACTGAATTTTTTCCCCTTATCCAATTTATTATAAATACTATAAATACTTTTTGCACGACCCTTAATCTCGTGTTTGATATTATGTTCTGTCAACAGATTACTGACACTTTCTTGCATCTCGGCAACTGTTTTCTCACGCTCTAATTTCGTCGTATTTAGTTTTTCAGCAATGTCATAAAATACTTCTGGTTTTAAATAACGAAGCGATAAATCTTCTAACTCGCTTTTGATTTTATGAATTCCCAAATGGTGTGCAATCGGCGCTAAAATTTCTAATGTTTCTTTCGCAATCCGTTTTTGTTTTACTTCAGGAAGTGCCCACAATGTTCGCATATTATGAAGACGATCGGCTAACTTGATAATAATAACTCGAACGTCCTCACTCATTCCGACGATGATCTTTTTATAATATTCGATTAGATATTCATTTTCGGTAGAAAAATTAAGACGACCTAACTTAGTTACCCCGTAGACAAGTGAAGTTACTTCTTCCCCAAAAGATTCTACCATCTCTTCCCGATCGCAATCACAGTCTTCCAACACATCATGTAAAAGACCCGCCATAATCGTTGCTGTATCCGCATAAATCGTCGTTAGAATGACTGCCACATTAATTGGATGTGTAATATACTCCTCACCACTTTTACGAAATTGCCCTTTATGTTTCCTTTCGGCAAACTCATACGCTGCCTTGATCCTTTCTAGATCTTCCTCTTTTGTAATATAAAGACGGGCTTGTTTTAAAAGATCTTCAATGGTGTAATTTTTCTTCGAATTGGACATGATAACCCCTCCTTATATGATCTCTAGATCCGTAAAATATTTTACTCGTTCTTTATCTTTTAATTTTTCTTTAAAATATCGATCAAACTCTTGATTCTTCGTATTTAAAATATCTTCTACCATATCGGCAAGAAACAAATCGACACTCTTGCTCCATTTCGTTTCCTTTAAGTAATTCCAAATATCTTCTTCCTTTAGATAAGTATATCCATTTTTATGAAGTTCGTGCTTCTTAGTACGTAGTGCAGGCAACACCCTTTGATACAATTCTGAAACCGATTTGAATTCCATTTCCATACTTATCACCTTTCTTTTTCTATTTTCATTATAGCTTAAATTTTCTTCCTTGAAAAGATAATCAGTTCAAAAAACGAAGTAATTATTGTTCAAAAAACGAAGTAATTATTCTTTACTTCGCATCTTTCTGCTTGTTTGATATCCTTCTTGTAAGATCATGCCCCCCAATAGGACAAGAGCAATGCTGGAAATATTTTTCCCTATTTGGAAAAAGGGCGATTCATATTCGATTCGAATCGTATGACTCCCTTTTGTAATAGGAAATCCCAAAAAAGCCGTATTTATCTTTTCATAAGCAATTTCTTGACCATCCAATATTACTCGGTACCCTTTATCATAAGGAATTGTCGTCGCAAAATAACTATCTTCGACTACTTCAATTGTCCCTTCGATCGAATCTTGAGTTGTTTTTGTAGAGTCGATATTCCACGGATTAACGGAAGTGACAAATTCTTTGATTTTATCGTAATCCATCACATAAGCCTGCCAATTGATAAGTTCATAAGCCCCTTTTGTCACTTGAATAGAAAACGTTTGCATCGCTTCCTGGGAAGACAATACATAATGAAATCGCTCATTTTTATTCGCATAGGTCCAGCTATCACAAGAACGTTGATTCGTAACTCCATCGATCGTAATCGATCTTCCTTCATCCTCGCTACAACCATCATCACGGTTTACATCGAAAGATAACAATAAAATTTGATTCGAATCAAGCGGTTGATTGAGTTGCATCAAAAATTGTTCGGTGTCGTCCACTTGAAACCGATATCCATCATCGATCGTTTCAATTGGAAAATCATGTTCTAAAAATTGGAACGATGCATCTATCTTTTGAATATTCGAATTTGGATCGAGAAGAACATCCTGGTCTACTACGATCGAATGAAATAAAGTATCCAAGTTATTCGGATATTTCAAAAGATCGAACGCCTCCTGCGAATACAATCGATTACTCGCATATCCAAGTGGTAATGTAAATTGATTCCGATAAATCGCAACGGTATCATCTTCCATGACTTTCTCATAACCCAATGGCGCTTCTTCGGTAGTAGCAATATATTTGACGTTCATCAAAGTAGCAAATAAAAGATTCGCCGATGATGTTACCGCAAAAAGATTCGAATGCTCTTGCTCGATTTTCATAACATCGCGTAAAAAGGTAATGTAATCTGCATTCTCACTCGACGAATAAATACTCGTCGTATAATAGTTCGAACCATAGATACGATTCATCGTATTCAATGGATCATATAAATTTTGAAAGCGATAAAAAGACGAATCACGCGCTAGCGTTTCTTGAATTGCCTCAGTTATACCAAGGGACTCTTTATTGAAAACATTTTGATAACGAACGTACTCTTCATCTGTGTTGGAAGCGAGCACTACCCCTACTGCAACCAAGAGACTTCCTAAGATCAGTGGCATCTTGTAGTTTTTACAAACTTTAAAATAAAGACCGACATCCAATAAAACAAGATCACATAGAATCACAACTACGAACCAAGTTTGTAGAAAATGAGCAAAAAGACAAATGAGAACTACAATATTCGTGATAATTCCAACCAATCGATACGTCTTTTTTGAAAAAGAGAATCTCGGCCATTGTTCGAACATATATGCTACAACGTAGATAATCAATGGTAGAAAAGGAATCAAAATTTTACCGCGAGCATATAATCCGCCATTCAAAAGAAGTGGAAAGATCGGAAATAATAAAAGAGCGAAAAGAAGAATAGATAAAACACGGATTTTATCTTTTGTAAAAAGAGATAACAATAATAAAAACAAAGTAATCGCAGTAAGACCGATATTGTAATTACTGTATAATAATGTTTCTAAACTCGGATTCGGTAAAAATAATACGATAAACGGTAAATTATTGACAACTTCACCACGGCCATGCAAAAGAACATACAATGTCGGTAATAACAAAAATGCAGCTAATAGAATGCCCAATAAAACAGTTCCGACAAGCGGCGAAAACGTTTTTAAGATTTCTTTTTTATCTAATTTAAGATTTCTTTGATAATAAGTAAAGATCGCATAAATAGCAAGTACGACCAATCCCGTCACACTATAATAGTAACTGGTTAGAATGAGAAAAAACACGCATAAAACAAGCGGAACTTTCCGGCTTTTTTCAAAATAAAGATCGACGGCAAATAAACCCAAAATCAAGATAGGCATATAATCGACAAACATGATTTGACGATGAAAATGAAAAAGTAATGGTGCCGCTGCCGCAAATAAAACCGCTGCAAACAAACTATTTTCTTTGCTTATCTTTTTATGGATTAGGAAGCGATACATGAGAAGAACACTGAGTGTGTAAAAGAGCATATTCATAATTTGGATAAAAGACGACATCGATACATTTGGAAACAGATAACTCAAAAACAACCACGGCGAGAAAAGGCCATAATAAGAAAAGTGAAAAATATTTTCACCAGCTCCTAAATGCAATGCCAAGTTAGGAAATAAATCGTTTGTCTCATAAAATAGATTACGAAAATATTCGGCAAATGAAACATGCTGATTCCACCAATCAGTCGTCGAACCGAATAAAAAAGAAGAATCTTTCGTAATCATCAACAAAAAAAGACAAAACACGATCAATAATAAATAATTCAAATAGTTTTTCTTCATTTTTCACCACTCTTTTCAGAAATAAACCACGACAATTTATCATATATCTATTATATAATAAACAGCATTTTTGCGAAAGGAATTTTTATGAAGAAGCTAAGGTTCAAAGAAAAATTTATCGCCTCAACCATTATTTTAATTGTCGGCGGGGCAATCACAAAATTTTTAGGAATGTTTATTCGAGTCGTTATGACACGTTTAGTAGGATTGGAGGGAATCGGCTTATATATGCTCGTCTACCCTACTTTTTCTTTGTTTATGACACTATCGCAATTAAGTATGCCTACTGCCATTTCAAAACTAGTATCGGAAGATCGACACAACAATAAACGAATTGTCTTCTCCGCAATTCCAGTTACCCTCATATTCAATTTGTTTCTCATTGTTATAATTGTACTATTTGCTCCTTTTATTGCCAACACCTTTTTGAAAGAGCCAAACGCTTACTTACCTATTTTAGCAATTGCACTCGTCCTCCCGTTCGATTCGATTTCTAATCTATTACGAGGTTATTTTTTCGGAAAACAAAAAATGTTTCCACATGTCATCAGTCATATTTGCGAACAAATCATTCGTCTTATCATCATCATTCTCATCACCCCATATCTTTTAACATTAGGAGTTACTTATGCAGTCTGTGGATTAATCTTAGTCAATATGGCAAGTGAGTTTCTATCAATTGGTATTTTATTTTTATTTCTTCCCAAAAACTTTAAAATTACCAAACAAGATTTAATTCCACAGAAACAAAACATCAAAGATGTCTTAGATATTTCAATTCCGACGACAGGCGGAAGATTAATTGGATCCATCGGTTACTTTTTAGAACCAATTCTTCTTACGAGTTGTCTTTTAGCAGCTGGATATTCGAACTCCTATATTTTAACAGAATATGGAATCGTATCGGGCTACGTTATGCCCCTTTTATTAATGCCCGGATTCTTTACCAATGCAATTTCTTCCGCATTACTGCCAGTCATTTCAAATGCTTATGCCCATGATCGTAAGGAATACGTTAAGAAAAAATTAAAACAAGCGATTTTTATCTCGCTTGCAATTGCAATTCCATATACTCTTATTTTGATGTGGTGCCCAGAATTTTTCTTGAAACTATTTTATAATACGAATCATGGTGGCACTTATCTAAGAACGATCGCTCCGATCTTTTTGCTCTATTATATTCAAGCCCCAATCGCTACCGCTTTACAATCTCTTAATCTTTCGAAAAACTTATTCTGGGATAACTTAAAAGGAATCGTTACAAAATGTCTTGCGATCGTCATCTTTAGTTTTTTCCATATCGGTATGTTTCCTTTATTAATTGCCACCGCATGCAGTGTCATCGTCACCACGACAAGTCACTATTTCCATCTCCGGAAGAAGTTACAGACTTAGTCTTTTCTTTATCGGCAACCACTAAAAATATTCCAAACGTCAAGAATCCTAAGGCAAAGCCACCAATAATATCAGTAAAATAATGCACTTGCAAATAAAGTCTACTGATCGCTGTTAAAATAATGAAAAAGACTAATACGATACTTATGAGATATCTTAAACTTTTTATAGAAATATATCGTTTCACTAAATAAAGTAAAAAACCATAAAAAATAACAGCATTATAAGTATGGGCACTTGGAAAACTGTATCCGTCAATCGGTATTAGTGGTAACGCTGGCCGATCTCTTAAAAATAACTGTTTCATTCCCAAAATAAGTAAGTTACCAAGTATTAAAACAAGAACAAAATAAAATGCTTCCTTACGATGTTTCGTTATCCATAACCATATAACTACAATACTAATAAGCAAAAAATAAATTGGCCCATAAAAAACATTCGTAAAAAATAACATAATCGAATGCATTGTATCACTACGAATCATTTCTAAAAACTGTAGTACCAAAGAATCCATCCAACCAACCTGATGAAAAACATAACATCCGGTTAGAAAAAAAATCAGTACTATTCCAATGGTAATGAAAAAGATTCCCTGTTTTTTCATGTTGCCTCCTTAGATAAATCTATTATACCATGAAGCATAACTTTGTGATATAATAATCAAAAAGAAAAGGAGGGATTTCTACGCGCGGTGAAAAAGGAAGTTTCAAAAACAGATTAAGAGCTTGGTGGAATAGGAACCATAAGAAAAAGAAACAGAAAAAAAAGAAAGAAGAAGAGAAAAGACAAGTCATCAAACCGGTGAAAAGCAAAACCAAACCCCTACAAGGAAAGAAGAATTCCGATATTTCTATTCCCAAGACAGTTTCCGAAAAAAAGAAAAAGCGTTCACCTGACGTAGATGTTTGGTTGTCTACTCATTCACTGCAAGTATCGATCACTCCTGCCAAAAAGAAAGAAATTGAATACGCCTATCTTAACACACTAGAATCGAAATTAGCAGTCATCAAGGCAAAAGAAAATCTACCAAAGAAACCTCTTCAAGAAGTAAAAAATGAAAACCAGACAAACTCGTTTGACAAAAATGACTCGAAAGATCATCTGGATACTTTATGTGATTCTATCGAATTACTAAAACGTAATTTAAAAAACCAAACATCAATATCATTTCAAGAAGATTCTCATTTATGGCAAGCAATATTTCACTATTTCTTTGAAATAATGACAATCGACTCTATTCAAAAAGACAAAATAGATCCTCGATTCGAAAACAAACCGACCACTCTACTACAGTTTCTTTCGCTTTTTTCGACACAACAATCATCTTCTACTACCAAAGAAGACATCTTGCTCGACAAAGGAGAAAGAACACCAAACACGCCATCGATTGAGGAAGAAACGACCCCAGATCAATTAAAGGATTTCCAACGTTTATTTCAAGAATGTGATGCTTTTTTAAAACAACAAGAAAAAGAGATAACACAACTTCGTGACAAAGTAAAGAATATGGGAAAAATCGAATATCAGGAAGAAATCATTCGCACTTACCATTCTCATTTTGGTGAGAACGTTCTGTTATCCGCCTGTTTGTTACATACGATTCCTTCTTTCTCCTTATTTGGAATCATCGCTTCTTCTTTTTTGGCAAGCCGCTTACTTTCTAATTTAGATGATTCCTTTCATCCGACGATTACCAAAAAAACAGAAGTAAAAATATCATATGAAGATTTCTCAAAAGAATTTACCCAACAACGACTTTCTTTAAAAGATGCTTTACAATGGATGGAACAAGGAGAAAAAAATATCAGCGATTTATACAAAGAACTCGACGCTTCTTCTTTTTTCGACACTCCTGACGGACAACTGTTACAAAATGATTTATTGGAAATGGAACGAGAACTTCATTATAAAAAAGAAGAGATTCAGCGATTCAACGAACAATTAAAACAAGCGCAAACACTTCAAGATCAAAAAATACTAGCGTTGAAAAAAAAGCAGAACCAATAAAAAATTAGCACTGATAAGTACTAATTTTTTTTATTTAACTCCTCCGTTGAAATATCCAAAAAATTATTTTGATTTCTGCCATTATTACGAGTATCCATAATATCAACGGCATTCTCTACTAAAACATCAGCTTGTAAAAGCCGTTCTTTCTTCTTACCGAATAAATAGACAAAAAACGATAGAATACAAAGGAGCAGCGGCGCATATTGTACAACGACACTACTATTCTCTGCAGTTATTTTTTGTTGTAAAATCAAAACGATAAAAACGACATCGACAAAAATGGTAAGAATGCTTGGAATCGCATACAGAAGTCGACATTTACGAATCCTTGGTTCGGTACTTCCGAAGGACCGAAAAAAAATACTAAGTGGTACAATAAACGCAAAACAATAAAGTAAAATAATATAAAGATCCATAATGTGACCTCCTATTCTATTTCATTTTATCATTTTTTAAAATCTGCCGCAAGCGGTTTCTATTTTAAATCCGTATTCTTAATAATAAACAATTTTTTCTCGCGATAAAAAGCATAAAAAATATCATCCAACGATACCTTTTCTTGTTGTAACGTACGTTCTAACCAAGCTTTATTTTTGCGGATCTGTCTTAATGTATCATATTGAATTTTACTATCGAGAATCAATGGTAATGGATACTCGCCATGCAATTTTGAATCTCTGGTAAAAATAGATAGTTTGCCGCTGGTTTCAAGAATCGCAAAATCGACAGATTCGATGGAACGAATATGTTGTTGACGTAATTGCGTCAAAAGATCATCGACATTATATCGTTGTCTTACCATTTCTTTAAAATTAATGATTCCACGATTGATGATAACAGATGGATTCCCATCAAACAAGTTTCGAACTTTCGAACTTTTTAAAGAAATATATGCCAAAATAATTTGAATTCCAACCAAACATAAAATCGGGAGCAAACTGAGCCAAATGGATTCTTCACGATTATCGATCGAGATAGCCGCTAATTCGGCAATCAAAATAGATACGATTAAGTCGACGATACCTAATTGCCCCACTTCCCGTTTACCCATAATTCGATAAATAACAGTGATAACTGCATAAAATAAAATCGTTCGATAGATGACAATCCAATAATCCATAATCTTCCCCACTTTCATTCCTATTATGAATTCGTTCATAAAATTTTATACCGTTTCATAGGATAAACTAGAGGTGAATTATGAAAACCATCAATTATCTAAAGGGATTTCTCTGGGTCTTTTTAACGATCATCGTTCTTTCGTTTTTAGTTACGTTACTTCATTATTTCAATATCCTATCCGGTAAAGGATTAGAAACAATTTCTTTGTTGGTACCAATTATTGGACTACTGTTAGGAAGTATTTTTATTGGCCGACGAAGTCGACAAAAAGGATGGCTTGAAGGAATAAAATTCGGAGCAATTTATTTAGTCATCATTTTACTTTTTAGTTTATTGTTCTTTCATCCTGACTTTTCGATTAAAATCGGAGTTTACTATGTCATTTTATTATTAACTGCAATGCTCGGTAGTATGATCGGCATCAACTTTCCGGTCCCGATGATTGCCAACAAATAAAAATACGTTTCGTTCTTAGAAACGTATTTTCTGCTCTATTTTGCCGTCTGTACCTGAAGTGCTAATTTTCCGAAGAATTTAGCATTTTCTAACTCGGTTTCAGTATCATAATCAACCCATATCTTCAAACTATAGGTCACTTTATTTTTTTCATTTGGTAATACTTGCCCCATATCCAAAATATTATGGTTATCTTTTAAATAAGCAATATCATGCATAACGCCATTTCTAGTAATGGAATATTTTAAATCTTCCAATGGCACCGTATTACAAACACCTTCATTTTCAGCTTTGCATTGATTGATCGCCTCTTCATCTTCTTCTAAGACGATGGCATAATTAATATCAAAGTCACCATTGTTTTGCAAAGTAAAAGTATACGGTGCCTGCGTTAATCCGCCGACATCAGTCATCGGATACGCATCGTCAATCACAATGGCAGTTCCTTCCGTATTATCTAAAGATAGATATAAATTGCCTAGAGCCAATTCTCTGTTCTCTTCTTTTGTTTTTGACATTAACATCCACGTATAAGTAAACGCAAAACATGTACCCGCTACTAAAACAAGTAATAAGACGATAAGAAAAATTTGCCGCTTCTCTAATTTTAATTTGACATTACTCTTCTTTTTTGTCTTGGTGGTAGTTTTTTTCACACTAACCCCTCCCTATTCTTATTTTTATTATATAATAACTTTCTAAAATTTACAATTATTTTCCGAAAGTATATACAAAATGAGTTGTCAAATAATTTTCACTTTGGCCATTCCCATGTTTGACAGTTCGAGATAAAAATGGTTCAAAAAGCCTTGTAAAACTTGGCTTTTCATTTTTTTACTATTGC
>CALVRU010000008.1 GCA_944358775.1 uncultured Bacilli bacterium | reverse complement strand
AATAGAATATTAAATAGTGTAAAAACTTATGGTAATATTGTATCATTTAGAAATCTTGAAGATAGATTAAACGAAGCACTTGCTAAATTTGGTGATGAAAGTGCACATGGTGTTGTTTTATTAAAACCGTATAAAGATTATTATTATGGCTATGAAGAAGAAAATGGTAAAAGATTTGAAGGATATAAAGAATTAGTAGAAAAGCTAACATCTAAATTTGCACCTGGAGAATTAATGCAAGGCGAGCAAGCACAAAAAGAATTTATTAAATTATATGGTGCAATACTAAAAGTTACCAATATATTATCATCGTTTGATGAATTTAAAGATGAACAGTTGTTATCAGAAAGAGATAAACAAGATTATCAAAGCCTTTATATTGAAATATATAATGATTTTAGAAATAAGGCAAAAAGAGAAAAAACGGATGTTACTGAAGATGTTGTATTTGAAATGGAATTAATTAAATCTATAGATGTAAATATTGATTACATTTTGGGATTAGTTAAAAAATATCATGATACTAATATGGAAGATAAAGAAATACTAGTAACTATTCAAAAGACAATCATGGCAAGTCCTGATTTAAGAAATAAAAAAGATTTAATTATGTCATTCATTGAATCGCTAAATCAAAATTCTGATGTATATAAGGATTTTGAAACTTTTATGAATAGTAAGAAAAAAGAGGAACTCGATAAAATTATAAATGAAGAAAATCTAAATAGAGAAGAAACTTATAGGTTCATAAAAAAATCATTTGAACAAGGAAAGGTAGAAACAAATGGAACAGAAGTATCTGAGATACTTCCACCAATGAATATGTTTACACCAACAAATGATAGACAAGAAAAGAAAAACAAAGTGATTGATAAATTATTAGAGTTTTTTGATAAATTTTTCAGTATAACTAACAATAATTTATAAAAAAGTATTTTGAATACTAAAAGCATTAATACAATGCTTTTTTGCTTAATAAAATTATTTTAATTTAGTAAATGTTAAAATTTATGTTAAAATATATACTTAAGAAATGAGGTGGCGATTTGTCTATAAAGTATATTGTTATATTAACTATATTATTAGTAATGTTGATATATAAATTTAAAAAAAATATAAAAGACAAAATTAAAAAATTTTATAATAATATATATAGAATTAAAATTAGTAATATTATAGTTATTTCAGCTATAAATATTGTGTGCACTATTATATTCGAATTACTTAGAGAAATCTTACCAAATGTTTTAAATGTACATTTATGCTTAAATTTTGATATAGATTATATTGCAATTTATTCTTGCGTATTGAGTTTAGTATTGCCTTTAGCTATTATGTTAATAGAAAAAATAAATAGTAAAAAAGATTATATTTTAGTGGAAACATATTTAAAAAATACTATGATGTTCCCATTTATAATATATTTTTGTACAAACTTAGCCTTGATAGCTATTATAAAAGACCAGTATTATTTTATAGCTATTATTTCTATTTCGATTTTTTTTATACTTTTCATGTATTATAAAACATTTAAACTATTATCAGACTTAAGATACGAACAAGAAAAAACGAGAAAAACAAGGTTATTAATTATTAATGAAGACTTACGAGATCAAATAAAGCAGTTTGATGATACAAATATAATTAAATATTATTTAAAATATGGAATAAAAGTAGAAAAATATAATTATCTTGATGTTTGCAAATATGAAAAGAAAAATATATATCCATTTCATGATTTAAGAAAAATAGAACAATATAATTATAAAATGATAGATAAAATTGTGAAAAAACTAAAAATTATTAATAAAGAATATATTAATCTCAATTTAAATAATAATATAAAGGATAATAAGGATGTAAAACCTAAAGTTGTTATTAGCATACTTGATATAGGAGCTACTATACAAAGAGATAAAAGCTGTATTACTATTTATTATAACCCTAAATATGAATCTGAAGCTCAACAAATCATGAATTTGATTTCAGAAAAAATATATATAACTTCTGAGATTAATAATCATTTTTACATAAAAACAAATTATGAATATTTACAAAAAGATTGTATTAAATCAATTAATGAATCGTCGGCTAGCTTATTATCGAATAGTTTAAATAAATATTTAGATATCTATAAAGATTATATTATCGCTATCAGAACTAATATTGGAGATTATTCATATGATATAGTATATGAGCACACTCACTCATTCTATGAACCTAGGGCATATGAATTATTAAAATTAATAAAAAGTGATATAGTTGATTATTCTCAAGTTATTTTAAAGCAAGATGACCCATATTTAATGAATGAATTAATAAGTTTTTTATATAAAATGATACTATATTCTTATAATAATAAAGAATTATTATCTATTCAATACTTAGATAATTTGTATACTTATTTAAATTATCAATCTTTAAAATTAAGTGACAATATACATTCTTATAGGAAAATACAATTAGAATTATTTGAGTTTATTGGTTTAGTTGAATTTGATATTAGATTAAATAATATGGACTTTGCTAAAGATGTTTTATTAGTATGTAACCATACTATTAATAGTATATTATTTGATCTTAATAAAAAAAACGAGAAATATTTTTTTCAATATTTAAGAAAAATATTTAAATTTATTAATGATATAAAGGATGAATTAGAAGAAATCCAATGTGTTGACAATGAGTCTAACTTAAAAATGTCAAAAGTATATAAAGAAATATTAACAAACTATAATTGCAATTTTTTTGCAACATTATCTTATATTGTAAATAAATGGGAAAAAGATACAAAGGATATAAGAGATATATTAAATGTATATAATAGTTACAGTGTAGAAGATTTAACAAACCTATTACTAGAAACCATTAACAAGGATTATAATGATAAAACTTATTCTTGGGATTTATTAGAAGATTATGATTTAGATGAAGTGGATGGAATGAGAGATGTAAATACCACATCATATCTGATTCATTTATATAGTTTACTATTAAATAAAAGGAATACTTCTAGTATTGAATTGCCACATAGTTATTTATTAAGTACGTATGCTGATAGGTTAATCAAAGAATTTGAAAAGTTGAATAATTCAATATTAATTAATAAGATTAATGAGTTGCTCGAAAATATTTCTGAAGAAGAGAAAAAATATATTAGAAATACACCTATTGATTTAGAAAAGGTAGAGTTATTTAAAAACAAATTTATTGAAAATTATTACAAACATTCAGAATTATATAGAGTTTTGAATTCTACAAAAAACATAAAGAGAGTAAAAAACAGAAAAAGAGGAAGAAATTATATTGGATTAAATAATATAGTTGACAAAACATACTTTTTATCTAAAATGCCAAATGATCGAACTATAAAATGGGTCAATTTTGAAGAAGAATTTGCCAATGCATTCATACGCTCAGAAGAAAATAAATATTCAAATTTATTAGAAGAAAAGTCAACTCTAGTAAATTCAAGCATTATTTCTTATTTTGAAAACAATAATATTAATTATAGTAACTTTTTAATTTTTGCAGATCATTCTGCAATCCATACTATACTACATTATTCAAATATTTCCTATGGAATTCCTAACAATATAGAATATAGAGGATTAAAATCATTACATTATTTTAACTATAAAGATCATTACATTCCTATATTTTCAATAAATGGGTTAGAAGAAAAGTATATATATTTATTTAATAAAAATGAATTAGGTAAAATAGAAAAATATTGTGATGATTTTGAAATAGAAGTAAAGGACTTTTATAATAATAATAAATTACTTGAAAAATTTATGTCGACTAAAGTAGATGGTTTAGATTTACAAGAAAACGAGCGAAAAAATCACTTGTTAGAATCTGTTAATATTTATATTAGAGAATATGTTAATTTTGACAGTAAAAAAATGAAGGGTATAAAATTTAAAAAATAACTTGCAATTTCTCCAAAACAGAGCTAACATACACTACAAGGAATCGATTTCTATCTAGTTATTTTAAAAGATAATGCTCATCGCCCCTATATTATAAAAGTCGAAAAGTTTAATATTACAATATTTGCAAACTATAAAAATAAAACTGAATTGGTTTGACATAGTTGATTCTTTATGGTGTGTTATTTGTGCGAGGAAAAAATGTTAATCATTTTTGTAAGGGGACTATTCGAGGATAGTGTCCTATTTTTTTGATTGAATGTGAATGTTAAAATTGTATATTTGATTGTTGCAATATATTTTTTAAAGACATTTTCTATTATAGTTGAATAATACATTAAAAAATGGTATGCTAGGCTCAACTTAAAGCACTGGTGCAATGTAAGTGTTTTTAAATGAAAAAACATGCCAAAATCACAAAAGTAAAGATGTTAGATTCTATTAGACAACTGCCTTATCCATTTATGACGTCAATTATTCCTTTTAAAGATGTTTTGGTTTATGATGGAATGTTTTCTGGTTTTAACATTGATTTTGGAAGTTCTAATTTTAATATAACAGCGGAAAAAGAATATAATCAATTGCCAAAATATTATCAATTGTAGATTGTTGGTGAAAATATGAAATGTAAATTGAGTAGTATAATAGACGGAATGGAACGTGCCAATATTGATGAAACGTTTTATTTAAATGAGGAAAATGGCCGTGTATGGGAATCGTTTGATTCAGAACAATTTTATATAGATAATGGTGAAAAAGTTGATGAAGGTACGATCGATGATAGTATTCCACTCCCTACATCTTATGAAATAAATAATTATAACATCATGGTAGATTTCATTCATACGTTATCAGATGCTCAAGTTCAAACGCAATTACTAATTGCGATTCAAGGAAAGGGAGCATTTAGAAGATTTAAAGATAGTTGTGTTAATTATGGGTTAATTCGAGAATGGAATCGATTTCAAAACCATGCTTATTATGAATTGGCAAAAGAATGGTGCGAATGGAATCGTATTGATTTCGAAGATGATGTTGATTTAAAAATATAGTGTTTAATTAGTGCTTTGGTGGTGAAAAGTTGTGAATTTTGATGTATCTAATTTTGTGTCTAGACGAGATATCTTAAAAGGGAAAGAATATCCTAGTCGTAAAGTTCATTATATTGGTACCAATCTAGTACCAAATGGTCAAATCCATAATTTTGTAGTGAATTCCGAACATACTTCTAGAGATTACATTGTAAAAGTATCAATCGAGGGAAGACAAATTACGGATGTGGATTGTACTTGTCCACAATTTTTAGCTACAGATTCTTGTAAGCATGTTGCGGCAGTATTCCATAAATTTCAAGACCAGTTTTTATGGAATGAAGATTCTACGGAAGAAATTTCTGAAAATTTATTGAAGCAAATTAAAAGTGTTGTGCGCCGTACTCGCTCTACATTAAAGAAAGAAGTTCATATTGTTCCATATCTAAAATATGAAGAATATCGCTCTTACTATCGCCATAATGATGTTCGTTATTCGTATGAGTTAAGATTTAAAATCGGTTGCGATAAACTCTATATGTTAGGAAGTAAAACGAGAACATTTTTAGAGCGATATCATTATGGTGGGACGGTTTCTTTTGGAAAAAATTTTGTTTATTCTAACGCAGATTTTTATTTCAACTCAGAAGGTAAAAAACTGCTTACATTTATTGATGCTCAATATGCTAAATCATATGGGTATGATGCATATCTTATTCCTACTGATGTCAATCTAAAAGAGTTGTTTTCTATTATTGATCATATTTATGTTGAAAAGATTGGGATAAATCGTGAACTTCCAGTTATAAAAGGATTGCCTTTTCACTTTAAGATGGTAAAACAGGATGACACATATCTATTAAATTTGGAAAATGCTGAAAACGAGGTTCAAACACTTGTTTCTAACTATCAATTTTTAATAGATGATAAAGCTATCTATCAATTAAATGACGTTGAAACGATTCTTGCTAAATCGATTTTGGAAGATGAGAACAAAACGTTTTCTTTTCCTAAGAAAACAATAAAAGAATTAAAAGATTATTTGATTCCTAGTATTAAAAATAATGTAGAGTTAGATTCTTCTGTGGATGATATTGTGATTACAAAAACTCCGTCTGTTCAGTTATTCTTTGATATTTTTGATTCTTACATAGAATGTAAAATTCAATTAGATTATGACGGCACTATTGTTGATTATTTGAAGACGAAAAAAACGAATGTCATTCGCGATTTGGATTTCGAAACGCAAGTTTATCACGATGTGTTATCGTATGGGTTTGATGAGAATCTATGCCTTTACGATATTGATTCTATCGGTGATTTTTTAGAAAATCAAATTAATGAATTGGCTTCTAAATACGAAATATTTACAAGTCAAAAATTGAAAGAAACGAGTCTTATTAAAAAAGTAAAAGGAACAACTAGTTTTGGAATTGGACATGATAATGTCTTAAGTTATGAGTTTCAGTTAGAGAATGTTGATGTAAGCGAGTTAGATGATATTTTTTCAAGTTTACAAGCAAGAAAAAAATATTTTCGTCTGAAAAATGGTGATATTTTAAATTTAAGTGATCCGTCTGTACAAGAAATTGTTGATTTAAAACGAGAACTGGATTTAGATAGGAAAACAGGTGAAATTCCAAAGTTTCAAGCGCTATATTTAGATAGTCTAAAAGGACGTAATCATTTTATTCGCACCGATTCCATTTTTGATCAATTTGTAAAAAACTTTAAAGAATATCAAAATGCACCCGTATCGTTTTCCAAAGAAGAGGAAAAATTATTGAGACCATATCAAAAAGAAGGAGTTAAGTGGCTCTATAATTTATATAAATGCGGTTTGGGTGGAATCCTTGCGGATGAGATGGGACTTGGAAAAAGTTTACAAACAATTATTTTTATTAAACGTGTTTTGGAAGAAGACTCTAAAGCTAAGATATTGATTGTTTGTCCAACAGCTTTGGTTTATAATTGGGATAACGAATTTCATAAATTTTGTGATTCGATCAAACGTAGTATTTTTGTGGGATTAAAAAAAGATAGAAGAAAGAAACTCGGATGGTTTGAAGGAAATGTTTACATCACTAGTTATGGCTTAGTTAGAGAAGACTTAGAAATTTATCAAGATATGAATTTTAAAGTTATGATAATTGATGAAGCTCAAAATATTAAAAATCCAACTGTGCAACTCACAAAAGCGGTAAAAAGTATTCACAGTGATTTAAAATTAGCATTGACTGGAACTCCAATAGAGAATTCGATTATCGAATTATGGAGTATTTTCGATTATATTATGCCAGGATTATTAGGAAATCATTCAAAATTTACAGAGAAATACAAAATAGGAGACGATTTTGATCATAATACGAATGTTATTTTAGAGAAATTACGTAATCAAGTTAGACCTTTCATATTAAGAAGAAAGAAAAATGAAGTATTAAAAGATTTGCCAGATAAGATTGAAAATAGTATTTATATCGATTTGACGGATGCAGAAAAAAAGATTTATGCTGCATTGATTCAACAGACAAAAGAAGAAATAGATGAGTTATTAAAAGGTGGCTTTTCTAAAAATAAAATTTTAATTTTATCTTTACTAACTAGATTAAGACAAGTTTGTATTAATCCAAAAATCGTTTTTGAAAATTATGAGGGTAGTTCTTCTAAAATTGAACATCTATTAAACGTCACCAAGGAATTAATTTCAAATGGACATAAAATCTTACTTTTTACAAGTTTTAAGACAGCACTTTATCTTGTCAAAGAAGCATTTGATCAAAACCAAATTTCAAATTATGTGATTGATGGCTCTGTATCTAGTAAAAAACGTCAAGATTTAGTTGACCGATTTAATCAAGACGATACCAATGTATTTTTAATTATGTTAAAAAGTGGCGGTACTGGATTAAACTTAACAAGTGCAGATGTCGTCATTCACTTGGATTTGTGGTGGAATCCGCAAGCAGAGAATCAAGCGACTGATCGAGCACATCGGATTGGTCAAAAGAAAACAGTTGAAGTAATTAAATTGATTACAAAGGGTACAATTGAAGAAAAAATATTGAAACTACAAGAGAAGAAAAAAATATTAAGTGATAAATTAATTGAAAATGATGGAGACGAATATCAGAGTTTTCAAAATTTATCTGTCGATGACATTCGCGAATTACTGCGGTATAGTAATGAATAGAAAGTGTTATATTAGTTGATTGTTAAAATTAATTGAAATTTGGATTTTTATGATATTCCGTTGTTTTATATAGTAAACGTCGTTGAAACGTGTTATAATTTGGTTAAGACATAGGAAATGAAGGGCTAGTACAGACTTCGTTATATATGGAGCGTTTGTATTGGCCTTTTTATTTATTTTGGACGTTAACATCAAATTAAAATTAAAACAAAAAAAATACTGCTCTAAAGCAGTGTTTCACTTAGAAGTGATATTTAGGTTATGACTTTCGCCAAAACTTTATTTTAACTTTCTATGTCATCTTAAATGGTATTAAGACAATATCATCGTATCATATAAAAGGAGGTATGTCAATTATATGGAAACAAATTATCAAAATTATAGCATTGGATTAGATATTGGTACTAATTCTGTTGGTTGGGCAGTTATTAACTCGGATACTTTTAAAGTAATGCGAAGAGGAAGGAAAGCACTTTGGGGTGTTAGACTTTTTGAAGAGGCAAATACTGCGGTTAGTAGAAGAACTGCACGTGGTACGCGTAGAAGATATGACAGAAGAAGAAAACGGATTAAACTTTTGCAAGATTTATTTCGTGACGAAATTATGAAAATAGATCCATTATTTTTCAAAAAATTGCAAGAGAGTTTTTATTCGCCAAAAGATAAAGTAAATAAAACGATTCAGATGACTCCTGATGATCATAAAATTATGTCAGATTACTACGAAAAGTATCCTACGATTTATCATGTTCGCAAGGCTGTTATAGATGGTACAGAAACTGATATTAGACTTGTATATTTGGCGTTACATCATATTATTAAATATCGTGGCAATTTTTTATATGAAGGTGATTTTAAGATTAAAGAGTTAAACATTTCGTCTGCTTTAAAAAATATTTTTAATACGTTAGAGGAATGTAATGATACTTTAGAAAATTTGAATGTTGAATTAATTAACTATGATGATTTAGAACAAACCCTAAGAATTGAGTCTCGGATTGATCGGGGAAAAATGATTCGTGAAGTTTTAAAAGAAGTGGCGCCTAAAAACTTTGTGAATGAATTTAGTAAAGCAATGTTAGGCAATCAGTTTAATATTGTTACAATGCTGGGATTAGATGATGATAATTTAAAAACATCGTTTAAGGGATCGGATTTTGATGATAATTTAGATTCTATTGAAAAAGTATCAGGAAAATATATTGATGTATTAACAGCTATGCAAGAATTATATAATCAATTGTTTTTGGTTGATTTATTTAAAGGCGAAGAAAATCCTAGTATATCTGAATTGATGGTTAAGCGTTATGATAAGCATAAAAAAGATTTAAAGCAACTCAAAGAATTGTTAAGGCTAAATAAAAAAGAATACCATAAAATTTTTAAAACACGAAAAAAAGATAAAAAAGATGCAATTTGTGAGTATGATAAATATATTCATAATCAATCTTCATTAGATGAATTTCAAAAAGTAGTGCGCAGTGCTTTAATTAATATTTATGGTGAGGAAATCTATCAAAATCAATATGCAAAATTTGTCGAAAATAATGATTTTATGCCTAGAATTACAGATTCTGATAACGGAAAATATCCATATCAGTTAAATAAGGAAGAACTACTATCTATCATAAGAACACAAGGAAATCGGTATCCATTTTTATTAGATAAAGTCGAAAGAAAAGATGATAAAGAAAAAGAAGATAATTTATATAAACTAGTCAAGATTTTATCTTTTAGAATTCCTTATTATGTAGGGCCTTTAAATGATTCGATGAGTGAAAAAGATTCCAAAAACCCAAATGCTTGGATTCAATATAAGGTAAAAGGAACCAATCAATTGGTTACACCATATAATTTTGAGGATTTAGTAGATTTAGACGCTTCTGCTGAATTGTTTATCAAGCGTATGTTATCTCGTTGTACATATTTGTTAAATGAATATGCGATGCCAACTAATTCTTTGTTGTACTCTAAGTTTAAAGTATTAAATGAGTTAAAACAAATTACCATTAACGATCATCGTTTAATTGATTTTGGACATGATTTTTTTATTAAAGTATATCGTGATTTGTTTTTAAAAAAAGGTAGTGTTACAGAAAAAACTTTTGTAGATTATTTGAGAATGCAGCCTGATATGTCTATGTTTCGTGGAGAATTTGTGATTAAGGGATATTCAGCAGAGAAAAAGTTTGCTAATAGTATGCAATCTTATGTTGATTTTTTTGGAACGGATGGTATTTTTGAAAACACATTATACGGAATTGACGATGCTGAACAAATCATTGAATGGATTACTATTTTTGAAGATAAAAAAATGTTGGAGAGGAAAATTAGAAAATCTTATCCAAACTTATCTGACAAACAAATTGCAAAATGTGTATCTAAAAGATATAAAGGGTGGAGTAGTTTATCTAGAAAACTGCTTACTGAAATCAAAAATGATGATGGCAAAAGCATTATGGATTTGTTAGAAGGATTAACGGAAGATGCATCGAAGCAAGGACAAAATTTCATGCAAATTTTAAATGATTCAAATTATCATTTTCAGGAAAAAATTGCAGAAGCAAACCAAATTGAGGATAATACTGGTAAGATTTCCTATGATGTTGTTGATGAACTAGCAACTTCACCTGCTAACAAAAGAGGAATTTATCAAGCATTGAAAGTGGTTGAAGAAGTAGTCGATTATATGGGATATGAACCTAAGAACATTTGTGTGGAAATGTCTCGTGGTGATGATAAAATAAAACAAAGAAAAGATAATCGTAAAAAGTATTTAGAAAATTTATATAAAAATAATTGTAAAGATGTTGAAAATTATAATCGATTGATGAAAACTTTAGAGGATACAGAAGACTCTAAGTTCTCAAACGAAAAAGTGTTTTTATATTTTATTCAACATGGTAAGAGTTTGTATTCAGGAGAACCTATTGATATTGCTCATTTAGAAGAATGTGAAGTTGATCATATTATTCCACGAACGTTAATCAAAGATGATTCATGGGATAATAAAGCGCTTGTATTTAGAAACGAAAATCAAATAAAAGCTGCTAGTTTGGTTCTACCAGAATCATACCGTACAGATAAGAACAAAAAGTGGTGGAAAATGTTGCTAAATCAAAAATTGATTTCCAAAAAGAAGTTCTATTCTTTAGTGAGAAGCCAATATTCTGAGAAGGATATAGAAGGTTTTATTCAACGACAACTAGTAGAAACAAGACAAATAATTAAACACGTTGTAAACATATTGAAATCATATCATAAGGATTCTACTGTAGTGTATCTAAATGCCGGATTATCTCATAATTATCGTGACCGTTTTGATTTGTTTAAGTTTAGAGATATTAATGATTATCATCATGCCCATGATGCCTATTTAGCAGCAGTACTTGGAATTTATCAAAAAGATATTTTCAAACAAAGTATTGATATTGACTTGGTAAAAGAACAAACAAAGAAATTATACGATACAAAACAATATAAAGAACTTGGATATGGTCTTGTTATTAATAGTATCAACAATGAATATTTAAAATATGATAAAAAAACAGGCGAAGTAAAAACTAATTTTGATGCGGACTACTTTAATCATTTAGTTTGTGATACCTTGTATCGAAATGATATTTTAATTAGTAAAAAGACAGAAATTAGAACAGGGGAATTTTATAATCAAACTAAAAATCCACATGGTGGTAAGGGAGTGCCTTTAAAGAAAAATCTGTCAACGCAGTTATATGGTGCTTATACCAGTTTAAATCCAGCTTATGCAGTTTTGATTCGTTATACTAATAAAGGAAAAGAATTCCAACGTATGATTGGTATGCCAATTTTGTATGTAAGTCAACCTGTTCAAGAACAATTTAATTACATTAGACAACTTTTGAATCTGTCGGAAAATGATTCTATTCTGATTATAAAAGATTGTATTCCTTTTTATAGTTTATTAGATTGGAATGGACAAATATGTATGTTAGTAGGTGCTTCTGATAAAGTTGAAGTATGTAACGGAAAAGAATTTCAAATCGATAAGCAACGTATGAAACGTTGGGGGAAATCTTTATGTCGATTATTTGAACCTAAACGAGTGAAATTGGTTGACGATGTTACTTATTCTGAACATTTAAATGAAATCATTCGCTATATTATTGATAAGGTAGAACAAGAATATGTTTTATATCAAAATTTGGTTTCTGATATGAAAAATATTTTTCACTATACTAATCCTAATGAACTCTCTATTGAAGAACGTGAAAAAGGAATTGTGGAAATGTTTAAACTACTAAGTTGCAATAGTCTGTGTGCTAATTTAAAAGTGTTGAATAAGGATTACTCAAAGTCTTTTGGAAGAAAGAATGAGAGAACGATTTCGAATGCTAAAATTATTAATATTTCCCCTTCTGGTTTATATCGGAGAATTGAACAATGAGTTTTAGAACAGTTGTGATTACTAAACAGTCCTCTTTAAGTTATAAAAATCGTTTTCTTGTTGTTAAACAAGATATGGATGAAAAGTATATCCATTTATCAGAAATCGATACAGTCGTAGTCGATACTCCTGCTGTATCGGTTTCCGCTTACTTATTGAAAGAGTTATCAGAAAATAAAATTAATATTATTTTTTGTGATGAAAAGCACAATCCATTTGGTGAAATGCAATCTTATTATTTAAGCCATAATTCACCGAAAAAAATAATGCTGCAAAGTAAATGGGATAATGAGACAAAAAATATTATTTGGGAATATATTGTAAAAAATAAAATTTCTAATCAGATTTTATTATTAAAAAAAACTAAATCTAAACGGTATGGACTATTAGAAGAATATCATCGTGATGTAAAAGCAGGAGATAAAACCAATAGAGAAGGGCATGCTGCAAAAGTGTATTTTAATGAATTGTTTGGTAAGCAGTTTGTTAGGCATCATGAAGATGCTATTAATGCTGCTTTGAATTATGGTTATGCTATTTTACTGTCCACTTTTAATAAAGAAGTGGTTAGTAATGGATATATCACTCAATTGGGATTAAATCACAAAAGTGAATTCAATGAATTTAATTTATCATGTGATTTAATGGAACCATTTCGAATTGTTATTGATCAATTTGTATATTATAATCAACCTACTGAATTAACACACGAATATAAAATGAAGTTGGTTAATGTTTTAAATGAAATCTATTCTTTCGATGGTAAAAAATATACATTGAAAGATGTTATTCGGAAATTTGTAAAAAATATATTTAGTTCAATTGAAGAAGGAGTTATTTATAAAGAGTTTAATATTTATGAGAGATAGAATTATGAGAACAATTGTGTTTTTTGATTTGCCAAATATTTATGCTAAAGATCGAAGAAATTATAATTTATTTCGAAAATTTTTACTAAATGAAGGTTTTTTGATGCTTCAAGAATCTGTTTATTCTAAACTTATTTTGAATTCAGAACAAAGTAAATTATTATTAGAAAGAATTCGAAAAAAATCTCCTAAAAAAGGAATTATTCAGGTTTTAACAATTACAGAAAAACAATATTCACAAATCGAGTATATTATAGGGGAGAGCAATACCAAAATTATAAATAGCGAAGATAAGTTGGTGATATTATAAAAGCAATATTAGATTTTCTTGATCACGAGGTGCTAATTCAAAAAGATACAGTATTTTCTATTGAATGTGAAAATCATTCTTATTTCTTTAGAATTGTTAGTTTATTTAATCAACTTTCAAATAATATTTTAGATGAATCATTAAAAATATTTGAACAAGATTCTGAGATGAATTGTAGCAATAAAGTTAAAATTATTCTTGATTATTTTAATATTGATTTTTCTGATAAGAAATACACCTCAAAGATAATCGATGTAGTAAAATCAAAGTTTGATGAAATTGAAACTCAAAAAATTTTAAATGAATTTAAAAAAATTTCTAAAATTTTAGAAAAAAATATCGGAGAGGTTGATTTGCCAATTACAATCCAAAATGACTTTGATATTGAAAATGTTTTGAAATTTATGAAACTAACAATTCAAAGTTCTTCTTCATTACTAAATAATTTGTTTTTACTAATTGACATAGAGAGTATCTTTCATTTAAATGCTTTTTTGGTTTTTGTAAATTTAAAATCATATCTTACTGTTAGTGAATTAAACGAATTTTATAAATATGCATTATATCATGAAATACCTATTATGCTAATCGACAATTGTAACTATGGTATTTCATTAGATAATGAGAAAAAATTAATTATTGATGATAATTTAAATGAATTTATGATATAATGAGGCTAGATGCATAGATTATACTATTTAAGAAAAATGCTTATTTTCTATGGGAGCATTGTTATGGATTTAAAACTTTATTTGAGGTTTTAGATCTATGTCATCTTAAATGGTATTAAAACCATAATATGACTTATTCGAACCCTGTTTGCGTTTTAGATCTATGTCATCTTAAATGGTATTAAAACTTTTTCCGAATAACGCTTTTCTAGTATTGCGTTTTAGATCTATGTCATCTTAAATGGTATTAAAACGATTGATAATAAATATGAATACATAGATTAGTTTTAGATCTATGTCATCTTAAATGGTATTAAAACTGTTAGATAGTGATATGTATAATTTGTGGGGTTTTAGATCTATGTCATCTTAAATGGTATTAAAACTTTTATTAGATACGTACGTAGTTATAAGGGGTTTTAGATCTATGTCATCTTAAATGGTATTAAAACAACCAAGTGTAGATCTTTCTCAAATTCAAGGTTTTAGATCTATGTCATCTTAAATGGTATTAAAACTCGATGTAGATCGTGGAGTGGATAGAGTTCGTTTTAGATCTATGTCATCTTAAATGGTATTAAAACCCAAAGTTTCTTTTAAAAATTATTAATAGCGTTTTAGATCTATGTCATCTTAAATGGTATTAAAACTCAAGATGCTATCAAAGTCGTTACGATAGTGTTTTAGATCTATGTCATCTTAAATGGTATTAAAACAACCTTTCATTTCGATATACTCATCCAAGTGTTTTAGATCTATGTCATCTTAAATGGTATTAAAACTAGTAAAGTAGCCGATGCTTTATTAAAAAGTTTTAGATCTATGTCATCTTAAATGGTATTAAAACTGAAATTTATAACTAGCAAACCATCACACTGTTTTAGATCTATGTCATCTTAAATGGTATTAAAACTCTATTATGTAGATCTGTTTGAATGGGCTAGTTTTAGATCTATGTCATCTTAAATGGTATTAAAACTCTCTTTGATTTGCTCGGCTCTCTTTTGTTGTTTTAGATCTATGTCATCTTAAATGGTATTAAAACTGATAAGTTTACGTAAGAAGTAAACACCTAGTTTTAGATCTATGTCATCTTAAATGGTATTAAAACGGGCTTTGGGATTAGTGCCTACTCCTGTAAGTTTTAGATCTATGTCATCTTAAATGGTATTAAAACGTTTTTTAATAATATTAAGTTGCTGTTTTCGTTTTAGATCTATGTCATCTTAAATGGTATTAAAACTCGTTGAAGGAAAACTCATGAAGTTTTCAAGTTTTAGATCTATGTCATCTTAAATGGTATTAAAATGATAATTAGTAGAATAGCTACCAGAATGTCGTTTTAGATCTATGTCATCTGAATTAGAAAATTTATATTGTTTTGGTATAAATTAATAGAAGCTATCAAGAAGCATATAAAACCACAGATAAAAACCAATTGATTGGTAATTTAGACAATAATCCAACATTTAGTATTCAGGCAGACGCCAACGATAATGAATATGTAAATATGGATACGGACTAAGATATATCCAATGGTAAAAGCGTATCAAAGAAAAATAAAATGTCAGAAGATATATTTTGGATCATTTTAAAGAAAATGGATTAATATATAATAATGAAAATATAAACATAAATAATACCACAGCTGTCAAACATATAAATCCGAAAGAAGAAATCACTAAATATAATAAGGGGTTAAAAATAGAATTTCAATGAAATTAGATAATTTGCTATTAGTTTCAACAAAAATTTCTGAAAGTAGTGATAAAAAAATCATGCTTTTGATAAAGATGATTGAGAATATTATCCGACATTGTTCAACACGGATAAGAACATCTTACGAGTATTTTAATATTGGTAAGAATGGTAATCAAAAATTCTTTATGATATAAACAATATAAAAAAGACGACCCAAAATGGCAAACTAGATAATTCTAGTGTCATTTTAAATAAGTCGTCTTTTTCTGAAGAAAATATATCACAATTCAATATAAATATCAAATCAAATACATTGTCTACTAAGTATTCTACGCCTAAAAATAATAACTTATGGGAAAGTTTTTTAAACGAAAATTTTCGTGCTAATGGAACTTGTACAAATATGCAAAATATCCACTTGTTAGACTTATATGACCAATCACCAGAAAGCAAAAAAGGATGTATCGAATGAACCGATCGTACAATATAACAATTTGAACATTAAAAATTCACTCCAAATATCAAAATTGACTATTGACAAAGCAAGTTTAACGCTGAATTTGAAGAACTACTAATAAAATTCTAAAGTTTAAAATAAGATTATTTTGGAAATATTAACTTCTAAAATACGAACCTTACGTACAATTTGGTTTAGTTTTTCTAATTTTTGGTATATAATATATCTAGAAAGTAGGCGATCAAATGGCTTTTATCGATGTGAAAAATGTTTCGAAAACTTATCAAATGGGCGAAGTGACGATTAAAGCGATCGATAGAGTGAACTTTTCCATTGAAAAAGGAGAGCTTGTAGTTATTCTAGGACCATCTGGTGCGGGTAAGACAACAGTTCTGAATATATTGGGTGGTATGGATACGGCTTCAAGTGGCTCTGTCATCATCGATCAAGAAGACATTTCAAAATATACCAAAAAACAATTGACTAGATATCGGCGTTACGATATTGGCTTTGTCTTTCAATTTTATAATCTAGTAGGGAACTTAACGGCTCTTGAAAATGTAGAATTAGCAAGTCAAATTTGTAAAGATCCTCTTGATAGCCAAAAAACATTAAAAAGTGTCGGTTTAGGAGATCGTGCAAACCATTTCCCAGCACAGCTTTCTGGTGGAGAACAACAACGGGTTAGTATTGCACGGGCCTTGGCTAAAAACCCGAAACTTTTGTTGTGTGATGAACCAACTGGTGCGCTTGATTCCAAAACTGGTCGAATGATCTTAGAACTTCTTCAAGATACTTGCCATAAAATGCATATGACGACGATTATTATTACGCATAATGCAGTAATTAGTGAGATTGCGGATAAAGTGATTAAAATTAAAAATGGAAAAGTGGATGATATCATTTTAAATAAACATCCAAAATTAGTAAAGGAAATTGACTGGTAATGTTATTATTTAAAAATAGTTTTATTAAAATTCGCAAATCACTAGGTCGTTTCTTCTCTCTTATTTTTATTGTTGCTCTTGGTAGCGCCTTTTTCTCGGGAGTTCGTGAAACATCATCGGACATGGTTCGTACCATGGATCGTTATTATGATGAAACGGCTTTAATGGACTTTAAGATCGTTAGTACGATGGGATTGACAGATGATGATGTGTCATCTTTAAAACAATTGGAACATGCTTATTTAGTGGTTCCAACTTATTCTTATGAGACCGTAATCGATGGTAATGCAACCAAAATATATGCGCTATCGGATGAGATCAACAAAGTAAAATTGATCAGTGGCCGAATGCCGGAGCAAGAAAATGAAATTTTAGTAGAGGAAGGAACCTATCAAATTGGAGATACCATCACGATAACTGGAGAGTGGGAAGACTACTTAAAAACAGATCAATTCCAAGTTGTCGGAACGGTTCGTAGTTCCCTTTATATTTATGAAAATAAAGGAATTTCCACCGTCGGAGATGGAAAGTTAGATACGTTTATGTACATTCCAGAATCGAATTTTATTATGGAATATTATACAGAAATTTATCTAATTGCTAAAGATAGTATTGACAAAACTTCTTATCGAGATGACTATATCGAACAGGTCACTTTATTAGAAGACGAATTACAACAATTAAAACCAATTCGTGAAACCGCTCGTTATGAAGAAATTCTAACGGAAGCGATGAAAAAAATTTATGATGCCGAGGAGACATTACAAAAAAACATCGATGAGAATGAACCGAAGTTTCAGGATGCGAGAGCGACTTTAGACAACAGTCGCAATGAATTGGAACAAGCGCAAAAAGAATACCAAGATGGTATCAATGCTTTAGAAGATCAACGACAACAAATGGAAAATCAATTTGCTACCACGGAACAGGAATTGACAAATGGTCAAAATGAGTTGATTGCTACACTAGAGAAGTACGGGATTACCCTCGATCAATTGGATGCGACGATTCAAACCCTTGCAGAACAAATCCAAAAATTACAAGCATATTTGGAAACGATCGATCCAAGCAGTCCGGAATATTCGATCATAGAAGCCCAATTGCAGACCTTGAATGTATCGTATCAAGGGCTATTACAAGCCCAAAGTGCGAACCAATCATTGCAAAGTGGTCGTGAACAATTAGAAGTGGGCAAACGTACTTGGGCGGAAGAATATCAAAAAGCACAAAATACGTTGCAGGATGCCAAAACGAAGATTGCCAACGGAGAAGTGGAACTAGCGCAAGGGGAAGCAGAGTATCAAGAAAATTATCGAGTTTATCAAGAAGAAATTAATAACGCTCGCCAAGAAATCGAACAAGCAAAACAGGATGTAGCATCGTTAGAAAAACCAGTATGGTACTTATTCGATCGGGAAGATTCGAGTGGTTATACGACTTTTTATGAATCGGCCAATAAAATTGATGCGATCGCCAGTGTCTTTCCAATCTTCTTCGTATTAGTGGCTCTACTAATGTGTATGAATACGATGACTCGTATGATCGACGAAGAACGTGGCGAAATTGGACTTTTTAATTCACTTGGATATTCGAAATACAGTATTATTGCAAGTTATATTTTCTACGTTTTATTAGCGACCATAATTGGGTTAGTGGCTGGACTTATGATTGGTTATTTTGCTGTTCCACATGCGTTATTCGATGTTTATACGGCATCGTTTACAATTCCGAACTTGATGACATATTTCAATATTCCAGCAAGTATTATTATTACGATCGTCTGCGTTATCACTATGATTGCGGTAACATGGTTTACGACAAATCGTAATTTTAAACATATGCCAGCCAGTCTATTACGGCCAGAAACACCGAAAAATGGCAAGAAGGTTTTCTTAGAACATATTAAGATTATTTGGAAACATCTTTCCTTTACGTGGAAAGTTACGATTCGTAATTTGTTCCGCTACAAAAAAAGAATTATTATGACTCTTATTGGTATCTCTGGATGTACTGCCTTATTATTAACAGGTTTTGGAATTAAAGATAGTATCGGTTCGTTATTAGATAAACAATTTGGTGAAATTCAAATGTACGACGCATTATTGATGCTAGACGAGGAACAAGACCAGCCAAATGCAGAAATTACGACATTATTAAATGAAAATCAAATTACCAATGAGATCTATATCAATATGGAGAGCTATTCTTTTGAGACGGGAACGAAAACGTTAGATGCTTATGTGATGGCTTTCCAAAACACCCAAGAAATCAATCGGTATTTACATCTTGTCGATCTCGACAATAATCAATTGACTTTGAATGATTATGGAGCAGTCATTACCGAAAAAATGGCAGATCTATTAAATGTTAAAGTTGGAGATGTCATCCAAATTCGAAATAGTAATAATGAGTTATATATTGTTAAAATTAGTGGTATTTGTAGAAACTACGTAAACAATTATATTTACATGAACGCGAAGTATTACGAACAAGTATTTGGCACGAATACTTACAATGCAATTATGGTAAATCTCCAAGATCAAGATAAAGAAGAACTCGGCAACAAATTAATTGCTTCCAATTATTTCAGTAGTGTTCAATACACAGAAGATAGTATGTCGATGTTCGAAGATGTGATCGATGGTATGAACGATATCGTTTATTTAATCATTGGATTCTCAACATTTTTAGCAATTACGGTATTGTACAATTTGACGACGATCAATATCAGTGAGCGTACTCGTGAAATTGCAACTTTAAAAGTATTAGGATTCTATGATCGAGAAGTTTCTACTTACGTTTATCGAGAGACGATTATCCTTACGATTTTTGGAATTATAATCGGAATCTTTTTAGGACTTTCCTTAAATCTGTTTGTCTTAACGGTAGCTGAAACAGATGAAATTCTATTTGTAAAAGACATTCATTTCTTAAGTTACATATATACGTTCTTGATTATGATTCTCTTTACCGTTATCGTTCAAGTAATTACACACTTTATTTTACGTAAGATTAATATGATCGATTCTCTAAAGTCAGTCGAGTAGAGGAAGGGCAATGGAATAGATTGCTCTTTTTTATGGGAAAATGTCAAAAATTCGTCCAATAATTGACTTTGACTCTAGAAAACAGTATGATAATAATTAAGATAGGAGGATAAAGAATGTACTGTAAAAAATGTGGCGAAAAAGTAGGGTTAAATCAAAAATACTGCAATTATTGTGGGGCTGAATTAGAGGAAGTAAAAGAAAAAGTCGAAGCTCCATTCATTGTCTGCCCTGTCTGCAGTGAACATTTATTAAAAGAGACGACAGTTTGTCCATTCTGTGGTACAAAATTAAAAGAATCAACCGATGAAGATACCAAAACACCACATGAAAAATTGGCAACCTATCGTCAAAGCGAAGAACATCACTCTGGAACTGCCGTTGTCGGTCTTATCTTTGCGATTATTGCCATGTGCATTATCTTTATCTTTCCATTTATCGCGTTACCGCTTGCTGTTATCGGTTTCGTTTTCTCACTGATCGGTTTTAAAGACAATAAAAAACTAGGAGTCATCGGTGCTGTCATATCAGCATGTTCGATCCTGTTTTTTGGAATCCTTTTTGTGTTTGCTATTATTTTTGGCATTACCGATCAATTTTATGAAAACCATATGCACTTTTTTCAAGAAGAAGATAACGAAGAAATAGTAACTGAAATGGAAGAGAATTTCAACAATAAAAAAGAAATATATGCTGCCTGGCTCCAAGATGGTGGCGATAGCGTACTCATTCTAAAAGAAGATGGTACCTTTATCTATCACGAAGATCGTAGCAATCCAGAAAAAGATTATATCGAAGGACTTTTACAAACAGAAAACGGTATCAATACCTATGGAGATATCACTTATGCGGACAGTAGTTATTTATATTACCATCTTATCTTAACAAATTTAAAAATAGTCCAAGATGGAATTGATGTAACCAATGAGATGGATGAACCACAAAGTGAATATACGTTTGGACTCGTTCGTAACAATCACAATCGAAGTTGTATGCAAAATTTAAGTACCAATGCACTTTTCTGCTTTCAAAAAGGAAATCAAGCTCCAGTCGTCAGCTGATTTCCTTTTTTAATGAAAAAACGTTCCATCTAGAGTAAGACCAATCGGAAAATTGACTTTTTTTATCCAAAGATCATCTTTCAGAAAAGAGACAACTTCTTGATGGCTTACTTCTTTCATTTTTGTTTTTACTAGTTCGACAAATTGTTCATCGATACTGATTTTATTTTCTATATGAAATGTTTGATGTTCCGGTTTTATTTGCAATAATACGATAAACGTCTTATTTTGAATCGCAAATATCGATAGCACTTTAAAATAACTATTTGCTGGTAAAACAGCTAGTCCCCAGTCAGTACCATGTTCTAACTCTGTCATATCCATCGCATGTGCTGATAAAATACAAAACCGGGTATTATGTTCCTTTAACATACCTCCTAATTTATAAGACATCTCAATATAACTAGGATCCGTTAAAATCTGATTTTTTTGATATAGTTGTAATAAATGCCAATCACAAGTAAGATCACGAACATATAATTTTACATTTTGATAAGTCCAATTTAAAACGTCATTTGTCATAAAAGCAACTCCTTTCTAATACATTATAACATACCCTTTTGACAAAAAGAGAGGGGGATGTTATAATGCAAATTACCAAATGCAAGAAGGATAGGATCAAACATGAATCAATGGTTGACTTTTTTTAATACAAATACGTTATATATGGGGAACATTATTACAGAAAACAGAGTATTTATTTACCCGACATCCAGTTACGATGAAACACAAAAACGAATTGAAGTAACTTACGATATCAATGCTTTCAAAGAATTATTAATTCAAGTTCCAGATGGCTATGTTCCACTCCGAAGTAACAAAGTGATGACAGGTCCAGAAAAAGTAAGGCAAATGGTAGTGGTAAAAAATCACAAATTAACGGATTTTCGTGATTATCAAGACGAACATCCACGTGAGTTTTTCGAAAAGAAAGGATATCATCGGGAAGAAATCGTCGGTGCTACCGGACTCGAACCATTACTAATCCAACTAGACCATCCTCACAAATGGATGAATCTAAATGAGGCCCTACAGATTCTAAAAAAAAGAAATGAAGAATTTTTAGTAGAGAGTAATCCACTCTATCAAAAAATGGACCCTCAAACAAAAAGAGTAGCTCTTGAGCAATTGCGTTCAGAAATAGAATGGGTTTTCTTGTTAGAGCAAAGCTTACAATTGAAACCAACGATGGCTTCCGAAGAAGAACATCATCATGCGCTAGAAAAAAATTTACGAAAGATTCCAAAAGTACTGATATAAGTACTTTTTTCATGATTAAAAAAGTGATATGATACAAAAGTAACAGAGGTGATCTTATGATTCAAGCATGGAAAGATTTTTGGCAGAGATATTATAGCAATCGTTTTGTCACGTATTTATCACAATATGTCAATTTAGATATGATCGAATTGGCCAGTGGGCAAGATATCGAAAAACTTTTGAAAAGTAAAAAATGGCATCAACAACTGCTCGATAAAGTGGATTTTTTATTACCGAAATTCACTTATCATCAATGGGTGATTATCTTATCGCAGGAACATTTTTATCAAAAAAGCAGTTCGAATAAGACCGAAGATATTCGAAATAATTTATATCAATTTTTAAAGACCCATTATAAAATGCTATATCAGACATTCAATATGAAGGTATATGAAAAATATCAATGGAAAGAGAAAAAAGATATTTATTGCATTCAATTAATCGAAAATGCGATTCAGAAAGAAAAAAGTATCGATGTCGTCTACATCGAATATGAAGATGAATCGCGGATTGCCTATAACCCCGTAACGAAGGAAAGAATGATTATTGAAAACATTTGGTTAGATGAAAATAGTATGGTGATCACTTTAGTGGATCATAGCAATCGCTCCAAACATTTATGGCAAAAAGTGCAAAACTTTTTTACGGAAAGTTAGAAAGAAGCGAAAGAAATTCATCGATTATGGTATAATAACAATAGGTGATAAGAATGGACAAAATATTTTATAATGGAACGATTATAACAATGGAAGAGTCGACTATCTATCATTGTTTGCATATCAAAGATGGGATCATCTTATCTTGTGGGAACGAAGAAATATTAAACGAGCAAACGAAAGAAACAGAATTGATCGATCTACAAGGAAAGTGTATGTTACCAGCGTTTATCGATGCCCATAGTCATATCAGTGCGTTGGCGCAGACACTTAGTTTAGTTCCATTACAAGAGACTAGTTCATTTGATGATATCAAAAGAAAATTGCAAGAGCATCTTCAAAATCATAGTATTGCCAAAGAAAATTGGTTGATTGGTTTTGGATACGATCACAATTCACTAATGGAAAAAGAACACCCGGATAAAAATTTATTAGATCAAGTTTCCAAAGAAATTCCCATTATGATTACCCATACTTCCGGTCATATGGGAGTAGTCAATTCGAAAGGGCTCGAACTTCTAAAGATAGATCGTAATAGTGAAGACCCCGTCGGTGGTCAGATTGGTAGATGTCAGAATACAAAAGAGCCGAACGGTTATTTAGAAGAAACTGCTTTTTTCACTTTAGCAAGTGTCGTTCAAGAAAAAGATCAAACCCAATTGTTGGAACAACTGGATCAAGCTCAAAAAGTATATTTAGAGCATGGTATTACGACAGTACAAGATGGCCTTACCAAAAAAGAAGACTTTGCTTTATTAAAAGAGATGGCAAGAAAAGACAAATGGATCGTCGATGTCGTTAGTTACATCGATTTAGAAAACAATCACGATCTCATTCAAGAAGCAGCAGAATATGTAAGAAAATATAATCATCATTTGAAGATCGGTGGATATAAAATCATTTTAGACGGTTCGCCACAAGGAAAAACAGCCTGGATGCTCACTCCTTATAAAAACGAGAAAACCTATCGCGGATATCCATCTCATCAAGATAAAGAAGTAGAATCTTTTATCATGACCTCTTTAAAAGAACGACTACAATTATTAGCCCACTGTAACGGTGATGCTGCTTCAGAACAGTTGGTCAACAGTTATTTAAATGTCGTTCAGAAAAGACATTTTCAAGATACATGTCGACCGGTTATGATTCATGCCCAAACCGTTCGTGAGGAACAATTAAAGAAAATGAAAAAATTAAACATGATTCCAAGTTTCTTTGTCGATCATGTCTACTATTGGGGTGATATTCACCTACAAAATCTAGGTTTAAAAAGAGCTTCTCGGATTAGTCCGGTAAAAACGGCGATCGATATGGGACTGATCTATACCTTTCATCAGGACACGCCTGTAATTGCACCGGATATGTTACATACGATTTGGTGTAGTGTGAATCGTAAAACAAAGAATGGCTATCTATTAGGAGAAAACGAACGAATCAGTCCATACGAAGCTTTGAAAGCAGTCACGATTCATGCTGCGTATCAGTATTTTGAAGAAAACAAAAAAGGAAGTATTAAGCCTGGTAAAAATGCCGATCTCGTCGTCTTAAGCGATAACCCATTAACCGTTGCTCCGGATAAGATCAAAGAAATAGAAGTGTTGGAAACTTGGAAAGATGGTAGACTAGTCTTTCAAAAGAAGAGTATGTAAAGAATAGGTGGTAAAGTATGATAGCAAACACAATTCCTTTTCGTGATTTAGATCGAAAATGGTTTTTACTAGAAAATAAAAAAGACATCAAACGAATAAACAAACTATTTCACTTAAAGAAAAAAGGATATCCACTTTTAAGTTTTTGTTATATTGATCACGAAGAAGGAATTTCCCTAAGAATTCTAGGAACGATCGAAGTCGAAAATAAAATAGCATCGTTAGATCAAAAATATTTGGATTCTCATCTGGATATCTTAAGATATAGCGAGATGGAATTATTGGATCTTACTCCCGTTCCGGACGAGCTTGCGCGTAAAATAAAAGGAACGGATACGGTCATAGAAGAGATGAATCAATATTATGATCCATATGAGAAAATGCTATCGACCAGACAACAACAAAAATTAGATGAGTCACGTGATAAAATAAAAGTCGATAATGTTAAGTTTTTACTGCTCGATCGAACTCATCGAAATGAATTTGTAATCGGCCGTATCGAAGAATATCAAGAAGAAAAAGATGTTTACTATGCAGAAGTGTTAACGCAACCAACCCAAGATTTTCAGGTGAACATAGGAGATTACGTATGGTTAAAGTATGTCGATCGGCCAAATTACAAAGGATTAGCCTTTATGAAAAAAGAACAATCTGAAATGAAAACAGAATCCTAAAAAACGTACGAGAAAGTACGTTTTTTTAAACGCCGCCTTTTTGTCCACGAAGTCGTAAAAAGATCTTTCGTAGCCAGTCTATCGGAATGACCGTGGCCGCCAGCAAAATCATGATTTCAAACTCATGGAAGGTAAGCCCAAATGTTCGAAACAATGTTCCACCATAATAAATCAAATAAATTTGCACGAGTAAGATAAACGTGATAACGATCATAAAAATTTTATTTCGATAAAGATGAGCGAACAAATTGAGACGATGAGTTCGCGCATTAAAACAATTGAAAATTCCCATAAAGATAAAAAGTCCAAAGAAAGCAGTCATTAAAAACTTGTTGTCAGGGTCACTTCGGAATAATTGATTGATCATCGGTAATTTCAAAAACAGAATACATAAAAGAGAAGAGTAAAGACCCGTAAAAATAATTTCTCCATACATATAAGAATTCATGATTGGTTCTTCTTTTTTCTTAGGAGGTTCCTTCATATATTCCTTTAATGGTGATTCATAAGCAAAGGCAATTCCCGCCAAAGTATCCATGATCATATTAATCCATAACATTTGAATGACCGTAACAGGTGTTTCGACACCGATAAAAGGACCGAAAATGGAAAGGGAAACTGCGCATAAATTCATCGTCAATTGAAAAATAATAAATTTCCGAATACTCTTAAAAATCGTTCGACCAAATAAAATTGCCTTCGAAATAGAAAGAAAATTATCATCTAAAATTACAATTTCACTGGCTTCTTTTGCGACTTCAGTACCGCTTCCCATAGCAAATCCGACATCCGCCTTTTTTAAAGCTGGAGCATCATTTACCCCGTCACCCGTCATTCCGACGACAAGCCCTAAACTTTGTCCGATTTTCACGAGCCTACTTTTATCTTGGGGGAGACTTCTTGCAACAATTCGAAGTCGTGGCAATAAGGCTGCTACTTCTTCATCGGACATGTGACTCAACTCACTACTTGTTAAAACAAGATCTTGTTCGGACTGAATCAAACCGACCTCTTCACCGATGGCCCGCGCGGTATCTTTATTATCACCCGTAATCATGACGGTTTCGATACCAGCTTCTTGAACCAAACGAACTCCCTCGATCGCTTCTGGTCGCACTTCATCCTTGATAAATACTAACGCCACTAAAGTCAAATTTTCAAGATGATCACACTGGTAATTATTATTGATTGCGAGTGCTAAAATACGTATTCCTTGTTTTGCTTTCTCCGTTAATAAAGATTGAAAAGAAGTAGGCGAGAAACTGATTTTTTTACCGAGTTCATTATAATAATATCGACATTTTGGAAGCAATAATTCAAACGATCCTTTAATGAGATTCCATTTTCCAAAAGAACTTTCAATTAAAGTGGAAGCATATTTATTTTTACTATCAAAAGCGACACTTGATATCGTCTTATAATCACAAGGTAGTTCATTTCCAATAAAGGATAAAAGTGCTCGATCTGTGATATTGCCTCCGACGATCGATTGATTATCTTCACTATAAGAACTAGCATTGTTGATGGCCATTGACATCCTTACGATTTTTTCATAATCGGGATAAACTTTAAGATCTTGTAAGGAGCGATATTCTTTTAAACTACCCGAAACCAATCCGATGACTTCCAGTTTTCCTTTTGTCAAAGTACCGGTTTTATCGGTGAATAACAAATTGAGACTGCCGGCGGTTTCAATACCAACTAGTTTTCGCACCAATACATGATTTTTCAACATCCGTTTCATATTAGAAGATAATACCAAAGTGATCATCATAGGTAATCCTTCTGGAACGGCGACGACGATGATTGTAACACTTAAAGTCAAGGCGTATAAAATATGAGAACTAATGACCGGAAAATTCGTAATCGTATTCCAAATGAGATTCCAATCAAATTGATTTTCAAGTACAATCACACTAAATAAATAAGAAAAAGAAACGAAAAAGGCACTGCAATAACCGATTCGACTAATCACTTTCGCTAGTCCACGCAAGCGAATTTTAAGAGGACTCTCCGGTTGAGTTTCTTGTAATTCTTTTGCCATTTGTCCATAAAAGGTATCGTTCCCTACTTTCATAACTTGCATCCAGGCTTCTTTGGAATAGACAGTTGTCCCGCGATAAACAAGATTTTTATCCGTTAAAGTACTTGTGCTACTAGGCTCTTTATAAGCCTCTTTCGTTTCTCCATTAAGAGATGATTCATCGACGAATATTTCTCCTTGAATAATCATTCCATCTGCTGGAATTTTATCTCCGGATTGTAATAAGATCAGATCATTTACGACCACTTCATCGATCGGGATCTCTAAAACTTTATGACCCCTCTTCACTTTACAATTTGTTCGACTCGATTCTTCTTGTAATTTTTCAAAAGCTTGTTCGCTCCCATATTCCGATAAGGTCGAAATAAAAGAAGCGATAAAAATAGCAATAACGATTCCTAATGTTTCAAACCAGTCGAAATCTTGAAATAAAAAAACGACCTTAATAGCTAGAGCAATTAATAAGATTTTAATGATCGGATCTCCTAAAGTTTCGAGTAGTTTCTTAAAAAAACTATCTTTTTCGACGGCACTAATCTCATTTTTTCCATATAATTTCCGGTTATTTTCTACTTCTTTTTGGGTTAATCCACATTCGATCTTTGTCTTTTTCGGTATCAACATAGACAAGTCCTCCTAAAAGACTATATTAAATAATCATGGAGTTTATGACAGTGTCTAACTCATAGATTCCGACAACAAAAAAAACCAAAAAAGAAAAGTAAAAAAAGAAAAGTATGGTATAATAGTAATAGAATAGAAGGAGGGGTAAAGATGACCCAGAAAAAAGAGTTGGAAAAGATGGAAAAAGAATGGAAAAAAATGAAAAGACGATGGATTGCACTACCAATTTTAAGTAGTATTTTACTGTTGATAACAGGTACATTGCTATGCATTTTTCCAAAAGAAGTAGCATCCTCTCTAACAATTGTAATCGGTATTATCGTATTACTCTATGGAATGGAAGAGATCGCATATTGCCTTGCAAACTGGGAAGATGAAGAACTCATTGGTTTAGAACTTACGACCGGTTTATTAAGTATTTTTATTGGTATTGTTTTCCTAGTAAAACATGACGTAACATTAGCATTCCTAGGTTTTAGTTTAGGATTTATTGCTTTAGTACTCGGATGTATTAAAATGAATATGATGATTCGCCGTATTCGTTATCATCGGCCATGGTTTATAACGTTGATTGAAGCACTTGTTCAATTTGTCTTCGCTTTCTTGTTTATTTTCCAACCGATGACCGGGTTTACTGCTTCGGCGATTGCCTTCGGTTTCTATCTGATCATTTTTGGATTCGATATGTTACTGTCGACGATTTATATAAACGAATTATTATCATAAAAAAGATCATGACACAATCATGATCTTTTTTATAAAAATTTATATAGAATAGTGACTCGTGTCGTTTTGAGAAATAATATGAAATTGCTGTGTTTCACTATCATATTCTAATTCGTTGACGGCTGTATTTTTCATTTGTTCACTTTCTGGAAAAGGGGTATTGGTAAGTTGACATAAAAAACCTCGTAAAATTTGTCCGTGAGTAGCAATTAGAACATGTTTACCTAGATTATCGTTGGCAATTTGTCTAAGACAAGCTTCATATCGTTTGAGTGCATCCTCTAATTCTTCTTGACCTGGTAAAAGAGAAAAATAATCGTATTTTTCAAAAAAAGCATAGGCCTCTGGATAACGTAGGGGAAGTTCTTCTCGTGGCAGACCCTCCATTTCACCATATCCCATCTCTTGTAGATTTTCATCGATAATTAAAGGAAGTCCTTGTTTTTGGGCAATTCCCGCTACTGTTTGAACAGCTCGAATATTAGGGCTAGAATAAACGACATCGAACTTCTCTTGAGATAGTCTTTTTTCGAGAGAAGCAATCTGTCGATATCCTTCTTCGCTGACATCCACTTCCATTTTACCTGCAAAAAGTCTTTTTTGATTTGCTACAGTTTGAGCATGTCGAACGATTGTCAAATATGTTTTCATAAATCAAAACTCCTTTTATTAACCTTGTTCATTATATCATTGTTTTTCTTTTCTCCAAAGAGTGAAACAAAAGAATTGGCACGATTTGACATGAAAAAAGAAGGTTTTAATGGCAATCTTTCGTAAATTATAATATATTTTAATGTACACAAAACAAAAAATGCTTATTTGCGATCATCTAAAAAAAGCATTATAGTAAAAAACATGCGAATATATTTATCGAAAATCATGGAAAATGAATTCTGTTTACCAACCAAAGCTTCTTTCTACGATATCATAGTTGATATCTCCAAAGAACAATTTTTAAAACACTTACCATTTTATTTTTATCAGATCTTATATCCACTTTATCAAGGGAAAAAGAAATATCGTGTTCAAAATCTATTTTTTCCACAAGTAGCACTATCGATTTCACCCTTATTACTTCACACCAATCAAGCTGCCATCACTTTGCATTTATTACTGGAAGCATGGTTATATTTATCGAATCCAATAAAATCAACCGATCAAACCACATTCTCTCAAATAAAGTTAGAATCATTAAACCAAGAACAACAGAAAGCAGTTCATCTCATAAAAGGCCCTGTCTGTTTGTTAGCACCTGCTGGAAGTGGGAAGACAAAAACACTGGTCAATCGCATTTATCATTTATTAAATAAAGGAGTTTCCGCGAATCATATATTAGTACTTGTTTTCAATCGCAAAGCTTTACAAGAAATTCAACAACGAGTTACTGAAAAAATAACTGCTCCAATGGAAATATACACGTTTCATTCCTTCGGCCACCGATTATTAAAAGAGAATACCAATTGGGAGTTTTTTCAAGAAGATCCAGAAGAATTGAGTAATGTGTTATTAGAACAAGCCGTCCTAAAAACCAATAAATTAATTTATAAAGAAAATCAAGACCCTTTAAAAGAATATCGTAAAATGTTATCGAAAGTGAAAAATTCTTTGTTAGAAAAAGAAGAGATGATCTTTGAACAAAATCATCGTAGTGTCGATTTCTATCCGATTTGGCAGCAGTATCTCAAATTGTGGAAAGAGGAAAAGTTGTATGACTTTGATGATATGCTGTATTTAACATTAGAGTTATTATTACAAAATGGTATCTTACGACGAACGCTTCAACATCAATACGAATACATTTTAGTAGACGAATTTCAAGATTTAAACGAAGTACAATTGTGGTTATTAAAAATACTTGCTTTTCCCCAAAACAATTTATTTGTAGTAGGGGATGACGATCAGATGATATATGGTTTTCGGGGTGCTAGTATCGAACCTATTTTAAACTTTGCCAAAGAATTTCCACAAGGCCAAACATTAGCCCTCAAGGTCAATTATCGTTCTCCTCGGAAATTGGTGTACCATGCTAATTTACTTATCGAACACAATTTAAAACGAACCAGTAAAACGATGCAAGCGTTTCAACAAGACCAAGGAATCTTACAGGTCAGAGTTGCCAAAGATTGGCATCAAGAACTACTCGCAATCGAAAAATGGTTAGAACATCACAATCAAACGGAAACAGTCATTTTGTACCGTTATCAAGAATATGGAATTTTTCTACGATTATATTTAGAAAGCATCGGATATCATTTTCAAGAATCGAAGCAGCATCCTTCTATTTTAAAAAAAGTGCACCTATTATTAAAATTTTTACTGAAAGATCAAGATATCAAAGAAGAATATAGAAACCTATTTTCGATACCCCAAAATGTTACCACCAAAGACCAGCTATGGAACTATCTTCCCAAAGAATATTTAAAAGTAAGAGAGCAATTAAAGAAGAAGGACATGACTTTCCGAGTGCTTTGTCTCCAATTAAAAATATCGTCCGAATTTTTCTATGATTCTCAAGAAATAGGAGAGGAATTGTTTCATTTGTTAAGTGAATACATTAATATGTATGGAGGCGTCAAAAAATATTTTTATCATCGACCGGAAAATGCTACGAAGGAAGCCCTATTTCAATTAAAAACAATTCATAAAACCAAAGGAAACGAATATGACTATGTCTGTTATTTTCATATGAATCTAAAAATGGATACTACGACTCTCGAAGAAGAACGAAGAGTGAGTTATGTAGCAGTGACAAGAACGAAAAAAGAATTGTTGATTACGGTGCAAAAAAAAGACTGCCAATTGTTCGCAGAATATCTTCAAAACAAAAAATATGAAATGAAGACAACTGCTGATATCGAAAAAGAAAATCAAGATTATAAAGAGGAAATGTCCATGCTAAACAACCAAATTCAATTATTACAAAAAGATCAGTGGGCGATTAAAAAACGAACGAATTTTGTCATTGCAGAACAAGCGGAAACATATTATGAGAAAAGACAACAATTATTAAAAAAGAAAACAGAAAAACGTAGTAACGTAGAACAGTTATTATTCATGGGAAACGAAGAATTACAAGCGCGTAAGTTGCTTCATCAGGATAGTGATGATATAATAAACATATAGGTGAGAAAATGAAGTCGAAAAAACAAAAAGAGAAAACTATTATAGTTATTTTAAGTAGTATTGCTATTTTATTGTTAGCGATCGGTTTAACATCGTTTTATTATGAACGAAATTTAAGCAAGCAAAATCAAAAAGAGATCGAGCAATCAAATGAATTACAAGAATCCAATGAATCGATGTCGGACCAACAACCAGAAGCCACTCCTTCAGACCCTATCTCAATACCGACCGATCCACCGGTTGTAGAGAGCCCAATTCCAGTTGCTCCAACGCCAACTGCAATACCGCCTCAAAATCAAAATTTTCAATCCGAAGAAGATGTGATTCAGTACTTTAAAACACAAGAACAAACCTTAGATGGTTATCAAAATCAAGAGGATCTATCACTCGCGAGTAAAGCCAAAAACTTATTTATCACAGTCGTCGATTTTCTATTTTATGATCAACCGATTGGTGGTTATACTTTTTCTCAATTAACCAATAAAGCGAAAATCGAAATCTTAAAAATAGCATTAAGTATCGATCATAAAATCGATGAGTATTTTCCAAATTACAAAAATACGATCAAACAAGGATACGAAAATATAAAAGCGAAAGCGGTAAAACTATATTTAGATACAACGGCTTTATTATGTGAAAAAGTAGGGGATGACACTTGTCGTCAAGCCAAAGAAGATTTTGCAAATATGAAAAAAAGTTTCGGCTTTACGTTCGATTTAATTAAAGAAGCAGGTGGCAATTTAGTGAATGCGATCAAGACTTGGTATGAGATTTTCAGCGGGAAGAAATAGGGAATAAAAAAGTTTTTATTCCTTTTTCTTTTTTGTCCGAAGAAAGCTCTTGTCAAACAGATAAATCTATTGTACAATCGAAACAGTCTAACGGAAGGAGTGAGAAATGTGATTCAAGCAAATCATGTAACCTTAAGGTTTGGAAAAAGAACTTTGTTCGAAGATGTTAATATTACATTTACCAAAGGAAATTGCTATGGCCTTATTGGAGCGAATGGGGCGGGGAAATCGACCTTTTTAAAATTATTATCGAAAGAATTAGATACGACAAGCGGAGAAATCATTATTTCTCCAGGAGAACGTCTCGCGGTCTTAAAACAAGATCACTATGCTTACGATGATTATACCGTCTTAAATACAGTTATCATGGGAAATGAAAAATTGTATCAAATCATGATGGAAAAAGAAGAACTTTATTCGCACACTGATTTTACCGAAGAAGATGGGATGCGACTTGCTAACTTAGAGGCAGAGTTTATGGAATTAAATGGCTGGGAAGCAGAAAGTGATGCCGCTACATTACTCAACAATTTAGGAATCGCTGTCGATAAACATTACCTATTAATGAAAGAACTTCCGGAAAAAGAAAAAGTTAAAGTTTTACTTGCCCAAGCTTTATTTGGAAATCCCGATATTTTATTATTAGATGAGCCGACCAACGGTCTTGATCTAAAAGCAATCAAATGGTTAGAAGAATTTTTAATTGATTTTGAAAATGTCGTCATCGTAGTTTCGCATGATCGGTACTTTTTAAATAAAGTTTGTACACATATTGCGGATCTTGATTACAACAAAATCAAACTATATGTAGGTAATTATGACTTTTGGTATGAATCGAGTCAACTTGCTTTAAAACAAGTAAAAGAAGCCAACAAGAAAAAAGAAGAGAAGATCAAAGAACTTCAAGACTTCATTGCTCGTTTCTCCGCGAATGCTTCCAAAAGTAAACAAGCAACCTCACGGAAGAAGATGTTAGAAAAAATCGAACTCGAAGAAATTGTTCCATCTTCACGAAAATATCCATTTATTGATTTTAAACCAGATCGTCCATCGGGAAAAGAAATATTGACGGTCGAGAAATTAAATGCGACGACAGATGGCAATCAAGTATTAAATAACGTCTCTTTTCAAATGCTAAAAGGAGATAAGATCGCTTTAGTAGGAGAAAACGAAATCGCCAAGACGACTTTATTCCAAATTTTAATGGGCGAAAAAGAACCGGACAGTGGGAAAATCACTTTTGGAACAACGATTGTCAAATCTTATTTTCCCCAAGATAATACCAAGTATTTTACTAACGAAGAAACGATTATGGATTGGATGAGACAATTTCGCCATGTCGATGATGAAACGGTATTAAGAGGCTTTTTAGGTCGAATGCTATTTTCAGGCGATGATGTATTTAAAAAAGTGACCGTTTTATCCGGTGGAGAAAAAGCAAGATGTATGTTATCAAAATGTATGTTGGAAGGACCCAACTTATTGCTATTGGATAACCCGACCACCCATTTAGACCTTGAAAGTATTACCGCTCTAAATAATGGTTTAATGAAATACGATAGCGAATTAATTTTTTCTTCCCAAGATCATCAGTTAATTCAAACAGTTGCTAATCGAATTATCGAAATTTTACCAAATGGTATAATCGATCGCAGAATGACTTATGATGAATATATTGAAAGTGAAGAAATTAATAGATTAAGAGAAGAGTTAAGCAAATAGACTTGGAAATTAGAATGCAAAGAAAAAGACCAATTAGGTAAGTGGTCTAGAAAAAAACACTATTTAGTAACAGCCCCACGTTCGCACCGATTACCCCAAGCATCGATCAGACGATTATTATCGCGAACACAGATGATTTCACAATGATTTGGACAACGTTGACATTCGATACCACTCGTTGTAAAAGAGTGGTTTTTTATTTGGAGAGAGAAGGGGTGTTTGATCGGACAGCGTAGTGCTAAAATAGCAACTCCGAAACATCCCATAAGATGTCCGTTTTCATCTACTAAAATCGGCTCTTTTGTAATATCTTCAAAAGCTTTTACGACTCCGATATTTTTACTGACACCACCTTGAAAGATAATCGGTGGTTTGATTACTTTCCCTTTTCCAACATTGTTTAAATAATTGATTGCTACACTATGACAAAGACCCGCAATAATATCTTCTTTTCGATATCCCATCTGCGCTTTATGAACTAAATCACTTTCTGCAAATACGGTACATCGTGCCGCAATCTTAGTCGGATTTTTACTTGTTAGAGCAATCTTTCCGAACTCTTCAACAGGAACATCTAATCGTTTTGCTTGACTCGACAAAAAAGATCCCGTACCAGCAGCGCATAGTGTATTCATCGCATAATCGACGACAATCCCATTTTCAATTAAGATAATTTTCGAATCTTGCCCACCGATTTCAAAAATAGTTCGAACGTCCGGGTGAAGAGAGAGAGTACCAACGGCATGAGCTGTGATCTCATTTTTGATCACAGTGGCATTTAACATTGTTCCGATCAACTTACGGGCAGAACCAGTTGTTCCCACTCCGACAATTTGGTAGCCATAAGGACATTGTTTCTCTAAACTGGCTAGTAAATTTTTCACAGCTTGAATCGGGTCTCCGTTTGTCCACAAATAATCTTTCGCGATGATTTTTGCATTGCGATCAATAATAACTCCTTTTGTTGAGATCGAACCGATATCGATTCCTAAATATGCTTCTTGCATTTAGATTCCTTCCTTTCGCATCTTCAACATATCATAAAATGCTTCCAATCGAGTTTTTATTCCTACTTCACTTGTGTTACTATCAAACGAAAAATAGATAATCGGCATCTTATAATCGCTACACACTTTCTGAATGATAGGAAGTGCACCAATTTCTGGAGTACAACCGAACGGTTTAATGTGAATGATGCCGTCGTATCCTTCATCGATTAATATTTTACAGCGAGCCACGTTATCCATTCCATCAGCCCCCAACGTATATTTACAATACTCTGGAATTTTCTTTAATAATCGCTTTTTCTCTCTTTTCTTTTGCCATAGAAGATAAGAAAGATTAGTAAACCGACGCACCTCAATTCCCATTCTGGCAAGTTCTTTCTCCATAAAATAATTGGCAAATGGTTCCATCGAAGTATAAAGTTCTCCGATGATTCCAACCTTTAGACAATGCTTTGGTTTGTGAATCGCGATTTTCCGAAATTTTCGTTTATACCGATGATAAAGAAAGGAAAGTTTAGAAAAACTTCGAACTTTTGAAAAATCTTGTAACATTTTCTTTTTCCATGTCTCGAAACTTCCTTCTTCTTGTTCGAAACCGATATTTTTTCGAATGTAAATATCGATAAGATCCATATCCTGAATCATTTTTAATGCAAGTAGGGCAGTGTAAGCGTATTTCAAAAAACATAAATGAGGATTTATTTTTCTCAAAGTTCGATAAAGATAGAATGGTATAAAATGTTTTTGATCAAACAGCGCATAAAATTTAAAGTGATATCCTAGATCTTTTAAAATCTGCTCTTGTACTTCGGCATAGTAACCATACCGACATCCGCCACCTGCTTGTAATAGAATCGTACTCCCTTGTTCTAAAGCCTCAATAAAATTCCCTAGATTATATTTAAAAGGAATACAAACAAAATCAGGACTATATTTGGTACCTAGTTCGATCGTCTTTTGAGTAATCATCGGAGCTTTTCGTACTTCTACTTTTAAAAGCCGTTTTAAAAGCATTTCGATCGGCACGTAATAATCTCCCAAATGTGGGAAACTAACGACTTCGTGTTTCATAACGACTCGCTTTCCTTTCTTTAATAATATCGATAAAACTTTCTAATCGAGTGATTAGACCGGCTTCACTGTTTAATTCATCGATAATAATATTGGTAATGGGAACGTCTTTTATTTTTCGAAGACACATCTCATTTGCCAAAGAGTCCGGTCCACAGGGAAAGGTTGTGACTAAAATAATACCATCCACTTTTTTATGATGATACCAAAGAGAAGCTAAAACTTCGCGATTAAACGTCCAATAAATATCTTTACTTAAATGATCGACATCTTCATCCGTTCGATTTCGATCGTATCGATCGGAATAAAGCACACATACTTGTTCCTTTTTTAAATAATCACTAATAGGACCTCCGATCAATTTATCATGTAAATTGTATGCATGACCGACTAAAAGGATTTTTAACTGATCTTGTTTTAGCAATACTTTTTGATAATCGATTAAATTAAGATGTTTTTGTTCCTCTATCTCTTTTGCTTTCTGATAAGCTCTTAAAACTTCTAATTTTGATTTGCCGAGTTGCTTTCCTAAATTTAAAAAAGCGAGTAATTCTCCATCGTGATGCTTGACATCGATATTATAAGAAAGCAAAGCGACATCTGGAAATAAATTATGAACAAGATCATAGAGTGCCATAAAATTCGTGCATACTTTTTCATGAGGATCTAAAGACTCAATCCGCGGAATAAATAAATAATCACATTTTTCAATTAAAGAGGCCACATGTCCCATAAAAATTTTCATCGATAAGCATGCCTCATCGACGACGAATATTCTTCCTTGCTCTAAAATACTTTGATTCGTAATGCCACTCGTTACTGTTTGAAAACCTAATTCATGAAAGAAACTTTCCCAAAGTGTATTGTAGCGATAATAAAGAAGTGCTCGTGGAATACCGATTACCATAATGTTCCTCCTATCTAAAGTGATTGTATGTAACAATTCACAAGAAAAGACATGACAACCGATCGACAAAGAAAAAAATATTTCGTATAATAAACACTAAGGCTGGGTGAAATTATGAATCGACTGGAAGCAATTGCTTACATAAAAAAGAGAACAGACAAAGAAGAACGGTTATTATTATCAAAAGCGCTAGACCAGTATCAAAAAGAACCCAAAGGATATACGAACTTTATTGCATTATGTCAAGCGAACTTGATTTTAAACTTCTGTAAAAGGTTTCAATTACCATACCAGATAAGAAGAGTAAATCCATTGTGTGAAAAAATAATTGTAGACTTTGGAAATAATCCCCAAAGTATTTCTATCTATAAAATACAAAAAGAAAACCATCCATTCGAGCATCGTGATATTTTAGGAACGTTGTTTTCACTTGGTTTAGCTTCCGATCGAATTGGTGATATTTTTGTCGAAAAAGACGTCGTTTACTTTACGGTCATGGAAAGTGTCGATCCGATCATAGAACAAGATTTAAGAACAATCAAACGACAGCCTATCTCAGTGAAAAAAGTGGACGAAATTATTTTAAACGAAACGCATCGGGTTCCCATTCAACTTGTTATTACGAGTAATCGACTCGATAATATTGTGAGTAAACTGATGAAAAAAAATCGTACTTCTGCTCAAGAATGGATTCGCTTGGGAAATGTTTTTGTTAATGAAAGAGTTTGTTCGGATATTCATAAAGAGTTGATCGAACAAGATGTTCTATCGATTCGTCATTGTGGAAAATTTTCATTTCAAAAAATAACACACTATACGAAAAATGGTAAGGGCGTTTATCAGTTTGAACAATATCGGTAAAATAAATGCAATTTTTCCTTATCTCTTCAACAATTCAGAATTATATGATATAATCGAAAAGAAGGAGTGGTTTAGTTATGGCAAAAACAACAAAAAAGACAAAAAAAGATGAAAAAGAAATAAAAAAAGAAAAGAACGTGAAAGAAGAAAAGCAAGAGGTAAAAGAAGAAATCGTAACTTCAAAAGAACAAGAAAAAGAATTGGAAGAAATTGTCGCCAATCGAAATAAAGCATTAAAAACATTAGGTGTTTGCATTCTAGTTGTAGTGGCATTAGTTGCATTATTCTTTTTGTCGGAAAGTAGAGATAAATCAAATGATAAAGGATATGTCAGTAACAATCCATTATCACAAGAAGAGATTAAAGAAGAGGAGCAAAAGGATTTTAATGATATCACGTTTGCTCAATTCAGCGATTTGATCAATGCGGAAGGTAGCCATATTATTTTTGTTGGTCGTCCAACTTGTAGTTGGTGTAATTACCAAACTCCAGTTTTGAAAAATGTGGCATATCTTTATAATTTAGAAGTAAATTATTTAAATATCGATACGTTTACGAGCGATGAATTCACGGCGTTTATCGAATTAGATGAAAGTTCATCCGCAGAACAAGGAATTGCCACACCAAAGATTTTTGTCGTTGGTGATGGTACGATCAAGAATCGTGCTGACGGAGGTCAAACGAAGGACGAATTAATAACTTTCTTCCAACAAGCCGGCCTTATTAAGTAGGTGAATGATTATGGGAATGATTGTAGATCAAGTTTATCAATTTAAGAAAAAATATCCATTTACGGTTGCATGGCGTCTAAAGAGAAATGCTACGATCGTCGAAAAACATCTCAATCCAGATGAAAAAGTACTATATGCATTTCCAGCACAGAAGAGTAATCAACCACTACAAATATTCCATACGTGTGTGGTCGCTTTGACGAATCGTCGGATTTTAATCGGCCGTGATCGTGTAGTAGTCGGTTATTTCCTAGATGCTATTACACCGGATATGTTTAACGACCTAAAGGTAGTGGCCGGTCTCTTATGGGGGAGAGTTTTAATTGATACCATTAGAGAACACGTCGTATTATCTCATCTTGATAAAAAATCATTGGATGAAATTGAAACTGCAATTACGACTCATATGATGGAAGAAAAAAAGAAATATAATTCTTATAAAAACAATTAGAAGAATCGACAAACGATTCTTTTTTTTGTATAATGACAATAGGGTGAACATATGAAAAAAGGATTATCCATTGTTGTTTTATTAGGACTTCTATTTTTAGTTTTTCAATTTGGGGTGAACTTCTTTAAGAAAGAGCATGCTGTTTCTTATGATTTTAATGTGGATGAAACGAGCTATCAAGTTGAGGAAAAATATTACACAGTCGATAAAGAAGGAAGATATCAAATTAAAATCAGTGACCAAGGTGTGAATTATGTGTTTGAACAGCCGAATCGTTACAATAAACAAAAGAAGATTTTAAGAGATATTAAAACGTTTGATACAGATGGGTATCACTGTCTGTTCCCGATTTATCAAAATAATAATACGAGCGATTTTCTTTGCTCAAAGGACGGTAGACTTTACACATACGACTATTTAAAAACGAGAGTTCCAAATATCAACAACTTTGTTTCTCAATTAGTCAATGAGCAGTATCAACATGCTGCTTGGACGACGAGTCAAAACTTAGAGGATGGTCCAAATGTCGATGTCTATCGCGAAAATATTCCGGATGATCTTTATTTTACGGTTTGGGTTTATCGAGGAATTGATATTATTTCCAAAAAAGAAACAACAAACGTTACGCTGTTAAATAGTGATAATTATGAGAATAATTTAGGTACCTTAGTAGATCATTATTTTGTTATTCCAAGTTATGATCAACCGACAGAATCCACAGAAATTTATATTGAAAATATTTTGACAGTTGGCAAACGGACGATCGATTTGGAAAAACCGTTAGCGAACGATAGTTATATCAATGGAATTGTCGATGGTAAGCTATATTTATTCGATCGTAAAAATAGAATTCAGTATGAAATAAATCCCAAAAACAATAGCATTCGTGAAATCGGCAATGTATCATTGAATGCACAATTCTATGATGGTGAAAACTGGAGCGATCGCAATATCTATGATTTCATCAATAATGACATTACATTTGGAAAAGACTATTCGACGATTCCAGAAATTCAAAATTATCATCCAATTCAAGTAGAAGAGACGACGGATCGGTATTATATTCTGACGAATGATAAAACGGTTTATAAAATTTATAAAGATGCGCTTAATCAGCCAATATTATTATTTCAAGATACGAATTTAAAAGAGTGGAAAGTATATGAAGATTATATTTCCTATATCTCGGATAATACCATTTATTGTTATCATGAAGATTATGGATTAAAACCAGTGTTAGTGCGAAACGAATTTCGTTACAATGATAAAAATATATATGATGTTTATAAAAAATAATCTTCTTCTTGGGTAGAAACATACATATAATGAAACTAGGAGGTAGAAATATGTATGAAATCTATACCGTACAAGAAGGAGATACGGTCGATAGTGTTGCTAATCGCTTTGGCCTAGGAGTCAACGAATTAGAAATTTTAAACAACTTAGATGCAAACGAAGAACTAAAACCGGGACGTAATTTAATTATTCCAGTAAAATTACCACCAGCTTTTGAATATTATACTGTTCAAAAAGGAGATACATTATCGCAGATTGCCAAAAAAAACAACATTGATCTCAGTACTTTAGAACAATTGAACGGCTTAGATCCAAATGAATATATTATGCCAGGACAGCGACTAATCATTCCAAAAGAAGGAGTATACGTCTACATTACCAAACCAGGCGATACGATCAATTTGTTGGCCCAACAATACAAGATACCACCAGAAGACCTAATCTTCTATAATCATAATATATACTTATTGCCAGAACAACTTATTGCCTTTAAATATCAACCACAAAAAAACACTTAAAAATCGAACTTCAGAAAAAATAAAAAAACAAGAAGTGTAATTTTTGTAAGTCACAAAAAAGCAAAATCATTGAAAAATAAAGGAAAATTCAAAGAAATAGATCAAAAAAATTGAACTTCCCGAAAAAACAAAAAAGAGAAAGTGTAATTTTTGTCAAACGTATGTCAATTTTCGTCAAACCTAAAAAATATTTTTTGAGAGGAATCCTTATTCTATAACGATTCCCTAAATTTGGTAAAAAAAAGCAATCAAAAAGTTATTGCTTTTTTATTTTTTCATGCCTAAAATGAAATTGTAAAAGAAAAATAAAACATAATTAGGAGGTTTCAATTATGGTTTCTACAGGGACGGATTTATCACAATTAAAAGTGGTAAAAAGAGATGGAAAAAAGGTTCCATTTCAACATGAAAAGATTGCACTTGCAATAAAAAAAGGATTCGATAGTGTTTTAAATGAAACATATACGATCGAAGATCATACGAAAGTCTTAAAGGCAGTATTAAATTGTATTGAGGAACAATATAAAGATGTACCGTATATCAAAATAGAAGACATTCAAGATATGATTGAAAACAACTTAAAAGAATTACATTACGATGATGTATTGGAATCCTTTGCAAGTTATCGAGAAAGAAGAAACGAATCACGCCGTATTTTTCAATCTCGCTATCATAAATTAACCAAAGCGATCGAATCACTTACTTTGAAAGCAGCTATCGAGGAAGATTCCAAAAGAGATAATGCCAATGTAGATGGCGATACACCAATGGGTACCATGTTACAATATGGTAGTACACTAGCAAAAGAATTTGCCAAATCTTACATGATGAATCCAAAATTTGCCGATGCTCATGATTCCGGACAAATTCATATTCATGATTTGGATTTCTTACCAATGGGAACTACGACATGTTGCCAAATTGATTTGAACGATCTATTTAAAGATGGCTTTTCAACGGGACATGGTCATCTTCGTCCACCACAAGATATTATGAGTTACAGTGCCTTAGCAGCGATTGCAATCCAATCCAACCAAAACGATCAGCATGGTGGCCAAAGTATCCCGGCATTCGACTATTATATGGCACCAGGTGTGTTAAAAACATTTAAAAAACAATTCAAGCAACAATTATACGATTACTTCGATCTTACCGAAGTGTTGAACCTAGTCAAATGGGAGCACATTGTCAAAGAAATCGATCGTTTAAAATCGATTGAATTCCCAATTGAAAAATTCCAAGATTTCTACGAAGATAGTAAATTAGTGGAACACATTTTCCGACTAGCTTACGAAAAAGCGATTCAAAAGACTGATCGGACTACTTATCAAGCGATGGAAGCATTTATTCACAATCTAAATACGATGCATTCAAGAGCCGGCGCACAAGTTCCATTTTCATCGATCAACTTTGGAACCGATACTTCTCCAGAAGGCAGAATGGTAATGAAAAACTATCTACTTGCAGCCGATGCTGGTTTAGGACATGGCGAAACGCCGATTTTCCCGATCTCGATTTTCAAAGTGAAAGAAGGCATCAATTATAATAAAGAAGATCCAAACTATGACTTGTTGCAATTATCTTGCAAAGTATCCGCCAAAAGACTATTTCCAAACTTTTCTTTTATCGATTCACCATTCAATCTTCAATATTATAAAAAAGATGATTATCGGACAGAAATTGCTTATATGGGATGTCGGACTAGAGTCATGGCCAATGTCGCCAATCCAGATAATGAAGTAGTCACTGGTCGTGGTAACTTATCTTTCACCTCGATCAATCTACCACGTATTGCAATCAAACATGGAATTGCTCTAGGAGAAAGAAAAAAAGCTGACATGGATGGATTCTATCAAGAATTAGCGGATCTAATGGATTTAGTTCGGGATCAATTATTAGAACGCTTTGAAATTCAATGTAGCAAAAAAGTATACAATTTTCCGTTTTTACTAGGTCAAGGTGTATGGATTGATTCGAAAGGGTTAAAACCAAATCAAAGATTAAAACCTGTTTTGAAAAATGGTACTTTGACCATTGGCTTCATTGGTCTTGCCGAAACATTAAAAGCTTTGATTGGAGAACACCATGGGGAAAGTAAAAAAGCAAGAGAATTAGGTTATGAAATTATTAAATTTATGAGAGATCGAGTCGATGAGTATGCCAAAGAATACAAATTGAACTTCTCATTGATCGCAACTCCAGCGGAAGGCTTATCTGGTCGTTTCGTTGGTATCGATAAATCGATTTATGGTATCATTCCAGGAGTAACCGATCGATCTTATTATACAAATTCTTTCCATGTACCAGTTTATTACAACATCTCAGTAGTGGAAAAATTAAAAATCGAAGGTCCATACCATGCTTTGACAAATGGTGGACACATCAGTTATATCGAACTAGATGGCGATACGGCCAATAACTTAGAAGCATTCGAGAAAATTGTCCGTGTCATGCATGATAATAATATCGGATATGGTGCAATTAACCATCCAGTAGATCGTGATCCAGTTTGTGGTTACACCGGTGTCATCGGTGATGTATGTCCAGGCTGTGGTCGTCGTGAAGGAGAAGGAGTCACCGTCGAAAGAGTAAAAAACGCAGACCTATGTGGATGCGGTAGATAGAAAGGAGAAATAAATATGTTAAAAGATAACGAAAGAATGATTGGGGAAGGCGTTAATTTCGAAAGAATTCGCCGCATTACAGGATATTTAGTAGGAACGGTAGATCGCTTTAACAATGCGAAACGGGCCGAAGAACATGATCGTGTAAAACATAGTACCCAAGGCCTAAAAGCAGAGTCGACAAAATAATGAAAATCCGTTTAGCGGCAGATTTACAAATGGATTCCATCGTCGATGGCGAAGGAATCCGAACGGTCATCTGGACCCAAGGATGCCCTCATCATTGTAAAGGATGCCACAATCCAGAAACTTGGGCATATGATCAGGGAATCGAAGTCGACGTCGAAGAGGTAAAGAAAGAATTATCGCAATTAGAAGGACAAGATGGCATTACTTTGTCCGGCGGAGATCCATTGGAACAAGTCGATGCTTGTATTGAAATCTGCAAACATGCAAAAAAATTAGGAATGAACGTTTGGTGCTATACAGGGTACCTTTATGAAGAAGTTCAAAACGATCCGGAAAAAAAGAAAATACTACCATATATCGATGTGCTAGTAGATGGTCCCTTTATTTTAGAAGAAAGAAGTCTGGATCTTTACTTTAAAGGATCACGAAATCAAAGAGTAATCGATGTTCCGGAAAGCTTAAAAGAACAAAAAGTATGTTTGGTTTCAAAATATGCCAAAGAAAAAGATGTTTTTTCACGATATCAAAAGGAAAAAGGAATCTTTGTATGAACTAGTCAAGCAAAAACAAACAGTTTATAAAAAGATTTATGAAAACCCCAATTCAATTTTATATTGAATTGGGGTTTTATAGTGTAAAGTATAAGATGACTGTTCATGATAATAATAAATCTAGTTTTCAATTAACTTTAGAACGTTGTTACAACATCGCAAATTAAAACTAATAAACACCTCTTATTTAATTCAATCATCCCATACTAATATTTTCTTCCTCTCATAATAAAGTCAAGTATTTTCTATACAGTATTTTCTATACAAAACTTTATAATTTTTTATTTTT
>CALVRU010000007.1 GCA_944358775.1 uncultured Bacilli bacterium | reverse complement strand
TATGCTAAAAAAGTGAATCTGTGGATAACACATTTTCACTTTTTCTTTGTCAAGTTTTATTTTTACCTAAACTCAAAATTCTTATTATTTCTATATTTTATTTAACTAAAGTTTTATCTGTATCGTATTGTAATGGAACAAAATTGATGTCCAAACCATTGAGAGACAATACATTCTGAATTGTATTATTAACATTTTCTAAAGAAAAATCATACCAAAGCGCAGTACTTCCCACCATTTTATTTTCTTTAATAGATGTAACATCCAAATTTCCCAACGTCGAAACAAACGGTATTAAAATAGTATTCTCATCATCTACATGTGATAAATCAATTGGCGTAGTATTTAATTGACCGTTCTCATCATATACAGAAGTAATACTTGTATCTAATAAATTATCGACACTCGATGGATTGTCAAGATAAGCCTGCATATTGATATAACTAATCGTATATAGTTTTTGAGCCGGATCAATTTCCCTTAAAAGAAAAGCTCCATTAATTCCAGCATCTTCAGAACGATATACCAAATTAGCAAAATTAAAATCAATATAAATATAATCACATATATCATCCATATTGGAATAATCATAATCTGGTAATATTACTTGATCAAACTCAGAAAATGTACTAAAATCAATTTGTTTTATAGCACGATTGAGCGTATCTGGAAAATAATGTACATTCATCGTATCTTCATCTTCCGCACCACTCATACTAGTCGCCATATCATCTTCGCTTGGCATCGAATTACTGATAGAAGATGCCGAATCCACTGGAACGTTTTCTGATCCCCTCGTTACCATACTACCAATTCCAATTCCAACTACTAAAATTACGCCACCGGCAATAATTTTAAGCGCCTTCGAATGAATCGATAGTTTCGGTTTTTTTGAATTATTTTCTTCTTTACTGCCATCTTGCATTTCTACTTCTTGAATTTGGTTACTACTATTATCAAGCCACTTTGCATGCTCTAGATTGATATCTCTAGCTTCTTTGTCATTTTTATTCAATGACATAAAATTCACCCCATTCAAAATTTGTCCACTATTATACTACAAACTTCAAAATTGTCAAGAACTTTCATGCATGTATACTTTTATTTCACGATATATGGATCTGTTTTCGTCCCCGTTCCACTACCGTAAACCACATAATTTCCAAACGTTACAGTAAACCGTGGCGAAGCTTCATCGTTTGCTTCTTCCTCTAAAATAGATCCACTAACTTGATAAACGAGATTGCTTTTCGAAGTCGCTGGCGTAAGCAACCACCACTTCTTCGAATAATTATTTAAATAATTATAGTTCGTACAAGACAAGCTGTTATTAAAAGACGAACAATTGGTATCTAAACTGGCATTGACGTAATCATAAAACGGCAATAAACCAATATACTGATTTTCTACTTTCGTCTGACATTCAATCGAACCGTCGTTAACATTATCGCCTTTCGATCGAGGCCCTACGCATAAATCAAACGGAATCAATTTGGTAAGATCCTCATCCGTAAAAAAGTCACTCGTATAAAGATCCGATAATGTTTTACGAATTGAACTTTGACTGTACTGATTAATTCCAAGAGAATTCGTCGCACTATTATAGTGACGATCCCACTCGACATCATCCGAAATCTTCTCACTCGCCGATTGCGAAAAAACAGCAAGAATCGAGTGATCCGGATTAATCTTTACAATTCGAAATAAATGATCTGCAAACTTCACATAATTATTTGGTGTCTCACCTTTATAAACATAACCGCCATTTAACTCATATAAACCATCACCGAATTCCGAAATAACATTATTATCGATCAATTTTTCATAAAATGCCTGCGTATGATAATTATCACCACAATCTAAATAAGCCGTATACTGATAACCATCACCAGTCTTTGTAACCACGACATTTCCGTTACAAGTGACCCCTTTATCGACCATTTCGGAAACCGCCTTTAAATCACCACTTGCCGTTAAAGTAGCAATATCTACTGTAATTTGTCCCCCTTCTTCGGTTGGCAAATTACTACTGTTCTTTTTATAGTAATTCTTTGCTGCCGTTACCATCCGACTTTCAATCGTCGAATAAGAAACACTCTTCGAACCGAATACCATCATAACGACGATAACAATAATAACAATAAGGGCAATACTCCCCACTCCAATGCCCAAATATAGATACATTTTTTTCTTGTTCATGTAAAAGCCTCCAATACAAACTCATTATAACAAAAAGAACAAAAAACAGCAACAAAAAAGACCTTCGTTGAAAGTCTTTTTACATTTATTAATCGCCACCGCCGGCACCAGATTGTCCACTTGAATTATTTTGAAGATTACTCCAACAATCCTTCCAATCTTCTGTGTCGTTACTACCAGTACTACCTAAAGCTCCGAACAACCAAGAAACAATCGTCGTAACGAAGAATACCGCAACTGCTGCAATAGCCCGTTTTACAAGTTTACCAGTTGCTGCTTTAATCTCTTTATCATCACTCGATAACACGGCTTTTCCTAAATCGATCGACCCCATGATAATCAAAACAATTGGAATACCGATTTGAAGAAGTGGATAAATGCCAAATTTAACAAACCGAAAAATTGGTACTAAGTCCTCTGGACAAGCTAAAGTAAACATTATTATACCTCCCTTGATATGTATTAATCATACCGATCTTTTTCTTTTTTGTCAATAAGTTAGCCAAAATTTTACTATTCAAAACACTTAACGTCGGAATAAACCAAAGAATCCACCACCAGCCTTATCATTGTCCTCACTGACTCCACTGGCAATAATTCCAAGCTTTCCAAGTAAGGTCGATAACACATTGTTCTTACTCCGATCATTTAATGGCGGAATATTAAAAAATACTTTTGATTTTGATTCAAATTCAAAATCCGCAATATCCGTTTTGGTAAGCAAACTTTGATTTAAAACGATTTTCTTTCCCTTTAATTTTTCGAAAATACGCATATCCCGACGCATTAATTTATTGAGCCGAATTGTCGAAGGCTCGATCAAATAAATCACATCAGCACACGTATCTTCCTGGTTTGAATCGTTTAAGTCGACCAAAATAATATCGACATCTTTATGTTTTAAAAGCTCTGCCGGTAATTGCTCCGGTGAAATCGAGATCATACCTTTTTGATTATAATATTGAAAATCCCGCTTATTCAACTCGATCGCCAGAACACTTAACCCGTGTACACTTTCTAACTCTTTTTTTAACATGTAAATCAAAGAAGTCGCACCAGCATGCTCGGTAACATTTTTGACGCCCAAAATAGTAAGACCATGACGCGTTTCCCCGTCTACTCCGCCAATTGTACCACCCATCTGACCAAGTTGGTGAATATGGGCAACATCGCGATAAGTATTCGGATGCTCAAACAAATATTTCACGCCATCTAAATTAGTCGTAAAATTATAAATTCCGAGCGATATAATCTGTGATAAGAAATTTGGCGACTGACATTCCGGATCATTTGCTGGCAAAAGGAGGATAATCTTATCCACCTCAAGTGCCGTCGATAACTTTTGCAAATTACGAATGTCATGATAATCTTTAATTGCTGTTAAATCCAGAATCATGCGTCCAAAATAAAAGTTGGAAAACATATTGATTAATTCATCGACATCAAACTGCCCATTTAAAGACTTGATAATATCGATATCAAGTCCCGCTAAAACGGTTTGTTGCTCATTAGAAATGATAACATTCATCTTAGACGCTCCTTTCTATTCTCACTGTGCTTGCGTCGTTCCCGAAGAATAAATTAATTTCGTTTCTCCCGTCACTGCAAAAAGATTACTAAGGCTTCGAAATAAATTGTTAATAATCGGAATATCGATCTTTACGAAAGTCGTAACCTTATAATACGAACCCATATAAGTCGCATTCGGATCGCTATTACCGGCCTGATCTACCTTCTGGCGCAATAGACAGTATCCTCCTGGCATCGGATCCCCAAGATACTCTCCATTTCTAGTACATGCTCCAGAATCCGTATAATCTTCGGCATTATAACTAACCTCTCGTAAAAATTCCTCGATTTGACAAGCTGTTGAAGTAGCCGCTACCGATCCACTGGAACAACCAACTTGTCCTTCCGGAAATCCTTCGTTACGTTCGATAATACTGATAATCTCATTTTTTACTCGAAACGCTTTTGTATAATTGATTGTAAACGCTAAATAACCATTAATAACGACCAAGAAAAAGATGATGATTTGAATAGTCATTGCGCCCCCAACAGCATCTCTCACAATTTACACCACCTTTTACGAATTAATAATTATTTGGATCGTTAACGCCACCACCATTTGTAGATTGATCCCATTGATTGTTAATCGCATCCTGAATATTAGGCCATAACACAGCCGTAAAGAACGCTAACAACGCACCAACTACAATGATAGTAATAACAGTCATACTTAATTCTCCACTTGCCTCTTTCATCCTTTTTCATTCTCCCTTCTATTATTAGTTATACCACATTTTCTTATTTCACTCAATCTTTTTTCAAACACTTTACATTTGGAACAACAATAACATCGAAACCAAAATCAACACCATGACGCCACCGCCCGTACAGACAAGCATGATCATAGTTTGATTTTCCATATGATTCAAACGTTCTTTATATTTCTGCTCCCGTGCTTTATTTTGTAATGAAGAAACTGTTTTGGAAAACATCAACAAACGTTCTTGTTTGTTTTCCTGACTACCGATACTAAGACGATACAAAAGACGCATCATTCGCATCGAATCACGAACCGGATAAGTATTGGCAAACTCGACATACGGATCAATCGAAGAATCACCAGCATCGATTCTGGCAATCAACTGCCGTAATCCAGGTTTAAAAATATCCGGTGCATCATCGATCGATTTACCAAGCGCAACTGGGACAGTATAATGCTGAATCAAAATTTCCAATCCCTTTAAATAGTATGGCAACATCAAATCGATATCATGCAAATGCTTCTTATAATAACTTTTTAAACTCGTATATTGACTTTTAAACATAATAAAGCCAACGACAAACGATAGTAAAATGTTAATAAAGTTCAACTGTGTTAGAAAAATAAACAAGAATACGACAATCGTTAAAAATGCATACGTAATCCGCTTATTAAACAACTTGTTGACATCGACATCTTCTCCATATTTTGCATATACCAAAAACTCATAATCATCTTCTTTTAAAAGTTGAAAATATCTCTGATTATCCTCGACAAACTTATTCTTATCAACTGTTCCATTATAAACAAGAACGAATAATACAAGAGCTCCTACAATGATTACTTCCATTATTCTTCACCTACATTCTCGTTATAATATTTCTCGCCCTTAAGCAAGAAGTAACTATTGACAATTAAAATAGCATGTAACAAAATCTTAATATACCATAAATCCAACAATTTAATATAAGTCTCATTTCCCAACAAATACTGTACTAGCATGACCATAAGATACAACATAACACCATATTTTAAGAACGATTTATGGAAAGACGAACGTTCCATTCGATCACGGTATACATTTTCGACCAACATATCGATATCAAGTTGCATATTCTCTAAAGATTCTCCAGAATCTTTAGCTCCTTCCTTCGTAATCTGTAAAAACAACTGATGCATATTACGAAGAATATAGAAATCATAAATATTATCCATATAATCGATCGAAGCATCGATACTACCATTCTCATAAGCAAGATTGATCATATGCTGTACATCACTTAAAATAGGATCTTCTAAAACACCGGAAGAAACAACTCCTTCTAGTGATTTGACAAACGACTGTGTCGTTTGAAATTCCATGATCGTATTCGTCGTGTACACTTGAATTTGTTCAAAAATAAACTCACTATAAATCCGCTTACATCTTAAAAAAGACAGATATGGAATTAAGGCATCTACAATGATAATATATACAAGTGAAATAAACAAATTATAGAAATAAAGATAAGAAATAACTCCTGCTAATACAGTGAATAATAACAATTGCATCATATACTGCCGTGGAGTATATTCCTGACCTAATTCTTTTGTTTTCTCCCTTACCATTTTAAAAGAATAAGGAGCGAACTTATCATAGGCAACTCTAGCCTGATCGACAATGAATTTATAGACATTCTGTCCACGATAATGCCGATACACAAGGACAAAAATTGCAATCGCCAAAAGAATTAATAATTCCATAAAAGCCCCTCCCTTATAAAACTTCTAAATTTGTACCACTCGTCGGTGCTGAACTACTAGCTACATTCGTAACATTCTCCTGAAATGGTTTATCATCGATTGCCCCTTCAAAATGAGCATTCAAATCAATATTTTGCGCTTTCAAATATTCCGTCAAGTGATCACTCGGATTTCTCTTCACGATTTTCTCACCTAACTTTTGATACAAAATGCGACTCTGTGGTTGATTGTCATCATCGACATAGAATTCACATACTTCGTCAATTTCCCGATGAAACTTTTGATATTTCTGACTATAATATGCCTTGATATGTACTCCTAATTGAATATAACGATAGATCGTATTCAAAAACTGATTGACGTCGATTTCAGACTCCATTAAGCTGTACATACGATACGGAATCGCACTCGCTTTATCCGAGTGAATTGTCGATAAAATATTATGTCCTGATGAAATCGAATTACGAACCGCCGTTACTGCTTCCGCACTACGTACCTCGGACAATAAAATCCATTTCGGATTCTGCCGCATACAAGTAACCAACACTTCCGAATAAGAAGCAATATTATTGGTCTTCATCGCCACAATATCACGATGTGGAAAAATTTTATCCAAATGAAGTTCCAAAGTATCTTCAATCGTAATCAACTTTTCGTTTTCTTTTGTATGCGAAGCCAAATATTTTACAAACTCCGTCTTACCAGAACCAGTCTCACCACATACCATGATATTACAATGTCCCAATACACAATTGATTAAAAAATCATGTATATCTTGAGTAACGTACTCTTCCTTCAACAAGGTCTCTTCTTTCAAACGAATTTTAGCTGGTGTCTTACGAATAACCAAGGCAATCCCATTCGTCGCAATCGAAGAATGAACGAAGTTTAAACGTAATTCAGTACTTTCGGCATCCAAGAAGGGACTAGCCATATTAAAGGTCGTCCCCATAACATTGGAACACTGAAAGGCAAGCTTCTCGACAAAAGCATCATCGATTCCCGGATTCTCATCTCGAATCGAACCTTTTTCCAAAGACCGAAGCCAAATCTGACCATTGTTACAATAAGAAATATCAGTAATATCATCATTATCTAAATACTTTTGAAAAGGGCCGAAATCAAGTTGCTCAAATATACCTTTCTCTTTCATAAGCCCTCCTATTGAATTGGATCCGTCGAATTCATATCATCCGTCCAATAAGTAACCGTATTAATCCAATTTTGAAGCTCTTGACTACTAATCCGAACTTCACCTGGAGTCTCCTTCAAAGATTCGTTCGTTGGTACTGGGAATAACGTTGCATCATAAGTCCGTAAGTACATTGCTTTACGAAGTAAAATATGATATTCCGGTGGTACCGCAAAGATCATCATCGAAGGCATCCGATTTTCTTCTAAGTTTTCAAAAACGTTTTTACCATTCGAATCCAATACTGCGATTACTTTGACGTTTTCGATCAATTTACCAACCATGATCTTATCTTGTTGAGTTGTAACCGATGTAGATTCATCTAATTTGTTAACCGCTTTCAAATAGATATCGATATAGTTATCAGGATAAATGGCATTACCATACGATGTGTTAATATCAAGAGACATATTTACTAAAACATAACCATCTGGATAGTTGTAAATAATCGAATCCGGTAATTCTGCTTGAGATACGACTGCCTTAGCATAAAATAAACTTCCCATCGGAATAATCGTATCAACACTCGCATATTTTCCTAATACTTGTGATACGCTTCGATAAGGACTACCCTTTAACATCGATGGTGGAACTTGAATCGTTCCGACCATATCTTCTGTAATTTCAGTTCCAGGATCAATCGTTTTTGTCGCATATGGCACAGTAATCGGCGTTACTGCGGCTTTGATTCTCATATTATATCCGATATATAAAACGAGCACTGCCACAAGAACACAAATTACCGTAACCGTATTCTTATTGGAGAAAAACTTTTTTAATCCAATCAATACATTTTTCATCTAATCACCCTTCCTATTCTACCTCTTGTAAAGTTCTCTGCTCATTGTATTTCGTTTCCAAAATTGCATCGATCTTATTGCCGATATCAAAATCAGTGCCTTTAAAAGTAGCTGATGTTTTACTACCGACTAGTACACTTACTTTTGGTGGAATTTCGTTAATATCATAAAATCTTAAATCATAATCGCGAGTCGCATCGACGCTTTGGGCAAAGCGTCGTACAAAACTCTCGACGAACTTCTCTTTATCCATCCGAAGTTCTCCTGTAATCTGATAATAATTGACATCTACTGCATCGATCATTGCTGCTTCGGTCGTGTCACGTAACAAGTAAAAGTCAAGCTCACTTCCCGAAGAATAATTCTGAATAATATTAACCAACAATAAAGTGAGTATTCCTAGAATAATAATTCCAGCTGCCATAACTCCTTTACTCATTGCTATCACCTGCTCTCGAAACGGTTGGGTAATTATAACATTCCCCATTGCGTTCATTGTTACATCCAGCAGTTCCACGTTTCATCATATGGACATAATTGCCATTACTAGAATCTGCATTCTTATTCGATAAGAAATTACTCGTACAAATGGTCCGTTGCGATAATGAATCAAACCGACAAGTCATATCATACTCAAGGTAGCCATCATTACTATCACCACTATATTTTTTGTTATAGTTACGAATCGCTCGAATATTATCGCGATTTAAAATAATTTCATAGTCTAGTTCAGAAGTATCGCCACCATTTTGCGCAACTCCCGTTACATTATTACCATCTTTATCGATCGTCCATGGCGTATTCAAAGCACCATAGATCGTCTGTCCCTTGGAAACCATATCATTCGTGAAAGCAACTGGATCAATTCGATAATAAGAATTACTATTATCAGTTGCTGCTAAACTCCAGTTATAACGAGGCGCTCTACTTGGGAACGGATTCGTAAGTTCAATTGGTCGGAAAATATATTGAATACCACCATCACAAACTTCTGTATCCGAATTACAAGCAGAATCTCCCGGATTGTCACAGAACAATCCACCACAACTACTAATTCCATAGAAACAATCGATATCTAAATTTTCAATCTGTTGCCAACTACCAAATTGTTTGATTTTAACTTTGATATTTTGATCTAATCTACTATCACTTGAAGTGATCGCATTTTGATTATCGAAACCGATGATCGTCGGCCAATTTTCTAATAAATTATAAGCTTTCGCATATGGATTCGAATACCATTTATTGCCACCATCCAAATACTTCACCTGCTCGTTCGCATTCAAACGATTATAAGCACCCGATCCATAAAGAATATTATTACGACTCGTCGCTAAGAAATATGCCTTATCGACGCCTAACGTATAAGTTTGACTAATATTAACAGTAGAAACTGTACCATTCACTTCCGACACACCCCAACCACCAGGTGCAATCAAAACAGATTGCGAATTGCTCTCTGACATCACTGGCGCACCAGCAGTTGTTACATCAACCGTATTATCACTGTTGTTCGTATCATACGTAGTAACCTTTTTACTAACCGAATCCGTAACTTCGATAACATAATCAGCTTCATCCATATTTAATTGACGAATTGCTTCATTCACTTCATCAAATTGTCTTTTTGCTTCATTTACCCGAGCAAGATATGCTTCGTATTCATGCCCTGGCTCCGCACAATCCGTCGAACTGGTATAAACTTCATAACAAGCTACCCCACCAATATTTTGGCCTTGTCCAGCATCGCAAGTTTGTAAAAAGACAGCTGCCACTCCATGTTCCGTATAACAAATACCATTCGGACAATGCCCCGTAATATATCGACAACTAGAAAGAGGTCCACGAGTTGGATACGCATAAGAATTTCCTAAATGATCCTTAAAATGTCTGACATAGACTTTTCCCAATACCTCTTTACATTCGGATTCGGAAAAACTAGAGTCAGCAACTTGTTTTGCCGAAATCACATTTTCCGTTACATCGAGTTTTAAATAACCAGGTTTGGTTTCATCGTCATTACTCATTCCACTAGTATTATTATTCTGATAAATTTCTTGGTAACAAGAATCGATACAGGATTGTGAATACTTTCCACCATCACAAAATTGAACACACTGATCGAATTCTTCAGTTGGACCAGCTCCCAAATCGTTAACATGAAATCCGGTTAAATGTTCACCAATACAATCAGCTCCATACGTACATGTTACTGGAATTGTCGGCTCTTTGATTTTTTGAGGTGTACATTCTCGTTCTACTGATATATGTGTAATATAATTGAATCCTTCTCCAGCCGTTAACTCCTTAGGTGTATCATACCAAACACGCACCTTTTCTGTACAAATTGCTTGCCAATACTCTCCACCGATCGATTGGCCATTTTCATCCTTCAAGAAATCCGTATAGACGTATTCTTCTGTCACATTGTTATCCGAAGTAAAATCACACTGCTTCTTCTCGTTAACCGGTGTTGTCTGTACTTTCTGAATCAAATTATTAGCATTGTTAATTTTATTTTGAATCGTTGCTAGTGTAACATTCTGCTTTGCACTAATCGATTCTGAATAACATTCTGGAACTAACGATGCAAATATTGTATCACTCGCATGCTGATTCCGATAATTCACACAGATTGGCGCATCGTAATAAGGATTCGAAATCATACTACTAGCGGCTCCTTGTACATAAGTAAGTGCTGTACTATCACAAGAAGGATCAGCCGCATAGAAAACGACATAAAAAGATTCTCCTGCTGGCACAGTTAAACGAAATTCACCCCCTGTCGGTTCTAGTTCATAACCACCCGCCAACCAATCCTCCGGATTATTAATATGTTGAGATAAATTTGTAATAACTTTAGCTTTTACATTAGAAAGAACTCCAAAATTAATCGTCGAAGTATTGCCATTATTAATTACCTTGTAATTGTAAACATCTTTAATTGCATCTAAATTGGCTTGACTCGGACAATCACAGGTTCCCTTATCAAGCAATCGATAAGTATATGTTTTTCCGTTGTACTCGATAGAACCACTATCCGAAAAATGATTTGCTAAGTAATCGAAAAAAGCATCGCGTTCCTCTTTTGTAAAGCTAGCCGGCTCGCCGTCCACTTTCACTTCCGTAATTTGATAATTTCTTCTTGCATAACAAATATAATCCTGTCGCTCTGAACTTTCTGCCTCTACTTTCTCTACTGGCAAACATAAAATAAGACCAACCGAGAACAAGACAACGGGTATCAAAAGTAAAGAGAGCAAGCTCTTCCTTTGCCCATTTCGCATATTAAAACCTCCTTCTATCTTACTCAATTATACCATAGTTTTCTGTCGTTGCAACATCATAACTCGTAATTTTTTCACCCTCACGAACTCTTCTTGCATCCACTCTAAATTGAGTTTCTCCATCGTAGCCGAAATAACGCGTACAAGTAACCAAAGCAATTAAATCATCATTTTCGTTCACATCAACATCATAATCGTAGATACTTTTATTACGAGCTTCCTCAATATAATTTTTTAATTCCTCTTTATCCTCTTTTTTATAATAGTCAGTAGTATCATCGGTATACATTCGAAAGGAGACAGCATAAATTTTATATAATGCTTCCCCTTCTCCTGGGATCGATATCTGAATATAGAAATTATCTTTTGCAAAATCATATTTAGCAAAACTCATCAACTGCTCAAAGTCTTTATGAGTCGGATCTGTAATAATCGGATCATAAGAAACATTTTGAACATTATGACCTAAAATCACCATTCTAGTTTCATCTTGATCTGGAACATGATAAGTCCAAGTATACGGCTGTCCACTATTATAAGCATCGACTGTTTCATAAATAATTGGATAATCGATATTCGTTCCCTGTACTCGTATCCAACCGACTGTCCACGCATCTTCCAAATGCGTATTTAACGCCTGTTCATTTCTCGTATCGATAAAATAAATTTCCGGTTTATTTTCATCCATAAAATAATTAACTAACATCCACATGCCGAAAACAAATAAAATTAAAACTACTAAAACTACTGCTAATCGGATCAATCCACGGACTGATTTCTTATTTTTTTTCACTATTCAACACCTCTACTTAACATAATACGGATTATTATATGTTCCTTTTCCATTTGAAATTTTAGCATCCTTTCGAATGTAAAGAGAAATTTTTAAAGAAAGAGGTCCATACTCATTATAATTAATTCGAAATAACACACCATTGCTATGATTTACCATAATTCCTTGATTATCCCAAGAAGAATAATCCCGTAGCCATACCATTCCGGTTCCCTTTTCAAATTGCGTCTCCGTACTAGAAAACATCTCATAACTTGCCGGAATACTAATTTTAGCTTCTACTTCTTCTTTGGTAAAATCCGAATACATTTGGGTTTCTTCTAAAAGAGGAACATCCCATTTATGCGATACAATATAAGAATCTTGAAATAAATGAATTGCTTCATTATTTAAATAATAGCCAATATTTCCTACTTCCACAGGGTTAAATTTTTTTACCGGGCTCTCAATCTCATAAGTACTCAAAATATTCGTTCGATCCGTTTGATTCATCAATGGTCCTACCATGGTAAGACGCGTATTATTTTCCTCGTCAAAGCCAGAAATACGGAACGTATAACCAGAAAAGTCAACATACTCACCAATTAGTCGACTATTTAATAGATCGTTATCTTGTCCATATTCGTAATCATCTAGTTTATAGGGATTATTTAAAGTACCGTTGCCACCTACTACTTTCATCTCCGGTTTCAAGTGAAGAACCGGTCGCACACCTAATAAATTTCCATCATCCGAATAATCTGAAACCTTGATATTAGCAAAGATCTTCGCCCAAGCTGCAGTATCACGTGATTTATTACTAAGCCAATACACTAATTGTGTAGTCAAGTAACTATCGTCTCCAACATACGTATCTTTTACATCTTGAATACTAAGTAATCCAACCGCACTAGGACTACTTTTCGTATTACATACATTAGTATCTCCATTTGCATCGGTAATCACATCGATACACCATTCGACATCTGGAACCAAATATTCCGGTTTATGAATACTTGGATAAAAAACTTCATTTAACCACTTTTGAATATTGCTCCCCTCAAAAGTAGGAGTTGTCCCATAGGCCACATTACTAACATTATCTGTCGCGACGATCTTCACCGAACCATCGCCATTAATCTTTAGAATCTGAAATAACATGCCCGAGAATAATACATAGTTGTTACTGACATCTCCCTGATAGATTCCGGTGTTATTTGTATTCTTCAGAATCTCCTCATTTAAAGAACGAACAACATGAACATCGCGTCTTAAAACAGTTTGATTTTTAAGACTATCACTTACGGTATAATACACTGGATATGTTCCTTCCAAACTGGTATTCAAATTACTCGTATCGATAACCACTTGATTAACATCGATCTCTCCATCCGTATCATCGTATACTTTACTCACGCCTGGCTCTTCATACGTACTCCCCAAAATAATATACATCGGGTTATCTCCGTTCAAAGTAATCTCTGGACCTGTATGATCGATATCGGACTCGTACTTACCACATTTCAAATAAGTATAATAACGATACTCATCTTCGCCTGTTTTAATGACACGCACCCACGAAGTATTATCACAGACCTTTTTTTGTTTCGGAACTAACATTGTTTCTAGTCTTTGTTCATCATACATATCTTGTAAGGTAACCTTTCGGCTGTCTCCGACCTCTTTTGGTAACCACTGTGGTTTCTGCTCGAACCGAAAGCGAACTGCTTCTTCGAACTCCGTCTCTTGTTCGCGAAATAAAAATCTTGCTTCAAATCCAAATACCCAAACAAAATAAAGAACAAAACACAAACCTCCAATGATAGCTAAAATCAAAGAAATTCGTCTTAAATTCGGTTGCTTCTTCACTTTCTGTTTCTTATTTGCCATCCTTATTCTCCTTTCTTAAGAATATAATGATAAATCTGATTTCGAATGCTAAATTGTAACTCGATACTCGTCGCATTCATCGCTTCTTTCGGAACCAACAAGTAAACTTTATTGCCTTTCCACGAGGTTGAAAGTGGATTCGCTATATTGCCTTCTTTTAATGCTCCATCAAGTTCGTACTTTATCTTTCCGTATTTCACCATAAAATCGCGCAACGAAGACATCGTCATCGATGACTGGATATCCAGTGCCAACACTGTATAACTAGTTCCGTAACTAGTAGAAACGATCGTCCCCGTTAAAGTAGGACAACTATACACATAACATCTCTCGTAGTAATAATTCATCGAGTCTGCCATTTGATAATTCGAAATAGTAAAAACAGACTCTCCTGCTGGTAAAGTCACTTTCATCTCTTCTCCAAGCTGACTTGTTCCCATTACCAAATCTCCGGTCAAATCCGTAACTTCGATTTTAAACTTTCGTAATTTGGATTGCATCGTACTCTTAAATTCACGATAATAAAGAGTAAACTTTGCTCCATAATCGACCGGATTAATCTCATAAATAAGCAAATAAGTAACCGTCTCATCTGGCTTCACTTCCTCATTTTGATATCCATTCCCAAGATCGACAAAAGCACTGTCGTAACGACTAACTGGAATATAGTATCCTTTGTTCGTCGACAAAATAAATTTCGACGTATCCAATTGATAAGCCCGATTCGAAGTGTTATGAATCGATAGTTCTAGCACCATATACCGCTTATTATCGACCGTAACCGGATTACCAACACTATCACTATCGGTAAAATACAAGTGATTCACCGACATTTGAAAACTTCCCGAAGTAAACTTTTCGCCCAGGCCATACACTTTATTAACAATGAAAAAATGATAGTAGCCAAAACCACTAAGCGCAATCACAATAACGATGATTAACACCGTTAAAACGGTTTTATGCTCGACAAAAAAATATCTTAAGTGTCGTACCTTTTCCCGGTATTTTCTTTTCCACACATCTTTGTCGAACTCGACATTGACTTCAAATTCTTCCCGATCTTCTTCGCTGATATCTTGGAATTCTTCATCTTTCTCGAATCCAAATTTTTTTAAATCGAGTCCTAAACTACGAATACCAAGCAAAACGATCACGACATACTGCGGCAATTGACTAATAAACAAAATATCTCGCACCAACATTGCCGTTCGAATAACAATCGTACTATCTCCAATACCATTAAAATAAACAGAAGTATAAATAAGACAAATCAAAGTCGCAATATATTCCAAAATAATAAGGCCATACACGACGACCGGCTTCTTTTTATGATAAAGAAGAAACATCAAAATAATAGCAAAGACAATAATCAATCCACAGGCAAGAAAAACCAAGAAAGATACATAATTCGAAATCGGATCGACAAGTGCACTATACACTCCCGTAGAAATATAATCTTTTACGAAATTATACGCCTGCATATGTTTTACAAAAACATACAAAACAAGTAGGAGTAACACTAAATTGATTTTCTGAAAGTGTTTGATTAAAAATGCATACGGCTTTCTTAAAACCATAGTGAATCCCTCCTATGATATACTAAATATAGTATACAAGATTTTAAATAAAAAAAAAAGAGGGAAAAAGAAAGTTTTCATGTTATAATGAGAATCGAGGATGTGAAAAAATGAAACGAAAATTATTTGTATTTTTAATGTTATGTGGAGCTTTGATCCTTACCGGATGTGGGAAACCAGATAATCTAAAAAGTTTATCTTACAGTGAATTCCAAAAAAAGATAGAAGCCAAAGAAACGTTCATTGTCGAGGTGATGAGTGATGATTGTACTGCCTGTAAAAACTTCGAGCCAAAAATAGAAGAAGTGGTAAAAGAATATAATATTACTGTATATCAATTAAATATTCATACGATGAGCGATGAAGATTATCAAAAGTTTGCTAGTGATTTTAGTATTACGGCTACTCCGACAACGATGTTTATCACAAACGGAGAAGAACAATCGGTCGCTCACCGAATCGATGGAAACGTCAGTAAAGACAAAATTATTTCGAAAATGAAAGCAATGGGTTATATTTCAGAATAAAAAACAAATAAGAGATCCAGAAATGGATCTCTTATTCTTCTAAGTAATTTTCACCCTTATGAGGTTCTGTCTGTAATAAATTAGGATATCCCTGTTGCCGAAGTGCTTCGTAAATTACGATTGCGCAACAATTGGAAAGATTCAAAGCCCGAACGTTTTCCGTCATCGGAATACGCATACAATGCTCCAAATCCCGTTTTAAAATTTCTTTGGGAATTCCGGTCGATTCCTTTCCAAAAATAAAATAATGATCTTTCTCATCCGCATAAGAAAAACTAGTATGCGGTTTTTTCCCATATCGCGTAAAGTAATAAAACGTCCCTTTCCCCTGATTTTTATCCAAAAAGTCATTCCAATCATCATAAAGGGTATAATCCAGCTTATCGATATAATTGACCCCACTTCGAATCAAACGTTTCTCATCAAGACGAAATCCAAGCGGTTCAATTAAATGCAATTTTGTTCCCGTCGCGACACAAGTCCGCATAATGTTACCGGTATTTTGAGGAATTTCCGGTTCAAATAACACGATGTGATTCATACACTTCGATCCTTAATTCCGTATGTTTGAAAAAACGATTTCACATTTTCTATGGTAAGTGGACTCGTCTCACTACCCGCGGCAATGGCCTTTACTTTGCCATCCTCAAATAATACGATTGCCGGATACACATCTAAATATCGTTCAAAAGGATAAGTGCGATAAAATGTTTGAAAAAAGTCGTCCGTATTTTCTACTTCACTAAGATTAAGATACGTGATCTCTTGTTGAAGATTTTCTTCGACAACATATTTCTTTAATTCCTTTTCTAACTTTCGACAATCTTCATCACTCGCTGTTCCAAGATACAAAATAGCATTTTCGTTTTCTAACATGTAGTTATAAACTTCTTCGCCTTTGATTTCATTTTGAAAAGTACCTTCAATCACCGGAATCGTGAGTTGATATTCTCTATAATTCCGATACCAATTACCAAGAAAAACAACCAAAATAACCACACCAAGGATAAGAAGCCCCAACTTTACATAATTTTGAACTGGAACTTTTCTCGTCTTCGCCACCCGACATCACCTTCTCCTTTACTATTCTATTGTAACACAATTTGACTAGTTCGAAAAGTTACTATTTGCGATTTTCCAAAATACTTTTCAACAACTTTAAAATCTCTTCTTTGGACTCATCAAACAAATCAATGCGCCAAGAAATATTGGTAAAATAAGACAATTCTTTCCGATAATCAAGCGGTCGATAAGAAAAAATACGCGTGTTCTCATGCTCGACCAAAAACGGATATAATTCTTGATTTCGATCCTTTAATAAAGCATTTTTTGAAGCAAGTTCATGTTTTAATAACATCAACTCAATTCGGCCATAAATAATTACTTCCACATTTGGTAAAACATGAAATACCTTTTGATAATCGGTAACCAATTGTGCCATTTCAGCAGGAGTAAGTTCCGGTGATAACGTAACCATTTGCGCGCCTTTTTGTAAAAACAAATACACCGTGAAAAGATTAAACACATTCAAAAAATAATCACCAAAAAACTTCGTATAATGTTGACATCCTCCAACTTCGCCAATCATTGGAACAATCCCTTTCGGATAGTCTTTGGCAAGACGAGAAAGCCGTGGAATGACCGAACCACTCCATAATTTTTGATTTTCTGTATAGACACGAACCGGATAATCCTTTACCACTTCCCATTGCTCATCTCGAAACAATGTAACACTGACCCCTGGCGTAATAGAAGAACACCTACAAGACGGTGCTTGCCATGTTCGTTCGACAAACGGCTTTTTCACTTCTTCTAACCGTTGTTGCAATTGTGATAACACCCGTCTTCTTAATTCATTGATATGACTCATCACAAGAAAGACAGAATCATCCATTTCAACCGAACACGTTTCAAACACAAACGGTGTCTCTTTAATTTTCGATAACTGCTGAATCAGGCGTTCACGCGTCACCGGGCTACTCTTGGCCGGTTCGACAATCGTCCCTGTTTCAGTTACCGTAATACCACGACAACTTGCCGTTAAAGTAAATGGTTCTCCGATTTTCACTTTGGCAAAGATACGAATCGGAATCAAACGTTTCGGTAAATGAGATAACTCTTCCTTTAACAAAACATCCATCGTTTTTAACACCGGCCCGACGACCGCTTTATCCGTTTCTAAAACGACGGTTTGTCCACGTTTTGCTTCCGCAATGAGTCGCCCGTCTAAATGATATAAAAAATTGACAATAAATCCCTCGCCATTTGCAAAACGGATTCCATCGCCCTGATGAAGATCTTCCGCCAAAACAAGATATGCTTTCTTCTTATGAATTTTTTCAATTCGCCCTAAAGGAATTCCAATATGATTCGGCGAATCAATATTCATCAATCGTTCTTTTTGGTCCATCAACAAATGACCTTTCGTAAATCCTCGATTGAACAGTAACAAAAGTTTTTTCTCACGTTCCGGATCCACTTCATACGCTTCATTCTTCTCGATCGCATCTAAAATTCTTCGATAATATGCCGTAATAAAGCCGACATAACTCGGACTCTTCATGCGCCCTTCAATCTTAAAACTCTTTACTTTCGGAATTTGATAAAAGAAGCGAATATCCTCCGCTAATTTCAATTCCTTTGGACTTAAAAAATAACGACTATCTGTTTCTTTTCCATCGATCACAAGCTGATAAGGAAGTCGACACATTCCGGCACATGCCCCACGATTACCACTACGATTTAAAACAAAACTACTAAAAAGACACTGTCCCGAATAACTGATACAAAGTGCCCCATGAATAAACACTTCCAAATCGATATCGACATTTAAATCCTGAATTTCAACGAGCGAAAGCTCACGTGCTAAAACCGCCCGTTTTACCCCCAATTCCTTTAGAAAAGAAAGTGTCTCATCATGGTAATTATGACATTGCGTAGAAGCATGGATCTCTAAATTAGGAAACTTCTCATGAACGAGATATATCATTCCCAAGTCTTGCATAATGACAGCATCTACCCCAATTTGATGGACAAATCGAACCTCCTCTAAAAAAGAGGAAATCTCACTATCCTTAATCAAAGTATTCAAAGTAACATAGACCTTTACATCGTACAAATGACAATAACGAACCGCATCAATCAATTCTTCATGACTAAAATTCTTCGCATATTTGCGCGCTCCAAAATCTTTCAGTGCCAAATAAACAGCATCCGCCCCATTCATCACGGCCTGTTTCAACGATTCCTGTTCGCCAACTGGTACTAACAATTCTTTTTTCATGAAACTTCACCGCACTTATTATAACATGAAACGATTTAAAAAGTAATGTTCACCAAAATGACATCTTCACCGATCTTTGTAATGTGTTGCCAATCGATTTCCGTATCTTCTCCTCTTCTTAAAAAAGATAAAAAATTCTTACTCGGTTCGATGACAAACGATTCGATCTTCCCCGACACCTCATCGATTTTGACATCGATAATATTACCAATATTTCGACCATCTAACATATTGACAACATCTTTATTTTGTAAATCCGATAACCGCATAAAATCACCTATTCTATCTTATGAGAAAAAAAGAAAAGTACGCATCTTTTTCATTCGTACTTTCTATTTCAAACTTTTCTTAACAGAAGCAATCGCACTTTTTTCAAGCCGCGAAATCTGAGCTTGACTAATCCCCAGTTCGCTGGCAATTTCCATCTGTGTTTTTCCCACGATAAAACGTTGATCGATGATATACTGTTCCCGATTACTCAAATTTTTTAAAGCATTTTCCAAAGCCATCCGCATATCGATATTTTTATCAACCGTTTTATCTTCTATCTGATCGTATAAATAAATCGTATCGCCACCATCGCTATAGATCGGTTCGAACATACTAACTGGGTCCCGCAACGCATCTAAGGCATTGACGACATCATAAGTACTCACTTCCATCACTTTGGCAATCTCTTCTGGATCCGGTTCTTTTCCATAGGATTGCATATATTCATCCTTATACCGCAAAATTTTATAGGCTAAATCGCGCAAAGAACGGCTTATTCGCACACTATTGTTGTCACGTAGATATCGCTTTACCTCTCCCAAAATCATCGGTACTGCATAAGTTGAAAATCTCACTTCGTGTGATAAGTCAAAATTATCAATCGCCTTTAACAACCCAATGCAACCAACTTGAAACAAATCATCCATATTCTCATCCCGATAATGAAAGCGTTTCAAAATACTAAGTACTAATTTTAAATTTCCATTTACCAAATCTTCTCGCGCAAATGGATCCCCCTCTTTCATTTTTACAAAAAGCTGACGCATTTCTTCATTACTTAAAACTTTAATATTCGCTGTATTCACGCCACTGATTTCTACTTTGTGACGTGCCAATATAAACTCTCCTTTCTATTCGAATAATGCGGTTTTCAAATTGATTTTATACAGGAAAATGATGAATCCGATAAAACAAAGCACATTCTCGCCTCGAAATTTCTCCTAACATAAAAAAATGAGAGTCCGTTTGAAAAAAATAAGGAACCTTAATCTTACGATTATAATCAAAAAAACGATCATTAAAATACCAAACTTCATCCAATTCTTTTTCATTCACTGTATAATAAGGATCAAATAAATAGACAAATTCCCGGTCGATTCTAGTAACCAAAACATAATGATCCCTTTCTTCAAAACAAACCTTCGTGACAATGATGCCATGTAATAATACCGTTTGAAATAGTTTGAGATCTACTTTTGCCCCATAGATCATTTCTCCCGATAGCGGAAACGAAAAATTTTTTGCATAATCTTGTAAAAAATGAACGAGTAACAAATGTGCTACCCGACTACTCCCACCACTGGCAATCTCTTTTGAAAAACTCAAATCAAACGCATATTGATAAATACGCTGTATTAAAATATTCGGAATTTCTTCACGTTTAAAAAGATACAACAACAGATTACAATAAGTCGTCGGTAAACTAGAACGTTCACTCATCTGATAATGAAACGGACTTTTCATAAAATCACCATAAATAGTATGCACAAAAAAGAAGAACTTATTGATTTTTCAATAGTTCTTCTAGTTTCTCTGATAACTGTCTTGTTTGAAATTTAGTCCTCGGTGCTGGTCCTTTGAGCCGTCCTCCGGCTCTTCGAAATTTAGAGGCAAGATAGCGAGAGTACAAAAGGCGATCGATTTCTTCTCGAGTATAAATAAATCCATTTGGATGTAAAACAAGTCCTTTTGTCAAACACATCGCTGCCAATCCATAATCCGAAGTAATTACAAGATCGCCTTTTTGCATTTCTGTCCAAAGAGCGACATCGACACTTTGACTCGAACAATCAACCTGATGTGCAATCATTCCTTCGATCTTAATTTGATGGGCAGTATCAAAAAAAGCAATTGCTACTACTTGATAACGAATGGCCAATTGAGCGATCAATGAAAGATCCGGACACGCATCTGCATCAATGAGAATTCTCATTACAAAACGTTAGTACATCCTGATAAACTTTTTCATGTCCGATTTCATTTAAAATTTCATGACGCATTCCACCATACAAATGAGATGAAATATTTTGATACCCGAGAGATTTTAAAAATTCCTGCGCCTGATGCCACTTCTTCTCGCTCTTCAACACCTTATCATCACTGCCCGACAAAAACAAAATAGGAATCTCTAAATTTTCACGTAAATAATAATCTTTTTGGTAAGTACGTTTTAATAACAAAAATAGGTTTTGAAATCCTTCGAGTGTAAAAATAAACTGACAAGCTTTATCTTCACGATGTATTTTACGTACCCTTTCATCACGCGTAAGCCATGCATACGAATCATGTTCCTTTTGGTAACGGCGATTACTTCCAAGAGCCAGATGATTTAAGAAACGACTCCGATAATGATCGGAAAGAAAACATTTCATTACTCGAACCAATAAGATTCCCATATTGACAAATGAATTACGACTAGGACTACCACAGACAATCAAACCATCGATTGCATTCGCATGCCGTGCCAGATAATTACGAACGATCAAAGATCCCATACTATGCCCAAATAAAATTAGTTTTCGATCTTTAAATTTGTCCTTTATATAACACGAAATTTGATAAACATCTTCGACCAAAAAAGTAGCAGATTCGTCATAAAAGTAACCAAGATCTTTACGTGAGCGAACACTTTCACCATGACCACGATGATCATGAGCAATGACAACATATCCCTGTTTCACCAAAAAATACATAAAATCCAAATAACGTTTGCGATGTTCGCACATCCCATGACATATTTGAACGATCCCTTTTATCTTTTGATCTGGAATCATCAAAGTCACTCCCAATGGAAGACCGTCCTGCTCCGACGGAAGCATAAAATCTTGCCGTTTTATCATTGTATCACCTAATTCGATTATACCATAAACTTTCAAAGATTACTTAAAATATCCATTTTGCACATATCTCGTTTCCCCCACCACAATAAATGCTTTCGGATCCACCTTCATAATCAACTTTTTCAAATATCCAAGCTTCCGTTTGTCGATTTCAATCAATAACAAATATTTAGCATCACTATAGCCCGTTGCCTCAATAACCGAAACAGCAAAACCAGCTTTCCGCAACTGAGAAAGCAAATGTTGGTTACTCCGATTGGTGATCACTTGTACAGACAACGTTCCCGCAATAAAACGATCCGATACGACTCCCCCAATATAAGTTCCCGTCGCAAATCCCAAAGAATAAGAAATCGCTACCCAAATACTCGTAACATCCGTATTAAGAGCTTCGCGAACGATCAAAAACCAAACAAAAACTTCGACAAAGCCAACACAACTAGCCAAAAACACTTTCCCTTTTACCGTAATAATCGTCCGTACCGTACCTAACGAAACATCCAAAATACGAACGAAAAAAATACGTAAACACAAATAAAAAAGTTCCATACATTTCACCAATTATAGTATGGAACAAAACATAAAAGTTATGAAATCAAAAGAAAAAACTGCATCTGCAGTTTCACTTCTTAATGGCGGAGACGGAGAGATTTGAACTCTCGCACCAGCTTACACCGGTCTAAATCCTTAGCAGGGACTCCTCTTCAGCCTCTTGAGTACGTCTCCAATTACTCCATGCATTTATAATATTACATGATATTAAAGTGGTTGTCAAGGAAAGAAAGAAAAAACTCTTCACATTGTGAAGAGTTAAAATCAATTTGGTGACCGGTATGGAATTCGAATCCATGAATGCCGCCGTGAAAGGGCGGTGTGTTAAGCCACTTCACCAACCGGCCAAATTAAATGGCGCCCCAACTAGGACTTGAACCTAGGACCCCCTGATTAACAGTCAGGTGCTCTAACCAACTGAGCTATTGAGGCACATAAATGGTGGGCCTGAATGGACTTGAACCATCGACCTCACGCTTATCAGGCGTGCGCTCTAACCAGCTGAGCTACAAGCCCATTTATGCTTTTTGTGCAAGTACTCTTACATTCTACAATAAAAAAGTAATGAATGCAAGCCCCTTTTGTAATTTTTTCCCAAGAAAAAAGAAATAAATCTTCGCTTTGGTATTACTATTATAACAATACCAAAACGAAGATACAACAGTTTTTATCATTTTTTATATTTTTCTTTTTTGAAACCATGCTTGTCCTTTTTCGAATAGATAACGATAGAACGTTAAAATATAAAAAGAAACAATCGCCAAACAAAGGAATAACATCCATAATAATCCATCAAATACAGCTAACGAAAATAAATCATGTAGGAAAATGATTTCGAATAATAAAATTGCAATCATTCCAAAAAACAAAGTTCCTCGATACCAATTGAACGGTTGACACAATTGATACAAAAGATGAAATCCCGAAATAGCAACTAATAACACACATAAGGTAGAAATTTCTGATTGTGTTAATGCAAACAAATATCCGACGATCAACACGAGAATCACTTCCGTAAAAATCGATAGCGCGGTCGGAAAAGATTTCGCCAAGACATTCGTTAAAAAGTTTCCTTGCACTCGATCCGTATTTTTCTGAAGTGCTAGTACAAAAGACGGAATACCGATAATCACCATGTTTGTAAGTGATAACTGAATTGGAATAAAAGGATACGGGATCGCCAAAAACAAAAAGGTAACAGCTAACAAAGTCGCATAAATCGTTTTTACTAAAAACAAACTAGCACTTCGTTGAATATTATTGATCGTTCTTCTTCCCTCTTCTACTACTCGTGGCATCGCATCAAAATTTGACTCCAATAAAACAAGTTGTGAGACATTCCGCGCCGCATCACTTCCACTTGCCATCGCAATACTACAATCCGCTTCTTTTAAAGCCAGCACATCGTTCACACCATCTCCAGTCATTGCTACCGTATGACCTTTTGCCTTCAAGGCAAGTACTAATTTTTTCTTTTGAGAAGGAGTCACTCTCCCAAAGATAGTATATTTTTCACAAATATCAACTAAATCATCTGTCTCGGAAACCGTACTCAAATCAATATAATTCTCGTAATCATGAAGTCCTACCCGTTTTGCAATTTGACTAACCGTAACCGGATTATCTCCCGAAATCACCTTAATATCGACATCCTGTTTATAAAAATAGGCAAGCGTATCCTTCGCTTCTTTCCGAATTTTATCTTGAATCAATAGATAGGCAACTTCTTTTTTCTTACCATTTTTTTCGACTGCCAACAATAAGACACGATAATCTTTTTGAACCTGTTGCAAATCAATCATAGAACGTTGATGCCCTAAAATAAACTCCGGTGCTCCTAACAGATAAGAACAATCCTCATCGATAAAAGACGCATACTTTGTATCCGAAGAAAAAGGCACGATTTTTTGAAAATGATGACTGCTTTTCTTACAATAACGTTGCTTCAAAGCCATCATCGTCGGTGTCTCATCTTCACTATTACAACAAATATCGACTAAAATCGATTCTACTTCTTCCTTTAAATAACCTTTCTGTGGCAAAACAGAGACAAGTTCCATACTTCCTTCGGTAATTGTTCCTGTTTTATCTAAACAAAGTGTATCGACGCGAGCCAATGTTTCAATACAATAAAGCTCTCGTACTAAAACATGGTATTTGCCAAGACGAATAACGGATACCGCTAAAACAGTACTAGTAAGTAATACAAGTCCATCCGGAATCATGCCAATCAATGCTGCGACCGTATTCACAACCGCATTACGAAACGTATTTCCATCAATCTTTAATTGACTACAAAAAAGTAAAATACCAAGTGGTACGACAATATAAGAAAGAACCCGTACGATCGTATTCAACGAATTCATCAAAACGGAATTGACTTTTTTCAAATACTTCGCATCTTTCGAAATAGCGGAAGTATAGTTATCTTCCCCAACATGTTCACACTTGCCGTACACACTGCCACTGACAATAAAACTTCCCGACAACAAAAGATCTCCTTTTTTCTTCCGAATCGGATTATTTTCTCCAGTAATAAATGCTTCGTTAACAAGACATTCCCCATCGATCACAATACTATCGACAACCACCTGCCTACCGAGTGCAAAATGAATTACATCATCTAATACGATCTCATTTTTCGAAATGAGAACTCGTTTACCATCGCGCACCACTTCTACTTTCGATTCACTGATTAAAGATAGTTCATCCACTGTCTTTTTCGCTTTGATTTCTTGTAGCGTCGAAATCAAAATATTACAGATAACAACGCCTAGAAACAATAAGTTCTTATAAGAACCTACTAGTAAAACAAAAAAACCAAGTGTAAAATTCAATATATTAAATAACGTAAATAAGTTTCCTTGCACGATTTGCCGGATCGTTTTGGTCGGAACATCCGTATCATGATGAACAAGACCACACTGAATTCTTTCTTCTACCATCTTGGAAGAAAGACCTTCCCTCACCGTTGGTTGATATCGTAAAATATTCTTTTTATCGACAGAAATTGTTTGTTTTTGTTCCACCAGAAATCACCAACCTTTATCGTTCTCATTATAATATGAATCAAATAAAAAGTCCATAAAGCAGGAAAAACATGACAAAAATGTAAGAAAGAAAAAACGACAACTTTGTCGTTTTTATAAGAATGGTTGCAATTTTTTAATACTATTTTCCTGAAATTTTGCAATTCCCTTTGCTAATTCCAATAAATCTTTACCTACTACATCCTGATAATTTTTAATTTTCTTTTCCATCTCCAATTTTCCCATCGTCAAGCCTTGGGTAAGCATATCTGCAATTTTGGCATCACTATTATCTTTTAATACTTCCATTTTAATTCCCATTGAAGAAGAAAGATCCGCCATCATTCCAAGTGGCTTTGGTGGGACTTTATATTTCACTAGTAAGTCTTTCGTAATCTCGTAGAATCCCTCATACTCTTTCAATTCATCTTCGATCGCTTTTTTGATCTTATTATCTTTCCCATTCAATTCTTTTAGTAAGTTCGTTGTAGACTTCACTCCCATATCGGCAACTTGATAAATATACTCTAAAAGCTCTGTGTTTTCATTCATAATAATCATCCTTTCTATATTATTATGAAAAAAAAGATTTTTTTTATTCTTTCGAAAAAGAACAATCAACAGAAATCATTAAATTTCTTTATTACAATATAATAGAAAATATGAGGAAAAATCTTGCCAAATGAAAAAATATGAGATAAAATAAAGATGCTTTCAAAATTTATGTCTCCTTAGCTCAGTTGGTAGAGCAACTGACTCTTAATCAGTGGGTCTAGGGTTCGAATCCCTAAGGGGACACCAGATGGATTAAAAACTCGAATCTTATGTTTCGAGTTTTAATATGAGTAAATTTATAGTAGAATATTAATAAAAATAAAATCAGGATGGAGAAAATTTATGGAATATATAAAAACTATGAGGAAACTTGTTGGACATTCCCCAATTATGATATGTGCATGCGGTTGTTTAATATTTAATGAGAGAGGCCAAGTATTGCTCCAACGAAGAAGTGATGATAATTTATGGGGAAATCCAGGGGGATCTATGGATTTAGGTGAAACAATATATGAGACTACTATTAGAGAGATAAAAGAGGAAACGAATTTAGAAATCAAGGAGACGGATTTAAAATTATTTAATATATATTCTGGAGAAAATCAACATCGTATTTATCCTAATCAAGACGAAGTTTATATTGTTAATATCGTATTCGAAACCAGTACTTACTTTGGAGAAATAAAGGGTGATTCTGAAAGCTATGAGTTAAAATTTTTCGATATTGATAAACTTCCATCTAATGTTACTAAAACATTTAAATCAGTATCAAGAGATTTGAAAGTAAGAAAACAAAATGATAGATATAAACTTCCTTATGAAACTAAAGACAACCAATCATGATTGTTTTTTATACTTTAATTCCACCGAACTACTTTCTATCGATATACCATAAAAACTTTAAATTCAAAAAAAAGAAAGCCAACTTTCAGCTTTCTTTCTTATTGATTTTTTGTTTTAAAATAGAAAATAACTGCAGCAATTAAAACAATTACTAAAATAACTCCAACTACAATGGTAAGTGTTTCCATAACTCCTCCTACATAGCTTTAAATGATATAGATTAAGTATATCATAAAAAAAGAAAAAAAGATAGCAAAAATACAGTGTACGAAAAAAGATTTTTTTGATATAATATTTTTATCACGCGAGGATGGCGGAATGGTAGACGCGCTACTTTGAGGTGGTAGTGATGTAAATCGTGGGAGTTCAAGTCTCCTTCCTCGCACCATAAAGAAATGATGTGAACCAAATAAAGGTTCTTTTTTTATAATTATGTTATAATAGAAAACATTGGATGTGATAGCATGATAAAATTCACATTACTAATTTGATATATAAATAGACTTTTGACAAAATTATATAAATATGATATTATGAATATGTCAAGGAAACTTGCATAAAATAAAAAAAGGGAACATTCAGTTTTTCCGAGTTGAATGTCTACCCAATAAATTGTCTTATGGCACTTATTCAGCGACACTTATTCAAGCGAATGAGTGTCATTTTTTTATTACTACTATCATAATGATAAGGAGAAATAAAATGATAGCAATGAGCTTAAGAACTTTTATAATAAAAGTCCTAGTTTTCATCTTTATCAAACCTCCTCTCTATAAAGATTAGAGGTAGACACTCAACAACTGATATTCCCTACAGAAAGTATACTATTGAATATATAAAAAAACAAACGAACAGCTATATATTTATTAAAAAATATTTTATAGTAAAATTTGTTATACTAATGTTAGAATATTGTTAAAAAATTGTTCACTATCGCAAAAATGTATGATATATTGTTACTGTACTGAGACGAGGGTACGAACTTAATCTTTGGTTCAGTATCTAACCCCTCAAGGCACCATAAGAATACTAACCCTGAATTTTTTATAATTTAGGGTTTAATATACAATAAAAAAGAAATGGAATTAGAAGGATGAAAGATAAGTATAAAAACTATCTAAATAAGGACCAACATTTTGATAAAAGTACAATGCTTGGAATAATCTGTTTAATTATTGTAATTGCAGGAGTCTTTGGTTTTTTATATGAAGTGATATTTTATTATTTTAATAGTAGTATGACTAAAATCTATTGGCGCGGAGGCAATTTCCTACCCTGGATAAACATCTACGCTATAGGAGCAGTTCTAATATATTTTTTAACCTACAAGAAAAGAAAAAATCCCTTATTTGTCTTTTTCATTAGCATAATTGTAACTGGGATACTAGAATATATCGGTGGAGCCTTTATGGAGCATATTATGCATGTTAAATGTTGGGATTATAGCACTGAAATTTTAAATTTTGGAAATATTAATGGTTATGTTTGCATAAGAAGTGTATTAGTATTTGGAATATCCAGTCTGTTGCTCATTTATTGCATTGTTCCTTTTTGTTTTTATTTAGCAAAAAAAATGGATAAGAAAACTTTTTTAATACTAAGTTATACAATATGTGCTATTTTCTTATTAGATGAACTTTACAATTTACTATTCGCTAGAATACTCAATTGGCCTAGAGCTTCCGAAATATACAAAAGTCTAGGATTTAATTATCTGTATTTTTAACGGAAGATTTTCACTCCAAAAGATTAGGAAATAGAAAGAAATGACAATATTTAGTGCGATAGACACAGCCGATTATTTTCCAATATCTTTTACTTGAATATACTATAATAAAAATAAGGAAGTAATAATATGCCAGAAAAAATAAAAAACCACCCAATTTATTCTTTATGCTTTTGGGGAGAAAAAAAAGCATTAATACCTTTAATGGAAAGTACTACTCTTGTTGATATATATGATATCACAACTCTTTATACCAATAACCAGGAACTTGCTGTAAGACATTTCCATCTTTGGGAAACGACACAGTTTATTATTACCAAAAAAGATAACACATCTTCAAAAGAAGAAGGTCCAACCCAAATTACTTCCTACCCTATTTTTTATCAACAAGATCCACGATATCCTTATATTCGAAACTTATTATCGTATTATGAACAACATCCAACTCAAGATCAAGATTTTCCGAATTGGTTATTTCATCGTTCCTTGAACGAACTAATGCAATTAGAAAAAATTCGAATTCACAATGAACAGTGCTTCTCATCAAAAAGAAATTTAGTCAAAGAAAAAAAGTAGCATCGCTACTTTTTCTTTTGTAACACTTTTTCTTCAACCAATTGATCAACTAATGAACGAATCCTAGCGCGCATTTCATCATCAGAAGAAAAAGTTTCATTTGCAATCTGAAGTAATACTGCTTTCATATCTTCTTCTGAAATAAAACTTGTCGTTACTGTTTTATTATTTAATTTTCCAGCAAGTGCCTGTTTTTCAAAAATTTCGTTCATCACAACTCTTAACGATGGATCAATATCCCATCGATTTGTTAATCCACAAAGAGGGCAATAATAAGCCACTGTGTCAAAACTCTCTTCTGGTGCCATCCAATTCTTTACTGGAAATAAAAAGTGATCGCATTCTTCCATTTTTTGAACATCACATTTCACATTATCATTTAATTGATTCATCCAAATCCCATCCTTTTCTGTTTACAATTTTAGTATAACATAAACAAAATAAAAAAATCAATCGCGAAGATTGACAAAAAAACAGATGGTGGGCGATGCGGGGCTCGAACCTGCGACCTCTACGATGTGAACGTAGCGCTCTAACCAACTGAGCTAAACGCCCAAATAAAAATGGTGAGCGATATAGGACTCGAACCTACGACCTCTACGATGTCAACGTAGCGCTCTAACCAACTGAGCTAATCACTCAAACCATTTTTATTGTACTAAATTTTCGAAAGAGATGCAAGGATTATTTTAATTTCCCCTTCATACCTTTCATTCCATTTGCAAAACCTTGTAAAATGTTCGATTTGAAAGAACGTGTCTTACTAATTCGACGTTTGTAATCCTTGATTCCAAAATTAATCATATCATCAAGTAACTCTGAGAAATCCTTTCCAAGTGGAGTCCATAGATAAAACGCCAAACTACCTGGAATACTATTTACTTCATTTACATAAATCTTCTTTGCCTTATTATCTACCAAAAAGTCGATCCGACTAACTCCCGAAGACCCCAAAGCACGATGGGCCGCAAGTGCTACTTTGCGAACTTCTTCTTTCAACTTATCATCGATACTAGCAGGAATTCGCCGATTCGTCGAAAGCATTCCTTTCGAAGTTTTCGCTCCGAATTTACTTCCCTTTTTGCCTTGCCCAATATACTTGTCTTCGTAAGTTAAAAACTCTTCCGATGGGATTACCTCTTCGATTTCACTAACCCGGGCATTTTCATAATTACCAAGCACACTGATGTTGACCTCCGTCAAATTAGGAACCACTTCTTCGACCAAAATCTTATTATCATACTGAATGGCATCATCGATCGCATCCGCAAGACCTGCCATATCCTTCGCAATATGAATACCGACACTACTACCTAAAAGAGCTGGCTTGACGATTACTGGAAATTTCAATTTTTTCATAATATCGTCCATAATTTTACCATTATCTTCTAAATATTCGCTATCATAGAACCATACATATTTTGTCATCGGCAATTTTTCACTGGCAAAAATATCTTTCATGAATACCTTATCTTGGCCGACCGCTGCCGCATAAACATCTGGTCCGACATAAGGAATGCCGATTGTCTGCAAATACCCTTGTAACGTACCATCTTCCACGTTCGTTCCATGAACGATCGGAAAAGCAATATCGATATCGGCAACAACCCTTTTAAAAAGCCCTCTTTTTGTCTGTAATACAAAACGACCATTTTTGCAGTACAATACGACATTTTTCGCATATCGCTTCATTAAATCCAAGTCTTGGTAGACCTCGATATCTTTCAATGCCTCGCCGGTATACCATTCCCGATCTTTGGCAATATAGATAGGAATAATATCGTATTTCTCATTATCCATCTTACAAATAGCACCCATTGCCGAAATGATACTAACCTCATGTTCGACACTTTCGCCACCAAAAATAACTCCTACTTTAATCTTCATTTCACTTCACTCCTTTATTCCACGTAACTATCTGGTAAGTCATTTTCATATAACGCATAGATATCTTCTTTGCCTTTTAATTTCAACACCAATGGATACGATGCCCGTACATCATTTAACACATGTATTTTCTTCGGATCATAACCGCTTTCTAAAAGGCCTTCTTTAATTGGTAGGGTTTGCTGTTCTCCAATCAAGATAACATAATCTGCTACTTCACTAATTTGTACGCCAAATTGATAATTTGCCTCTCTTCCCTTTTTACCTAATTCGATCATCCCCGGCGTGACAACTACTTTTGTTCCTGGCATCATATCGAGTACTTCTAGTGCCATTTTTGCCCCATCCGGATTCGAATTATACGCATCGGCAATCTGATACATATCTCCTAATTTCTTAAGTTCCAAACGATTATCGACCGGTCTTACCTTTCGCACCGCCATCTGCAATTCCGGTATCGTAACCCCAAATTCAAGTCCTAACGCGATTCCAGCCAAAATATTATAGACGTTTCCTTTTCCTAAAAGACAAGTCTCAAAAGGATAGGTTTCTTTTTGGCCCTTTAATTTTAATTCGAACCAAGTACCTTGCCCACTACAACGAATATTAGTAGCCACCAAGTCCGCATCCTGATTCATAATTCCAATCCAGATTATCTTCACTTTATTTTGAAGTGGATAAGAGACTTGTTTCTCATCATCCCGATTTAATACTGCCACACCATCACTCGGGAGAGACTCGATCAATTCAAACTTCGTTTTTAAAATATTTTCTTCACTGCCAAACGATTCCAAATGAGCCGTTCCAATTTTCGTTAAAATACCATACTTCGGATGAACTAAATTACAAAGACCTTTAATATCGCCTCTCGCATATGCACCCATTTCGGCAATTAACACATCGTCGAATTTATCGAGATAATTATTCACCGTAATCATCAAACCATAATAAGTATTATAGTTTTTTGGCGATGGTCGAGTAATATATTTCACACTTAAAATATCATTTAAAATATTTTTACTACTCGTCTTTCCATAACTTCCTGTAATGCCGATCACTTTCAAATTCTTCATTTCACTCAATTTTCGTTTTGCTTTCGATGCATAATAATGAAAAACCATTTTTTCGGCCGGAATATTGATAATATTAGCAAGATAAACAAGAAAATAACAGAAAATACAAAACATTACATCGAGAAAAAGCATCCATGGTAATAAGTCGTGAAAGAGAAATCCAATTACCACTGGAATCATAAAGAATAAGAAAAGTGGAACCCATAACCGTTTAATGCGACTTGTCGTCACAAGCGGTGTTTTGTTTTGATCTGTTTTCGCCAACAATAAAAGCGTATATTCGGCGAACAAATAAAATCCAATCATGACGATCAAAATAATATTACGTAGAATATCGTTGGTCACAAATGGTAACAGCAAAAGGATTACGCCACCTAAATCCAAATGATAAAATGCCTGTTTCGGATGTTTCATTACCCATTTTAAATACCGTTGATTCTCATTATAATGATTTAATTGCAACATATGTAGAGCCCGCCTTGTCTTTGTAAAATAATAAATCAATAAGACAAAAAACAAAGCCAAATATAAAAACAACATAACCCTTCCTCCTTAAATAAAGTGTTCTAAGATCGAAACAACCCGTGGTAACGCTTCTAAATAAGCATAGTGTGTATAGCCATCCAACACGATCAAAGCAGCATCTTTCATGAGAGATTCCATCTTTTTCGCATCCTCGACCGGTGCGGCGACGTCTTCGCTTCCCCAGATCAATAACGTAGGAACAGATATTTTAGCAGCTTCTTTACTCAAATCTTCATTCACTACTTTTACTAAAATATCACGCATGCGCGGTGTCGCATTCCGATAATCGGACGAACCGATAAATTTTTTGGCCACTTCACTGAGTCGATTCAAACCAGGAACTGTTTTTAACGTTTTTAACACCTTTACTTTCAAAGATGGTTTGACTTCCTCGCGAATACAAGGAGCACCAAACAAAATCAATTTTTCTACTGGGTACTTTGCTGCATAACAAATCGCAATCCGTCCCCCAAAAGAATGGCCGATCAAAATCGGTTTCTTTACTTGTACTTGTTTTAAAAACTCATGTAAAAATTCGGTATAATCGTGAACATCGAAAACAAAATCCGGTTCGTTTGTCTCACCAAAGCCAGGTAAATCTAAGATAGTCACCCGTTTATTCACTAGTTTTTTGCCGAGTGGATCCATCATCTGAATATTTTGGCCCCATCCATGTAATAAGACGACGTCTTCACCTTCACCATATTGTATGTAATTTACTGTGATTGTTCCTATGTTTATTGTCATTCTATTCACCAAGACCATTATAACACGCATTTCCCTTACATGGCAAAAAACAAGCAAAAAACGCCCAAAAATGACAAAAAAAGACAATGATTTCTCAATTGTCCAATAATTCATGATATCGTTTTTTTGAAAAAGTCGGTGCCGAATTATAAAACATGACTCCTCCGATTTTCTCGCTTGTTAACAAATGATTCTGTTCCAACAAATATTTGGTACGCTTGGCAATTCCTACCCCACTATCGATAAACGAAACCGTTCCCAGCTCACGAACAATTTCTTCCTTTACAAATGGATAATGCGTACACCCTAAAACAACCACATCGATCTTACCACGATAAGGATATAAATATTTATGAAGCAAAAGTGAAACTTTCAAAGAGTCATCTTGTTCGATCGCATCCGCTAAAAAAGCACATGGTAAGAAAATCGCCTTCGTCAAAGAATATTCTTTTTTCAACCACAAAAAACGTTCACTTTCCATCGTATTTGGAGTCGCTAATACTAACACCCTCTGCGTTTGAAAAAAATCGTGTGCTACTTTAATAGCAGGCTCCGTTCCAATAAATAAAAAGTTCGGATATTTCTTTCGAAGTCGGGCAATCGTCAACATCGTCGCCGTATTACAAGCGATGATAATCAACTTACAGTGTTGTGCCATCAAAAACGTAACGATCTCATCGACATAGTTCCATACTTCTTCTTGTGATTTTGTACCATATGGATTATGAAGAGAATCTCCATAATAAAGATAACGTTCAAAAGGAAGTAACTTTCTTACTTCCTTTAAAATTGAAATACCTCCTAGCCCAGAATCAATTACTCCAATCGGATCATTTTCCATTGGCAATTCCTCCTAAAATAACGTTAACTGACTCGACTCTGGCAAATCATCTAAAATGCCCATAAGGCGCATTTTATCCACCAGTGTTTGAGATACCTTACCTCGCTTTTGAAAATCCTCGATACTAAGAAAGGCTTGTTGTTCTCTTTCTTCAATAATCTTCTGCGCTACTGTTCCACCGAGACCATCGATCGTACTAAACGATGGAATCAAAGTATTCTCATGCTCTTCATCGATTCGAAAATGAGTAGCATCACTTTTTTCCAAACTGATTTTTCCAAAATGAATTCCCCGGGCTGATGCTTCTAACGCAATCTTCAACGATTCTAAAACGCCATTTTCTTTATTCGTCGCTTCGAATCCCTTTGCTTGAATATCTAAAATCTTACTTTTAATCGCATCGTATCCCTTCATCATCGTCTCGATATCAAAATCCGTAACCCGAATCGAAAAATAAGTAGCATAATAATTGAGTGGCTGATGTACTTTAAACCAAGCTACTCGCAACGCACTCATAATATAAGCACACGCATGCGCTTTTGGGAACATGTACTTAATCTTATGACAAGATTCGATATACCAGTCTGGAATATGCACTTCCTTCATCTTTCCTTCCCACATTTTCCAAGTTTCTGGATCTTTACTTGCTTTTCCTTTTCGAACGAACTCCATGATCTTAAACGCATCTTTTGGAGCCATTCCCCAGTTCATCAAATTAACCATAATATCATCACGACAGCCAATAACATCTTTAAATGGAACGACATTATTTTTAATTAGTTCGGATGCATTTCCAGCCCATACGTCTGTTCCGTGTGAAAGACCTGAAATTTTAACCAATTCAGAAAAAGTTTTCGGCTTCGTATCTACCAACATCTGAATAACGAATTTGGTTCCTAATTCTGGTAATCCTAACGTACCAGTCGGACACATGATTTCCTCGCTTGTTACACCGAGCGATTCCGGTCCAGAAAATAACGCAAATACTTCTTTATCATCCATTGGCAAAGTCGTCACATCGATTCCCGACAAATCTTGAAGCATTCTTAACACCGTCGGATCATCGTGACCGAGAATATCCAATTTTAAAACATCTTGATCGATCGCATGATAATCGAAGTGCGTCGTTCGCCACAAAGAATCTGGATCATCCGCCGGATATTGAAATGGTGTAAAATCAAAAACATCCATATAACCCGGAATAACGACAATTCCACCCGGATGTTGACCGGTCGTGCGTTTGACGCCAGTGCATCCCAAAGCGATTCGTTCAATTTCGGCCGTTCGCATATTCGTAATTCCATGATCCTCACAATATCCGCGCACATAACCGAATGCCGTCTTATCGGCAACAGTACCAATGGTTCCCGCCCGATAAACATTGTCGACACCGAATAACACTTTCGTATATTCATGAGCTTTCCATTGATATTCACCCGAAAAGTTCAAATCGATATCTGGCACTTTATCCGCATTAAATCCTAAGAAAGTTGCAAATGGCATATCTTGTCCTTCTTTTCCAAGCGGCGTAGAACACTTAGGACAAATTTTATCCGGCAAATCATATCCCGAAGAATAGTTTTTACCATATGGCGTTCCATCGGCATCTGCAAATTCCGAATATTTACAATTTGGACACAAATAATGTGCTGGCAGCGGATTTACTTCCGTAATTCCCATCATCGTCGCCACGAAACTACTGCCGACACTACCACGGCTTCCGACGATATATCCGTCATCATTACTGTGTTTTACTAATTTTTGCGCAATCAAATAGATCACATCAAATCCGCCACCGATGACACCACCGAGCTTCGTCTTCAACGTTTTTTCGATTTCTTCTTCACTCAAACTTTCATCTTGTTTGCGCAAATCCTTGCGAATGACATCTTTCACGGCATCGAATCCTTGTAAAATCACCTCATGCAAACGAGCATAAAATTTCCGGTTCCATTCTTCTTCCGGCAAATTCTCTTCTTTTAGCTCATTCTGTAACGCGTTAAATAATCCATCCCCGTACAATTCCTTCGAAATTCGTTCCTCGATATGATAAGGAAGTGGATCTCCATAACGCGATCCAGCTTTTCCATAAACGAGTTCTGTCACGGTTTCGACACTGCGATCGATCTTTGGTGAAAAAGGAATTCCTCCAGTCTGTATAATGACCTCGATCTGATCAATCTGATCTGCAATCCAATTCGTGTTTTTGACGACGATTTCATGACTGAGTTCTTCTCCCAAGAAAGCAAAGTCGGCTAACATTTCATCGGTCGAGCGAAAATGACAACTTGGAATTTCCGTAATTTCCTTACGACACAACGGGTGTCTACCACCACCCGGAACTTTTTGATTAATAATGATTTCACGATAAATCTTATCCGCTCTTGTCAAATGATGAACATCGCCAGTAGCTACGACAATTTTACCGGCGTTTTTAGTCGTTGTGACAACTTTTCGAATATTATCAAATAATTCTTCTTTACTATCAAAATCATGCATCTCGATTAAATGACCATAACATTCTGGTGGCTGCACTTCGACATAATCATAAAAATTAATGATATTCGTAAGCTCTTCTTCCGTCTTACTACGAGCAAGTTTAAACACTTCTCCTTCATAACACCCACTACCGATCAACAGCCCTTCTCTTAAGGCCTCTACTTCACTCCGTGGAATCCGTGGGATTTTATACAAATACTTCGTATTCGCAAGCGATACCAAGCGAAATAGATTTTTCAACCCAACCTTATTTTTAACTAAAATATTGATATGATGGCCAACACCATATTTGTAAATCTCATCTTTACTAACTAACTGATTTAAATCATTGATGGTCTCATAGTTATTACCATCTAATTTTTTTAACATCTTATGGAAGACAAGAGCCGTTCCTTCCGCATCGTAATCAGCCCGATGATGTGCATCCTCATCCCATGGAACATCGTAACGTTTCACCAACGCACTAAGACTGTGTCTAGCATAAGTGTTATCGAGTGTCTGGGATAACTTCAACGTATCGATCACACAATTTGTAAACTCACCAAGATGGTATTTCTGATATGCCATCGCCAAGAAAGAAGTATCAAATTTCGCATTATGAGCAACCATTGGTAACAGTCCAGCCCATTCGATAAAGCGTTTTACAACCGTCTCTTCATCCTCTTTGTCTTCGAGCATCTCATCCGTGATATTCGTAAGTTCAACAATCTTAGAAGGTAATTTACGACCCGGATTGATCAATTCATCAAAGCGATCGATAATCTCACCATTTAAAATCTTAACCGCTCCGATTTCGATCATCGAGTCACCACCACCGGCATTAAAACCAGTCGTTTCGACATCGAATACAACAAAAGTAGTTTCTAACAATCGGTCATCGGTCCCACGCACGACAATATCGACCGAATCATCGATCATCAATAATTCGGTTCCATAAATTGCCTTGAATTGTTCACTAGGCTCTTTTCCTTTGTTATAGCCCATGACAAAATTAAACACTTCCGGAAAAGATTGGCATCCGTTATGATCCGTTACCGCAACCGCTTTATGTCCCCATTTGATCGCCTGATTCAAAAGGGCTTTAGCTGGCAAGACACCATCCATTTGACTCATCTGCGTATGAACATGAAGTTCGACCCGCTTCTCCTCGGCTTCATCCATCACTTCATCTTCTATTTTTTGCACTTCCATGATATCACGAGCATTTAAAACAAGTTCCTTAGCAAACGTATCATTCTTCGTATATCCACGAATTTTAAACCATTTCCCCGCCTTTAATGCTTTGCAAAGCCGTGTATATTCTTCGTCGTCACGAACGAACACCTTACAATAAATACTATCCGAATAATCCGTCAATTTAAGTGTAATAATTTTAAAATCCGTTTTACTCGACTCAAAGTAATCGACCCCAAAAACATATCCTTCCACCGTTACATTATTATCTTCGCCAATCAAATTATGTAACTGAATTGCATTATCTTTAATCGTTCTACCCAACACACAATTTGGATCTTTTTCTTTACTCATTTTTCGAAATACCTTCTCATTGACTCGTTCGGCAACAACCGGAATTGAATTCTTCAAATCAGGTACCTGCTCCATTTCTTTCTGAATCGACTCCAACGTTGCTTTCCGCTTTTCTTCATTCAAACGAATTTCAAACTCAATGGAAAATCCATAACGGTGATACCACTGATGAATCGTTTCTAAAATTCCTTCCACTTGATGATATTCAGCCTGATTTTCGACCTCGATATAATAAACACCATTTTCATTATGACAAGCATTTTCAAAAATCGAAGACATCGTTAAAAAAGATTTTACTCTTGCTAACGTCGGATTAAAATAATCGACAACAAGATTCATATCGACTTCTCTTGGTTCGATCATCAAAACAGTATTTTTAATATTTTGAAACGCTTTTTGTAACGCTTCTTCTACTTTAAAATAAGTAGCTGCCGAAAGAGTCTTCTTTGTCTCAATGACAAACGTATAACTATGAGTATGGTCATGGACAATCACATTTTTTAATGTTGCTTCTTTAAACTCGGTCAAATCCTCTGGCATTAACCCTAATTGTTGCCATAAAATCGTTAATTTATCCTCCATAACATACCCTCCTTAAAAAAGATCCCTCAGAGGAATCTTATATAATTTCTAATTGATTAATTCTTAAAATATATCTTTGATTTTTAACACAAAACTCGATAAAACCAAGTAAATCAATTTTCGCTAGATTCTTCTCCATCACATATTGATCAAGATCGAAAGCAATTGCATCGCGCATCATATATTTTGGTAATTCCTCTCGATCGGCTCCCAAATACATAAGAAAATACGGATAGATCTGTCTTTTCAAAAATTTCAAAGAATTATCGCCCCGTGTATAAGTACTCTTTCCTAAAACGCGCGTTAACAATTCATTTTGAATAGCAAGTTCTAACACCGCTTGAACAATTTCCTTTTGTTCTTTTTGGTAATCGGATAACAAGCGGCGAACGATCAAATAAATAATATCGACTAATGTTGCTACGGCACAATTTCGATCGATCTTTTTGCCACAGACAACACTCATTTTTTCCCCATTTTTACAATAAGCAAGATCAAGCTGTGGATGAACGACGAATACATCAACTTCATTTGGCAAGTCAAAACGCAAGATCTCTTTTAAATTTTTTTGAATAACCTTTTTATTTTTATCCCAAATTTCCATTAGAAAAATCCGATGTTTCTCCGACTCTTTCTTAATTCTAGGATAAAAGTTACTAGAGAATACAAGATTATAAATCGTATCGTCATCTGGAATATAGTTTTTTACATCCTTTAAAATCGTATCTTGTTCTTCTTGCAAAGCATGATATGCCCGCTTATAAGAAAGCCAAAGCTTTTGTTTTTCAGCGTGCTCTTCTTCCGAAATAGAAGGACCAAAAAGAAGCGACCAAATCAAAAGATAATCATTTACCATAAAGTTTAATTGCATCTTGCTCACTTCCTTTAACTTCTTACACTAAATATATCACATTTTTCGCTAAATTGAAAACCAAAATAGTAAAAAATTAACTTTAGTAATGATTGCTTCATAGGACTCTAATTTATTGTAAATATCCAGAAGATAAATTAGTCACTCTAAATTATTTCATACTCATTTAATACCAATTTTATCGGCACGAGCCAATTTAAAATACAATCCTAAAAAAATCAGTTGTTATCCACTGATTTTTCAGACACTTTCATAGGTAAAATCGACAAAGATAAAGATTCCTTATAAACACTGTAAACATTAACAATTTGTTGGGCACTAGATATTTCATAAATCAAATAAGTTGGATTATTGTCTGGTAAATCTAGACACTCATAAGAATATCCTTCTCGTTTCGACGGTTCTATTAATTTTTGAAAAAATAAGCATTCCTCTTCCTTAGAATATTGTCCAGTAAAAAACTTAATCGCTTCTTCTTCGGTAACATTTAATTTCGAATAATCAATAGATGGTCGATCTTCTTTTGTGTCATTAGAATTTTCCAACTTGGAAGAACGATTTTGGATAGTAGAAACAATAGTTAAAAAAATTCCCAAAAGCAACAATCCGCTTCCCAATATCAATAAAAGAATCCATATAATTTTTATCTTTTTCACCGCATCACCCCTTTATCGATACCAACGATATGCCGTTTTAGTTGTTGTTCTTCGCTCATTATTTCCAGACGAACAAGCATTCCAAAATCCTTGTGCGCCACTAGCATAACAATCGTCATTTAGAGTCCAATGCGTATAACCCCATGGTTTACTACAAGAACGAATTCCATTATTGGCAGTCGTACCATCCATGATACAATCGTTACCACAAGCACAATAACAATGGAGAACATTATTTATATATTCACAAGCACCATCAGGTCCCCTATGAAAGTAACGATACTGATATACGGTAACTGTTGTTGATTGACTATAATCAATCTGAGTACATGGCTGTCCATAATCCACCGGTCTTAAATAATCTTCATTTACATACCATCCATCACAATAAATTCGTGATTGAATCGTATAAGTTTGATAATACCAACCATAACCATTATCTGGTCCCATCGTATGTTTATTTCCAGCTTGATCATATACTTGGGTATAAACTGTCCATGTTCCATCACTATCTAACGAGACCGTATGAGTATTGGTTGTTTTATTATTTACCGATCGACTACCATCATATACCCCATTTTTATAAACATGAACATTCATATAACTAAAGTTACTATCACTTCCCGTTACCGTAACCGACTTCGTCGAATTATATGTCCCTCCAGCCAAATTATACGATATGGTCGGAACCGTTTTATCAATTCGAATCATAGTACTGGCACTATTCGAACAGTTTCCTGCATAATCGCAAACTCGCAAATACGTCGCTTGATTACACTCCACAGAATAAGGGGGCGTAATATAGGTCTCTTTTGCAGAATCTGCATACGTATTCCATGCATTATTATCATAACTATATTGATAATAAGAAATGCCACTCATCGCATCACTTGATTTTAAAGTCAAATAAATATCCTGATTCGTCCAATTTCCATTCGTTGGATTTGTAATACTTGGAACTGCTGGTGCCGTTTGATCAACCGATAGTTTGTAAGAAGTAACCGGCCCAAAATTATCATAATTATCTACTGCCCATACATAAACAGTACCATTAAAATCACTGCCAGACTTTCCCTGTAATATGACCAAATCCTTTTGAGTAATCGAATTATGTTTGATCAACGTCCAAGTACTACTATCACTTGGTCGATTTACAAGCGATATGGCATATCCTTTCATACCACTACCACCATCGTCATCTTGACTACTAAAAATTTGATAGACATCCCGATTCGTCCAGCCAGATGTATAAATTGCTCCTGTTAAACTGCCCGTTCGCATCTCAACCGTAGTCGCTCCTGGTGGCGTGACATCGATCACTTTAACAGTTGCTGTCACCGATAAATTTTTATAAGTATAGGTAAGGGTATAAGTATTCAAAACACTCGTATCAATCCAACTAGGACTCGCTGCAATATCACTTTTCACAAGTTCCCCATTATGATAATATTTTGCATACCCTGCAACAAAAGGTTCCCCACGTGGAACTTCATAATACGTTTGATCCAACGTTAAATAATCCGAGGCCGTTCCTCCATCCGTAACTGTTTCATTAAAATTACACGTATCATTATTCACATATTGATCACATTTTAAACAAACACTGTACTCATAAGTTCCCCGCTCTGTCTTTCGGACATCGACATTTCCAATACAAGCTTTGTTTGAAGTACTAACCGGTTGCTCTAAATAATCAAGTCGAACCAATTCATCCAAACTAACTCGATTTTGATCCCCAACTTCGCGAGGCAATAAACTCATCCGATCGTTATAATAATTACGTCCTGCAAATAAAACGGTTCGTTCCAAAGAAGCATAATATGCTTCATCTGTTTGATTTTGAAAAATAGAAAATGCCGGCAAGGCAACAAGCGACAAGATTGCTAAAATAACAATAACCGCCAACATTTCCACCAATGTAAAACCTTTTTTATTTTTCATAAACTAATGCTCCTTTTCCTAAGAAGAAACGATTACATTATTCACAATAGTCAAAGTCACTCCGTTTACAAATGTAATAGAGCCACTGACAGCGCCACTTCCTTTTTCTGTAGTTGGCATTAATGTAACCTGAATGGTACTCGGTTGAATGGAAAGTTTACGATTCAACTCATCACCATAAGAACTTTCCATAATATAAGATAGGTCAGTAATAACTTTTTCATTTTGTGACGATTCTTCGGCATATACTCGTTGCAAATAAAGAATCATCCATTTTGCACTCGTAATTTCCGCTTGATAAGTGTCATTTGCTACTGGCAATGTAAGCACCGTATTTGGATAACTAAATACGAATACAAAAGTGAGTGTTCCCTGATCGGTCACCACATCCATCGTAATCGATTGTAATTGATTCTTCTGAAAACGTACAATTGCTTCAGTATCTTTTTCTTGATATTGATATCCTTTATTAACAAGAAAACTATAAATCAAATTGTTGGAATTCATAAGAATGTCCTTTAAATCACTATAATGAATTTCATAAATACTATTTCCAAACCAATTTTTTAAATCGGCAGAAGCAATTACTTTTAAAAAAGATTGAAACTCCAAATCGCTTGTTCGATCTTCAGTCGAATACTGATGTGTCGTTAAATTTTCGTAATACAATTTCTGATGATTTGCATCAAAGAAATAATGATCTTTCATCGCATCATCATAATAACTCGTAAATTCTTGTAACGTCCCATCATTATAATAGCTATAATGAGCGATTTCTTCCTTATTTTCAAGAACACTAATTTCGACTTTATAATTCGTAATTTCAATTGCCTTCTTGAAACGATTATTTGCATTATTTTTCGTAACCAACATAACAACAATCAGAACAAACAATAACAAAATTACAATTCCTAGAAATATCGTAGCTTGTTTCTTATGAATAGTAATCCCCTTGTTTTTTTCCTTCATACGATCACCTCTAAATTTCTTCCACTTTCATAAAATTAGTATTATTAAGAGATACTGGAATACCACCCGAGACAACAAAATAATCTCCCTTTTTTAAAGAAAGTAAATCAATGGCCAATTGCTTTGAATATTCAACAATTTCATCCGAAGTATCAAAGCGATTCATAAGCACTGGATAAATTCCGTAATGAAGCGTTAAGCTTCGCAAAGTATCAAGTGAAGGAGTAGCTGCCAAAATTGGGCAACTTGGCCGATAAAAGCTAATTTTTTTGGCCGTATATCCTGAATTGGTCGAAGTGACAATTCCTTTCGCCCCAAGTTGATTTGCAGTCATTACAATCGAAGATGCAATCAAAGAAGTAACATCCGGTCGCACCTGCTGATTCACTGTGAAAAGACTATAATCCACTTCATTTTCTGCCGCTATCAACAGTTTTTGCATCATCCGGACCGTCTCGACCGGATAATCTCCAATGGTCGTCTCATTTCCCAATGCTACAGCATCCACTTCATCCATCACGGCATTATAAACATCGGAAACTTCTGCCCGTGTTGGTTTTACTTCATGTTCCATCGAAGCTAGCATTTCTGTCGAAACAAGGCCGATTTTATTCGCTTTGTGAACCTTAGCAATACTTCTTTTCTGAATACCAGGCAGCTTCTCAAGTGGTACTTCCACCCCTAAATCACCACGTGCAATCATGATTCCATCACTAAGTTCAATAATCGAATCTAATTCTTCAACTGCCTGCATGTTTTCAATTTTAGCAATCAATTGAATATGATCATTTCCTAGTTCAATCAACTCATCCGTCACATCCAAAACATCATTATGACTTTGTACCGCCGAAAGTGCTAAAAAATCAACATCCTCTTTTACAGCAAAACGAATATCTTCTCGATCCTTCACTGAAACATAATCGGTAGAATAAGTGAGTTTCGGAACATGTACCGGTTCCTTACTAAAAATGAAACCTTCCTGTACTACTTCACCTATTAAAAAATCGTCTCCTTTACCAACAATTTGTACTTTCACTTTACCATCATGAAATAAAAAATCCATTCCAACCCGTGCATCACTCAACAAATGATCATAAACCACCGAAAATTGCTCTGCGGTACCAATCAAAGCACTCTCATAAATTTTTACTTCACTATTTTTTTTCAAAAAAACTTTACCATTATCCAAAGTTCCAACACGAAGTTCGGGTCCTCGCGTATCAAATAAAATCGTCACGTTCCGATTTAACTCATCATTTAATTTTCGAATTTTAGCAATCGCTTCACTGCAGAAAGAATAAGAAAGACGTCCCAAATCAAAACGTGCAACATCCATCCCACTTTCCATCATTTGTCGTAATACTTCCACACTACTACTCGCAGGACCAATTCCACACACAATCTTTGTTTTTTTCAATCTATCACCGTCCTATTATCTATCATTATTATACTACAAGAAATAAGAAAAAAAAAGAAATTTAACGCTTCATTAAATTTCCATTAGCATTTTTAATAATTATTAAAAACCAACACCGCTCGAGACGCGCTGCTGCCATCCGCGTAACCGTTCGTGAAGTAGGAATAAAACACACCGGCATTCGTAGTGTTGCTCCAGTTACCACCACGATTGAACCAAGGAAAAAACTAGAAAGAGCAAAAAAATTTTTTTACAGATACATCCCCACGGGCCACCCTTTAAAAAGGGGGTGGCCCGTGTTTTGAATGCTTAGCTCAAAAAAAATTTTTGAAAATTAAGTAATCGCTACGCTCCTTGGGCCAACACCGCCCGAGACGCGTGGCTGCCATTCGCGAGACCGTACGTGTAGTTGGAATAGAACACACCGGCAACCGCAGTGCCGCTCCAGCCACCACCACGAATGAACCAGGGACTAGATGCCATAACAAACCATGGGGAATCGTTATACCATCCGGCTGTCTCCGTTAAAGCATGGCCATCACATGCTCCATTACATGCTGTTGTTCCATTCGA
>CALVRU010000006.1 GCA_944358775.1 uncultured Bacilli bacterium | reverse complement strand
TTTCAAGATATGTATTATATATTATTAGGTGACATTTTCAAAAAATTTAAAGGTGACAAAATCAAAAAGGTTTAACACAAACACATTAAGTGTTTATTTTTTTTATTTTGCGTGTTATAATTTGAAATAGGTGAAGAAATATGAAGAAAAAGCAGATACAAAAAAGAAAAAAACAAGAGCGACAGATGTATACTTCTTCTAATTCGGATAATACAGTGACTAGAATTCTAATTATTTTAGTGGGTATTTTGGTTGTTTTAGGACTTGTTTATTTTGTGGCTAAAATTATGACTGGTGAAATTAAATTTGGTGGTAAAAAGGATAACGATAATACAGAGGTATCGATTCAGTATGATGAGATATTGGGTGGAGAAACTTTCTTAAAGGCGGATGAGACGTATTTTGTACTTTTTATGAATTTTACAAATGCTTATACGCCAGTACTCATGATGGATGCAGATAGTTATATTTCAAAAGAAGAGGAAGATCACTTCCCAGTTTATTATGTTGATATGGAAAAGAACTTTAACCAATATTATCGTGCAGGTGAGGAAGGTAGTAATTCATCTGCAAGTTCGGCAAGTGAACTTCGAGTAATTGCACCGACTCTTGTTAAAATTTCGAATCATAAAATTGTCGAATATATTGAAGGATATGAACAGATCGATGCATATTTTACTAATTTAAATGCATAGTTTTACTTTTTTCGAATAAGATATAAATGATCGTTCTTCGATGGGAAGGACTTTCTTGCCTCAATAGCTCAGTTGGTTAGAGCACCTGACTGTTAATCAGGGGGTCCTAGGTTCAAGTCCTAGTTGGGGCGCCATTTGTTTTTTAGAAAGGAATCCTTTCTTTTTTTTATGGTCGTATTTCTGTTAAGAATAATTAAATTTATCTTTTTGTGTTCCATTTATTCTAATTTTTTATTAAGTATGATATGATAGTAATGTATCAAAATAAGAGGTGACAATTGTGAAAGATGCGAGACAAAAAGATGAAAAAAATGAAGTAAAACGTCCTCGGAAGAAGAAAAAGGTTATTATAGAAGAAACAGATGTGAAAGAGATGAAAAAAGAAGAACAGAAGTTAGAAAACGATTCAATGGATTTAGAACCACGGGAGATTATCGTGGAAAAACAGGTCGGATTTAATTTGATCGAAGTTGTTCTTATCATGATCATTACTCTTTTGTTTGGTGGTTTGATTGGGGCGATTATCACTTATACGGTAAAAGAAAAACAAGATGCGAATGTGGTAGAACAAGTTCCAACAGATTTACAGGAATTCGTGGATGTTTATGAGACGATTCAAGAGGAATATTATGAGGGCGTCGATAAAAGTGCTTTGTTAGATGCCGGGATTAAAGGAATGATCGATTATTTGGGGGATCCTTATTCGAATTATTTATCCGATGATGAAACGACGGCATTTAATCAAAAACTAAATGGTACTTATATTGGAATTGGTGCGGAAGTTACGAAATATGCTGATGGTCGAATTGAATTTTCCAATCCTTTTCCAAATAGTTCGGCAGCGAATGCGGGTATTTTACCGGGTGATGTATTGTTGAAAATCGATGGTAAAGAAGTTTCCGATTTGCAACTTAACGATATTGCTAAATTATTAAAGGGTGATGAGAATACGACGGTCGAAGTTACTTATGCTCATGATGGTGTGGAAAAAACAGTAACACTTACGAGATCGAAAGTTGAAATTCCATCGGTACATAGTGATATTGTGATAAAAAACGAGCAAAAAATAGGAGTTATTACCATTGATGTATTTGCACTTAATACGTATTCGCAATTTGAACAAGCTCTTCTAGAGTTGGAAAAAGAGCAAATTGAATCTTTAGTAATTGATGTTCGAAATAATTCGGGTGGTCATCTAGATGTGGTTACGAAAATTGCTTCTTTGTTCTTAGAAAAAGGGAAGATTGTATATCAACTTGAAACAAAAGGGGTAAAAGAGCCGATTTATGCGGAAGGAAGTAACATCCATAGAACTTATCCAATTGCTGTTGTTATCAATCATGATAGTGCTTCGGCTTCTGAAATTTTGGCGGCGGCTTTGCAAGAGTCTTATGGAGCTACGGTTGTAGGAGTTCCTTCTTATGGAAAGGGAACGGTTCAAAGAGCCCAACAACTTAGTAGTGGAGCAACGATTAAATATACGATTCAACAATGGTTGACGCCAAATGGTAATTCAGTGAATGAAATCGGAGTGACTCCGGATGAAAACGTGGAGCAAGGCGAAGAGTATTTACAAGAAGCAACGGTAGAAAATGATACGCAGTTGCAAAAAGCTTTTGATGTTGTTAGTAAGAAGTAGTTATACTTCTTCTTTTTGAAAATAAATTAGCACTCTATATTGACAAGTGCTAATTTCGGAGTATAATATAGTAAGAATAAAATGTTAAGGTTTTATTCGATTAGAAATGAGGTGAAACTATGTTTCCTAATCAAGAAGAACAAAATGTAAATGTATTAGAGAAATTCGGTCGTAATATTACGGAGCAAGCGCGACGTGGTAAAATAGATCCGATTATTGGCCGTGATGAGGAGATTCGAAGTATTACACGTGTGTTATCGCGGAAAACGAAGAACAATCCGGTTTTAATTGGCGAACCTGGAGTCGGTAAAACGGCTATTGTCGAAGGCCTTGCATTACGTATCGTAAGAGGCGATGTACCGAGTAGTTTAAAAGATAAAACCGTTTGGGAACTCGATATGGCGAGTTTGATTGCTGGTGCTAAATATCGTGGTGAATTCGAGGAACGTTTGAAAAATGTTTTGGATGAAATTAAGAAAAGTGATGGTAATATCATCATGTTCATCGATGAGATTCATACGATTGTCGGTTCTGGTAATGCCGAAGGAGCTATGGATACGTCGAATATTTTAAAACCGATGTTAGCCCGTGGGGAAATTCATGTGATTGGTGCCACGACATTGAATGAGTATCGGATGTATATTGAAAAAGACGGTGCACTAGAACGTCGTTTTCAAAAAATCAAAGTCAGCGAGCCAACAGTCATTGATACGATCACGATCTTACGGGGATTAAAAGAGCGCTTTGAAATTCATCATGGTGTAACGATTTCAGATAAAGCTTTGGTTGCTGCAGCGCAGTTATCCAATCGTTATATTACGGATCGTTATTTGCCAGATAAGGCAATTGATTTGGTCGATGAAGCATGTGCGACGATTCGGGTGCAAATGGATTCGGTACCAACCGAACTCGATCAATTAACTCGTCAAATTATGCGTCTCGAAGTAGAACGACAAGCTTTGAAAAAAGAAAAAGATGATATTTCGCGGCATCGTGTAAAAGAAATCGATGAATCTTTAGAGAAGATGAAACAAGATGAGAGATTGATGAAAGAAGCTTGGGAACATGAAAAGGGGATCTATTCCCGTATTCAAGAAAAGAAAGGTGAAATTGAAAAGGCCCGTTTTGAGTTAGAGCAAGCAGAAAATAACTATGATTTGGAAAAAGCAGCGCGTCTTCGTCATGGTGATATTCCGGCTTTAGAGAAAGAATTGGATGCTTTACAGGCAGAAGAGAAGAATACGATTTTAAGTGATACGGTAACGGAAGAGTCGATTGCTTCGATCATTGCCCGTTGGACGAATATCCCAGTTAGTAAGTTAATGAGTGGTGAACGTGAAAAATTGCTCCATTTAAAGGATAACTTAGCAAAACGAGTGATCGGTCAAGACGAAGCTTTAAAACTTGTCAGTGATGCAATTATTAAATCTAGAAGTGGCATTAAAGATCCAAATCGGCCAATCGGTTCCTTCTTATTCTTAGGTCCTACTGGTGTTGGTAAGACGGAAGTAGCGCGTAGTTTAGCTTATGAATTATTCGATGATGAAAAGCATATGATTCGAATTGATATGAGTGAGTATATGGAGAAGTTCAGCGTCTCCCGTTTGATTGGATCGCCTCCCGGATATGTTGGTTATGAGGAAGGTGGTCAGTTAACCGAAGCGGTTCGTCGTAACCCTTATAGTATTGTTCTTTTCGATGAAGTGGAGAAAGCGCATCCAGAGGTACTTAATCTATTGTTACAAATTTTAGATGATGGTCGAGTGACCGATTCGAATGGTCGAACAATTGATTTTAAAAATACGATTATTATTATGACAAGTAATTTGGGTAGCGAAGATATTTTGGAAGGACATCCAGAAAAAGTAATGAGTGAAGTACAACATTATTTTCGGCCGGAATTTATTAATCGGATTGATGAGATTATTGTGTTCCATTCTCTATCGAAAGAAAATATTACGTTGATTTTGGATAAATTAATTCAACAGATGGAGGATCGTTTGCGTGATAAGAATTTACAGATTAAATTAACAGATAACGCGCGCAATGAGATTATCGAGCGGGGATATGATCCGGTCTACGGTGCTCGTCCACTCAAACGATATGTCAGTCGAACGATCGAAACTTTAATTGCCCAAAGATTGATCGAGGACCAAATTCATTATGGTGATATTATTACGATCGACTATCAAGATCAGCAATTTGTTTTAGGAGTAGAACATACAAAAGAAGACTTAATTTCTTAGGTCTTCTTTTTTGCTATTAAAATCAATTGTTGATTTTTTTTGTTAGCACAAGTTGTTAAAATTAAGGTGTCTTTTATTTGAGCAGGAAGATGAATTATACCGTTTTTTATTTCGTAATATTTTTCGATTACATTATAATGGAATGTTTCATTATCGTAGTCTAAAAATATTTCGTCATCTATTGTCAGTTCTTCTAATCTTTTAAAGTATGCAATCGGACCAGTACCAGAATGGGCGGCGATTATAAAGTGACTGTTTGATGGATTGGATTCTAATAGGGTCACATTTTCTTCCACATTGTTATGTTCACTATTTTGATTATAAAGTGGTGCATCAAGCGATATTTTTGAAATCGTAATATTACCAATTGGTTGCTCTTGAATTAAAACTGGAAAAGTTTGATAATGTTTTTGAACAATCTTATTTTTTTCGGTTGAAATTTTTTGACAGCCGGTGAACAATAGAAAACTACAACATAATAAAAGGATACTTTTTTTTGTCATACCAATTTATCTCCTCTTTCTCTAACTCGATTTGATAAGTTCTCGTATTTGGAACGGGTATCGTTCTTTCCGGTGTATTGTAACAAATTATTGTTTTGGTATCCGTGGTTTTGTCTAATTGAAAAGTTATTTTTTCTTCCGATCGTTTGTATCCAGTTGGTGCTTTGATTTCAACTAGTTGATAATTTCCTAATGGTAAATTTTTGATTTCTAGAATCCCATTGATCGTTTCAAAATAATCATAAGAGATACCGTTTTCTTGACGATGTAGAAATTCTTGTTTATCTATATTCCATATTTTAAAGTAAGTGGGTGCTAAGATTAGATTATCGGTTTCATCATCTCTTTTTTCAATTCGAATATTTTGAGTGATTTCTAAGTTTTCGACTTCATAGTAGTAATTTTTGTTTTCTGTGACATCGACAATGAAATCGTCCATTAACTGATAGTTTTCTTTTGTTGTCAATTGTTTTATCAGATAGGTGCCATAAGGAAGAGTGATTTCAGCAATCCCGTTTTGATCGGTTATCATGGTGCCAACTTGTATATCTTCCATATTGTAGATGGCAAAGGTAATTCCTGCTTCTTTGCGATTATCTTCTTTTTTTCCTTGCCATTTTTCAATTGTGATTTTTCCTTCGATTACTTCGTTGGCAATGGTTACCGTGTGTTCATTCTTTTCTCCATTAATGGTAATTATAGTTAGTTCTAGATTTTGTTGATAACCAGTGCCTGGTTTCTTTTCGGTGAGGGTATAGGTGCCATAGGAAAGGTTAGAGAAAGTTGCTATACCATTTTGGATGATCGCTTCTTGATAAAAACCGTCATCACTTGTCAATTGGAAGACTGCCCCATCTAAAACTGCATCTCCTTGTGGAGTGTTTTCTTTGTTATCACTGTCTATTTTATGAACGGTGATATTCCCGGTTTTGACATGGACAGGTATTTGATATTGAATCGGTTGAAATGATCCGACGACGAGTAAGTCTTGACTGTTATCGTGGGGATAAATAATCGGTGGAATTTGATAAAGTTGATCTTTTTTGGTAAGAGAAATCACAAATTCCCCAGGAGTTAGTCCTTTGACTGTTAGAAGAGAATTGCTCTTTTCCACTGGTATGTTTGATGATTCGTCTATATGGTAGAGCGATAACACATTGTTGAAATCGTAAAGTGTTCTTTTTTCATTGAGTGTTAAGGTGATTTCGTTGGTATGAAAATCCGGTGTTAGAAAATGCCGATTGACTAAAGTGATTAGTTCGTCGATATCATTGTCATATCGATTGGTTTTGTTGCCATTTAAATGATCCGTAAAATAAAATTGAGCGGAGGGATCTGCTAGTCTCCAGATAACGATTTGGGTAATGTAATACCATTTTTGATCGGTGTGATTTTTATAACCGTAGCCATAGTAAGCGGTTAAGGCAATCTTCTGTAGAGTGTCATCGGATAATTGATTTACATCGATTGCTTGTTCATAGATGAGTTTTTCATTTACTACTTCCCATGGTTCTAGACAATAGGCAAAATGTTGGTCACTTTTACGAAGTAGGAAACGAGCTTGTTGATAACGAATGCGTCCTTCCTTTTCTTTTTTGATATAAATGTTCGGAATATAGCCTCCTTCGTGGAACTGTTCTTTCGCAGAAACGTTTTGATAAGTAGCTGTTAAGAACAGGAATACTGCAATAAAAAATAAGATTTTTTTCGTCATAATTTCCTTCTTTCTGTCAAGATTTGGCTTGACGGGTTCCACTTTAATAAATTTTTTCCTTTTTGGCAAATTTGACTTTTTAAAGTTTCTCCGATAAAACTGTGAGAATTTTGATTTTTCTATCTCCCTTTTGCTATTTTCCGTTTTTCTTTTATTTCCTTTTATAAAGTTATTGCAAATAATAAAATAGTTTGTTATTATCTATATATGAATAATTATTCATATATAGGAGGCGTTATGCGTAGGCTTAAAATAGAGGTATGTGAAGATCAATTAATTCATCGAGATGTTGTACATCAAGTAAAGGATAAAATGCTTTCTTATGATGCGATCTTTGATCTTAGTACTTTTTTTCAAGTGTTCAGTGATGAGACAAGGCTTCGTATTTTAGAGGCGTTGTTAGTGTCTGAACTTTGTGTTTGTGATATTGCATCTTTACTTTCGATGAGCCAATCTTCGATTTCCCATCAATTACGAACTTTAAGAGAACTTTCATTAGTGAAACCGCGAAAAGAAGGGAAAGTCGTGTACTATTCTTTGATGGATGATCATATTAAAAAAATTTTGGATTTAGGACTTGAACATGTGATGGAGGATGAAAATGAAAAAGAGCGTTGATTATCAAGTAATTAAATTTATTTTAAGTGGTATTTTATTTTTGGGGGGCTTACTAGTATCTAGTCATACTGCTCTGTCATTTGTATTATTGCTTCTTTCTTATTTGATCGTCGGTTATGACGTCATTTGGAAAGCTTTGAAAAATATCATTCATGGTGAATTATTTGATGAATCGTTTTTAATGACAATTGCAACGATGGGTGCTTTTGCGATTCAGGAATTTGCAGAAGGGGTTGCCGTTATGTTTTTCTTTCAGCTTGGTGAATATATTAGCGATAAAGCCGTTGAAAATTCGAAGAAGCAAGTGAGTTCTTTACTTGATTTACGCAGTGATACAGTATGGATGAAAGTAGATAACGAATATCAAAAAGTGGATCCTGAACATGTTTCGATAGGCTCTATTATTATGGTTCATGCAGGAGAACGAATTCCTTTGGATGGAATCGTAGTAGATGGCAGTTCTACTTTAGATACGTCTTCTTTAACAGGCGAAAGTATGCCTTGTTTCGTGGAAAAAGGATCTCGAGTGTTAAGCGGATCTATTAATCAGAATGGTTCACTATTGATTGAGACTACTACGACTTATCAAAATTCCACCGTTAGTAAGATTTTATCTTTGATTCAAGATGCAACTTCAAAGAAGACAAAAACAGAAAAATTTATTACGCAATTTTCGAAAGTATATACTCCGATTGTCGTGCTTTTAGCAGTTTTATTTGTCGTAGTTCCGGTGGCCTTTTTTCAAGGTGATTTTTCGACTTGGCTTTATCGGGCACTTGTGTTTTTGGTTATTTCTTGCCCTTGTGCATTGGTCATATCGATTCCGCTTGGTTTTTTCTGTGGTATTGGAGCATGTAGTAAAAATGGTATTTTAGTAAAAGGAAGTAATGAATTAGAACGTCTTGGAAAAATTAAGACATTTGTATTTGATAAGACGGGTACTCTTACGAAAGGAAATTTCGCTATTGTCGAGATTCATCCTTATCAAGAAGAAGACCAGAATTTATTACTCGAGATGGCTGCTTATGGTGAATATTATTCGCTTCATCCTGTTGGTATGGTAATAAAAGAGTTATATGATGGCAAAATCAGTGAAAAGAAGATTAAGAATTATAAAGAAGTTGCCGGTTATGGTGTTCGGGTAACGGTTGCTGGAAAAAATGTCTTACTTGGCAAGCGTGAATTGTTATTAGACGAAGGAATCGACATTCCTGCTTGTTCGACGGTTGGAACTGTTATTCATGTTAGTGCCGATGGGAAATATCTTGGTCATTTTGTCATTGCCGACGAATTGAAAGAAGATAGTTATGCACTTTTTCAACAGTTAAGAACGCTCGGAATTACGAATTTTATTGTGCTTTCTGGGGATAATGAGTCGATCGTTTCGGATGTTTCCACAAAGTTGGGGATAACTTCTTTTTATGCAAATCTTTTACCACAAGATAAGGTGGAAAAGATGGAACAAATTCAACGACAAGGAAATCATGATGTCGCCTTTGTCGGAGATGGTATGAACGATGCACCAGTTTTACTTTCCAGCGATTTGGGAATTTCTATGGGAGGAATTGGAACAGATGCTGCCATTGAGGCAAGTGACATCGTATTGATGGATGATCACTTGGAAAAAATAGCAACCGGAATTCGAATTAGTCGAAAAACTCATCGAATTGTATATCAAAACATTGTTTTTGCAATTGCAGTTAAAGTTATTATTTTGATTTTAGGAGCATTTGGGTTTACATCGATTTGGGCAGCGGTTTTTTCGGATGTGGGTGTTACTATTTTGGCAGTTTTAAATGCCCTACGGATTTTTTATCATAGATATTGATATTTTACAGAAAGAAAGGTATATCCTTTCTTTTATTTATTGTATAATAAATAAAGAGGTGATGTAATTTGAACGATATTGAGATTGCTCATCAAGTAACATTGCAAAATATTGAAGAAGTAGCATTGAAGTTAGGTTTAAAAAAAGATGATCTTGAGCTGTATGGTAAATATAAAGCGAAGATCGATCCAAAGGTAGGAAAAGGAAATAAGAAGGGAAAACTTATTTTAGTGACGGCCATCAATCCGACGCCATATGGAGAAGGAAAGACAACGGTCAGCATTGGTTTGGGTGATGCGCTTCGCCTTTTAAATAAAAATGCACTCATGGTTTTACGGGAGCCATCTTTGGGGCCTGTTTTTGGAATGAAGGGTGGCGCAACTGGTGGTGGATATTCACAAGTAGTGCCGATGGAAGATATCAACTTGCATTTTACGGGAGATTTTCATGCGATTACAGCAGTTAACAATTTGATTTGTGCGGCGATCGATAATCATCTTTATTTTGGCAATGAATTGCAATTGGATCCAAATAGGATTTCTTTTCATCGTTGTCTTGATGTCAATGACCGTAGTTTACGAGAAATCGAAATTGGTTTATCGAGTGCGAAAGAAACACCACGGAAAGAACAATTTTCAATTACGGCAGCCAGTGAAATTATGATTATTTTTTGCTTGGCACGCGATATGGAGGATTTAAGAAAACGGCTCGATGATATTTTAGTTGGTTATACGTTTGACAATCGACCAGTGTATTTAAAAGAATTGCATATTACAGGTGCATTACTTACTCTATTAAAGGATGCGATGAAGCCGAATTTAGTACAGACGTTGGAGGGGAATCCGGTTTTAATCCATGGGGGACCATTTGCGAATATTGCTCATGGATGTAATAGTGTGATTGCTACGTCTCTTGGGTTAGAGCTTAGCGATTTTGTCGTAACGGAAGCTGGTTTTGGAGCTGATTTGGGAGCAGAAAAGTTTTTAGATATTACTTGTCCTGTCGGTGGATTTCGACCGGATGCTTTGGTTTTAGTGGTAACTGCAAAAGCCTTGAAATATCATGCGGGCGTTTCGAAAAAAGACATATTGAAAGAAGATCCGGATAAGATTAGTGAGGGTCTTTCTAATTTACAAGCGCATATCGATAACTTGCGACTTTATCATGTTCCTTTTGTCGTTTGTTTGAATCAGTATACGACGGATTCGGAAAAGGAAATTTCAATCATTCAGGATTTTTGTGCGAAACAGCAAGTTCCTTTTGCCGTTAGTAGTGCCTACCGTGATGGCGGAAAGGGTGCGATTGCTCTTGCCGAAGAAGTTTTACAACTTACCAATCAGGAAAATGCTTATCGACCTCTTGTTGATTTGAATTTATCGATTCCTGATAAAATTTCCTTATTAGCGAAGAACATTTATCATGCGACCAAAGTAGAATACAGTGAAGTAGCATGTGAAAAAATAAAAGAATTAGAAGCAATAGGACAGGCAAATCATCCAATTTGTGTGGCAAAAACACAATATTCCTTATCAGATGATCCAAAAAAGTTAGGCTATCCACAAAATTACACTATTTATGTCAAAGATGTTCAACTTTATGCCGGAGCTCGTTTGATTACGGTTCTTTTAGGTTCTATTTTGACGATGCCGGGTTTGCCACAACATCCAAATTATGAAAAAATAGATTTCGTGGACGGAAATATTCAGGGATTATTTTAGAAGAGTATAGGCTCTTCTTTTTTTGTTTATAATAAGACTGGTGATGATGGACTTTTTTCCAATTTTAGGAAAAGGACTAACTTCGATTTTGGTGCTTTTTCTACTCACGAAATTGATGGGGCGTAAGCAGGCGGGACAACTTAACATGTTCGATTATGTGGTTGGTATTACCATTGGCTCGATTGCGGCAGAGATGACTTTAAATAACGAGGTTAATTTTTTTGAGGGAATCTTTGCGGTAGCAATCTATGCATTCGTCGCTTATGGGATTTCCCTTTTAACTTCGAAAAGTATTATTGCAAGACGTCTCATTAATGGAGTACCGACGATTCTAGTTCAGGATGGTAAAATTTTAGTGCAAAACTTGAAAAAAGCAAAATTAGATACGGGCGATTTATTACAAGAAGCTCGAAACAATGGTTATTTTAATTTAAGTGAAGTGGAATATGCAATTTTAGAATCGAATGGAAAGATTAGTTTTCTTTTAAAGAGTAAATATCAACCTGTGACACCGAGTGATATGAAATTAAAAGTTCCTTATAAAGGTCTTTGTGCAAATCTTGTTATGGATGGAAATATCATGACGAATAATTTAAAAATGATCGGTAAAACGGGACAATGGTTAAAGACCCGGCTTCATCGGTTGGGTTATGACGATATTTCAAAATTGTTTTTGGTAATCTGTGATGCATCGGAAGTGCTTACGATTTATGAAAAAGAGGTTTCGACAAAGGAACAAAAGGTCTTGGATTGAAGACTTTTTTTGCATTTTGATTTTCCATTGGTTATATAATGATTAATGAAAAAATACTTATTCTTTATTTGACTTTTCAATCGAAAAAATGTACGATATATTATGCATGATGAAGGGGGTAATATCATGATGGAACAAGATAGAAATGACTCGAAAAATATGTTAGATCGGCTTATGAACTGTTTGCCAAAAGCAGTTTATCATCAAGTGCCTAATATTTTAACTTCGATTCGTTTGGTTGGCTCGATCGCTTTAGCTATCGTTATTGCACTTACAGGTGTAACGAATCCACTTTTAATGGGTGGATTAGCTACTTTGACGATCGGAACTGACTTTTTGGATGGTCGCATTGCACGGCGCTATCATTTGGAATCCAAATTGGGTGTTTTTTTGGATGCTGCAGTAGATAAAGTGTTTGCTTGGGGACTTGCGATTGCGTTGCTTGCATCGGGTGGGTTACCACTTACGTTAGGTCTTATTTCTTTGTTACCAATTGCGGTGCGTGATCTTGCCGTAACAGTTATTACAGCAAAAGATAAATATAGAGATGGTATGTTGAAACAACAACAGGAGCTTTTACAGGAAGGAAAACATGTTTCTGATGCCATTTCGGAAACGGAAAATAATTGTACACTGGGGGACCATTTAGCAGCTCTTCAAAAAGGAGAAGCGATGCTACCGACGTTGCCGGCCAAAATTAAAACCTGGACTTCTTCGATTGCTATTATCAGCGCAATTGTATTTGGTATCGGCAATTTGCCTGGAAATCTTCTTTATGGTCTTGGAATTCTCGGTTCGTATGGTTGTATTTTAGCGGATATTCCGAAAGTAGTAAAAAATGCAAAAAGAAGAGAAGAAGAAAGAACTGATCTTTTTACTCGATTCGTCGATGATATCGAAAAGAATATCGATCCGAGTACAAAAGAAAAATGGTTACATGATACGCAAGAAGTAACTCCAAAATTGGTTCAACCGAAAGACTCTGAGTTCGATGCTATGTTAGATCAAATTGTCGATTTTATGGAAAATGATACCGATGATCTCCAAATAGTGAGATCGCATGATAAAGTTTATCAAAAGAAGGGAAATAAGCATGAATAAAAATGGATTTTATAAATTACCAGTAAAGGATGGTGATTATTATGTTGCCTATTCGGAAACAGATCCTATGGAAAAGTTTCAAGAGATAGTAGATCATAGTAAACGAATCACCATTTGTGTTACGAGAGGTATTATTCGAGAATCTTTGGTATTAGTTGGTGGTGCGTTTGATCTATATCAAGGATTTCGTGATCGAGTCTTGGTGCCCTCGAAACGAGTTGTTAAAATGAGACAAAAAAAGTATTAAGATTGTGAAATATCACAATCTTTTTTTTATATTGCATATGGTTTATTAGGTGGAAAAATGAAACGTTATTTAATTTTGGGGATTTTTTTGATTGGGATTGTTATAGGCGTTAGTTGGTGGGTGTTGGATCGTCCAGTTGATATGCACGTTTATACTCGGATCGAGAAGGAAAATGGGACGGAAATTAGTATTAATTATCCCGTTACTGGCATTCGCAAGTTAGATCGACTTGTCGAAACGGCTGTTTCTCAGCAAGAAACTTTATTTCGTGCGGAAGCAGAAGGGATGATGCGAGAGTTTAATGTAGACTATCGATATTGGGTAGTGAATGATCGTTATATTCAAATCGTTTTGACTTTTTTTCGAAATAATGAAGGTTTAGCGCATCCTATTAATGAAATCAAAACATTCGTATTTGATCGTAGTAAAAATAAGATACTTACGCTTTCAGATATTATGACGCAAGAAGAATTAACAAGGCTCGTTCCAGTGTTACAGCAGAAATTTATTCAAAAATATAAAGATTGCATTTTAATGGATGAACTCCAAAGTGTAATAGGACCGGATTTTGCCTCTTATTCGCTTTTTACTTTTAATGATGAAGTACTTACTTTTTATTTCAATCCTTACGAAATTACGGCAGGATATTGTAATATCGTTTCCATTACGATTCCTTGGCAAGAAATTAATTCCAAGATAAAGATAACGAAGGATGTTTTTGTGGATGTTTCTTGGGTTGATTCCAATCGATCGGTTATCGATGTTAGTAAAAAAGTAGTGGCTTTGACTTTTGACGATGGTCCTAGTAAATATACAAATGAGATTTTAACTATTTTAAAAGAGGAGAATGCAGTAGCTACTTTCTTCGTGTTAGGGAATAAAGTAGAGAGCTATCAAGATACAATTCGGCAGGCAATTTTGAATGGAAATGAACTTGGCAATCATTCTTATAATCATAAATCGATGCGACGTCTTAGTAAAGAAGAGATTCAAAAGCAGGTAAATGATACACAGGAAGTGATCTATCGATTTACTGGTTATACACCTACTTATTTGCGTCCTACTTATGGATTTTCGAATCAGAAGATTAAGACCAGTACGAATTTAGAGATCGTATTATGGAATGTAGACTCACTCGATTGGAAGTTGAAAAATGTCAAGACGATCGTCAATCGGACGATGGATGATGTATATGATGGTGCGATTATTTTGATGCATGATACGCATGCTCGAACGGTTGAAGTGGTGCGTGATTTAATTAAGAAGCTGAAAGAACAAGATTATCAGTTCGTTACGGTAAGTGAACTTGCTGAATTAAAGAAATTAAAAATGTAGATGGAAAGATTGTTTCTTTTGTTAATTTATACTATAATGAATAATAGTATAGGAGGGTTAAATGATACAGATTTATCGAAAATTGATGACAGACGATCACCTGTTTACCCAAAAAGAGATTACCGTCGGTAGCTGGATTCATTTGACAGCGCCAACCGAACAGGAAATTTGTGAAGTTTCCAAAAAACTAGACTTAGAACCTGATTTTTTCATTCGGATTTTAGATGATGAGGAACAGCCTAGAGTCGATACGGAGGAAAATCAACAATTGATCATTATCGATGTTCCAAAAAGATATATGCGTCATGGCCAATCACAGGTTAAAACGTATCCACTTGGAATCTTACTGTTGCGTGATCAATATGTAGTGACGATATCCAATAAGGAATTTGAATTTATGCAACTTTTTCAGGAAGATAAGGTTAAGGAATTTTATACGGATCATAAAAGTCGTTTTGTGATTCAGATTCTTTATCAAGTAGCTACTTATTATTTGAAAGGATTAAAGTTAATTAATCAAGATATTGAGGCAACCGAAGATTTAATGTTTACATCGACTTCGAACCGAGATTTAGCGAAGATGTTGTCGCTTGAAAAAGCATTGGTATATTTTTCTACTTCATTAAGAGAAAATGCTGTCGTATTGGAAAAAATCAGTAAGGGAAATGTTATTCCTTTGTTTCAAGAAGATGCCGATCTTTTCGATGATGCCATAATTGAAAATTCACAAGGAATTGAAATGGCTAATTTGTACCGGGAGATTTTGAGTAGTATGACGGATTCGTTTGCAACAGTTATTTCCAATAATTTGAATGGGGTAATGAAGTTTTTAACGGGAATTACGATTGTTATATCGATTCCGACAATGGTAGCATCTTTTTTAGGAATGAATGTTCCACTTGGTAGTTTTCAAAGTAATCCATTTTCTTTTTGGATTTTGATTTGTATTTCTATTTTAGTATCTTTGATTGTCGCATTCGTATTAAGAAAGAAGAATATGTTATAGGAGGATTTATGAAATTAGATGGTAAAGTTGCCTATGTAACAGGCGGCGCGATGGGGAATGGTTTAGGAATTGTAAAAATGTTTTTGAAGTATGGGGCTACGGTAATTATCGCAGACTATAATGAACGTGTTTTTGAAGTAGAAGAAGTTTTAAGGGAAAAAGGGTATCCTGTAAAAGCATATCATTTGGATATTCGCGATGCTCGCTCTGTTCAACAGTCGGTGGAAGAAGTGATTAAGGAATATGAGCGAATCGATATTTTGGTAAATAATGCTGGAGTTTGTAAATTGAAACCGTTTTTGGAAATGACGGAAGAAGATCGGGATTATCATTTTGGGATCAACATCGATGGTACTTGGAATGTGACTCATGCAATCGTTCCATATATGGTAAAAAATCGTTATGGAAAAATTATTAATTTATCGAGTGTGACGGGGGTGATGGTGGCAGATCCAGGTGAGGCGGCGTATGCAACGACAAAGGCGGCTTTGGTTGGATTTACGAAGGCACTTGCCCGTGAATTTGCACCATATCATATTAATGTGAATGCGATTTTGCCGGGATATATTAAGACTCCAATGGTGCAAGGAATGGCACTTGATAGTAATCAAGAAGATCCGGAAAGTGTAATCGATGGTATCAGTCAAGCAATTCCTCTTGGTCGACTTGGCAAGATCAATGAGTTGGGAGAGTTGGCGGCTTTCTTGGCAAGCGAGGAGTCGAGTTACATTACGGGTAGTTCGATTGTGATCGATGGTGGTAGTACACTTCCAGAAACGATGACAATGGGAAGTTAAAAATATTTTTCTAAATAATAACGTGTTTTTGAGTTGATAAAAGTGTAATTGGATATTACACTTTTTGTTTTTTACGAAGTTTAATTATGGTGGATCTTTTCATTTTAGGTGGAATATGATATAATATCAGTAATTGAAGAGGTGATGAAGCGTGTGATTTGGGAATTTTTTACTCCTAGGTTTTGCGCTTTTTTTGTTACTTGAAAATATTGGGTAATAGGATAAGGTGGTGATGCATATATTTGAATGGTGGTTAGTACTTTTTATTTTCTTAGTGATCGTCGAACTTTCGACTGTTAATTTAGTGAGTATTTGGTTTGCAGTCGGTGCTTTGGTGGCTTCCGTTGTTTCACTATTTTTGGATAATTGGGTTATTCAAGTGGCAGTTTTTGGTTTGGTCAGCTTGCTTATTTTGGTGATCTTAAAGCCTTTTATGAAGAAGTTTAAAGGACAGAAAGTGGCAACGAATTTAGATCGTGTAATCGGCCAAATTGGTATTGTTACTGAAGAGATACAAAAATTGGTGCCAGGCGAAGTAAAAGTAGGTGGCAGATATTGGACGGCCACAGCGAATAAGAAAATAAAAAAAGATGCAAAAGTGAAAGTCGAGTCAATCGACGGGGTAAAACTAGTAGTACGAGAAGTAAAAGAGGAGGATTAGTATTATGGTTTGGATTATTTTGGTTATTCTTTTAATTATCGTGGCATCTGGTGTTCGGATTGTGCCACAGGCGCGAGCAATGGTAGTAGAACGTCTTGGCGCGTATCATCGGACAATGCAGACGGGGCTTCATTATGTTATTCCGTTTGTGGAACGGATTGCGTCAAATGTCAGTTTGAAAGAGATCGTGCAGGATTTTGCTCCACAACCGGTAATTACGGAAGATAATGTTACGATGCAAATCGATACAGTCGTATATTATTCGATAACGGATCCGAAGTTATATACTTATGGAGTGGAGAGTCCAATCAGTGCGATTGAAAATTTGACGGCGACGACGTTACGTAATATCATTGGTGATTTAGAGCTTGATGAGACATTGACATCACGGGATATTATCAATTCGAAGATGCGAGCAATTCTCGATGAGGCAACTGATCCATGGGGAATTAAAGTGACACGGGTAGAAGTGAAAAACATTATTCCACCACGTGATATTCAAGAAGCAATGGAAAAACAAATGCGGGCGGAACGTGAGCGCCGGGAAGCGATTTTAAAAGCAGAAGGGGAAAAGAAAGCGGCAATCTTGATTGCTGAAGGAGAAAAGGAAAGTGCCATTTTGCGAGCAGATGCGAAAAAAGAAGCACAAATCCGTGAGGCAGAAGGAGAAGCACAGGCAATTGTTAAAGTACAAGAAGCGAATGCGCAAGGTATCAGGATGATCCGCGAAGCAAAAGCAGACGAGGCGTATTTAAAATTAAAAAGTTACGAAGCAATGGAAAAAGTGGCAAATGGTCATGCAACTAAAATTATTATTCCATCGGAACTTCAAAATTTAGCAACTATGGGAACAGTGTTTGGTGAGATGCTCGATCATGAAAAACCGGCACCAAAACCTGTTCCACCCAAAGTAGTACCTTTAAAAGATAAAAAATAAGAAAAGTAATTCAATGACTCTTATTCCGGGTCATTGAATTTTTTGTTTAAAAAATTTTTATGTATTATCTTTTAGAAGGGACCAAAGAAATATTCGGTTTTGTTCTATGTGAACATATAAGAAGGATCGATTATGAAATTTGAATCTTAAAGTTTGTAGAGAAGTTGAGGATAATGATTTTATAAATATCATTACTTTGTTAAATGCTTGTATCGAAGAATAAATCGATAAAAAGAGATAGATGATATCATATATAATATGATAAGATGTAAGTAAGAAGAAAATAGTAGGTGTTATTCTATGAAGACTAGTAATATTGTCACAATTATTTTTATCAGTTCGTTTATAATTTTTATTGTAGGAATTGCTTTGTTTTCACGACTGAATCCACCGGCTAAAGTTTCGTTAGAGGAAGCGTTCGAGCAGTTGCAGGCGACGGATAAAATTTTGGTAAGGGATAGTACGGATGAAAATGGGAAAGTCAATAGGATTATAGAGGACGAAGATCAGATATTAGAAATTCTTGCTATTTTAAAAAAATCTTCTATTTCTCAAGAGGAATGGATTGTTACGGTAGGGAATCGTTGGAATTTACAATTTCTCGATGAGAACGATGTTAGTCTTGCTTTATTAGGAGTTAATTTGGTTACCGCTTCTTCTTTAAAGGGAACGAACTATGAATATCTTATTGATATTCCAGATTTAGAGCGTTTAAAAGAGATCGTGGAAGAATTCGGATCGTAGATCTTTTTGCTACTATTCGTATTATGATAAAATCCTGGTTTTTAAAACTAGGATTTTCTTTTTGCGGAAAAAAGTGGTATGATTATATAAGGTGATGACATGATTCATGGAAAACTTAAAAAGAGCACCTATATGCAAGGTGCGGTTGTCGCAACTCTCGGAATTGTTTTATCGAAGATTTTAGGAATTATTTATGTTATTCCATTTCATGCGATTATCGGAGAACAGGGTGGAGCTCTTTATGGATATGCATATAATATTTATTCTATCTTTTTAGGAATATCGACAGCGGGAATTCCACTTGCAATCAGTAAGATTATTAGTGAATATGATACGCTTGGTTATTTTAAATCAAAAGAGAAAGCGTTTAAGATTGCCAAACGTATTTTATCCGTTTTAGGTATTATTTGTTTTCTCATACTATTTATTTTTGCGAAAGAAATTGCAGTTTGGATTATTGGAGATATTACAGGAGGAAACTCTATTGAAGATATTGCGTTTGTCATTCGAGTGATTGCAACTTCTGTTTTAGTAGTTCCTATTTTGAGTGTTTATCGTGGTTATTTGCAGGGGCATACGTATATGACACCGACTTCTGTTTCGCAAGTATTGGAACAGATTGTGCGAGTGTCGATTATTATTGTCGGTAGTTATCTTGTTTTGAAGGTTTTTCATTTGCCTTTGAAATACGGTGTTGCTGTTGCTTTAGCTGGTGCGACGATCGGTAGTATCGTTTCTTATTTGTATTTAAAGCATCAGGTAAAAATCAACAAAAGTGATTTAGTGAAAGAGTCGACTGAGGAGAAGGTTATTTCGACGAAGACGATTGGCATGGCTATTTTGCTTTATGCATTTCCATTTATTTTTGGGGATGTTTGTAAGTCTCTTTATAATTCGGTTGATACCTTTTTTGTCGTGAAAACACTAGTTAATGATTTGGGCTATTCGGTTTCTTCTGCCGAAAGTATCATGAGTGTCATTTCGACATGGGGAAATAAATTAAATATGATTATTATTGCGATTGGAACCGGATTTATGGTCAGTTTGATTCCGAACTTGACACGGAGTTTAGTGAAAAATGATCGCCGTGATATTCGTAATAAAATTACCAAAACATTGCAGATTTTGATTTTTGTGACTTTGCCGATGACGGTTGGCCTTAGTTTTTTGGCAGAGCCAGTGTGGAATGCATTTTATGGAGCAAGTGAGTATGGGGCGAGTGTTTTTCGTCTTTCGATCTATACTGCTTTCTTAACTGTTTTGTCTACTATGTGTACGACGACTTTGTTAACTTTGAAAGAGCATAAAGTACTATTTACGAGTTTGTTAACGGGCCTTATTGTCAATGCTATTTGTGATGTGCCATTTATGCATCTTTGTGCACGAATTGGTTGGCCAGCTTATTATGGGGCGACGATATCGACTATTTTTGGTAACTCGGTGTCTGTATTGATTGCTTTTATTTTCTTGCACGGGAAGTATGAAGTATCATTTAAGACGACGATTCGCCGGGCGATTAAAACGGTCATTGCAGTTCTCATCATGGTAGGAGTACTTACTCTATGTACGCATCTCGTGCCACTTGGAGGACATAGTCGTGTCGTTTCCATTTTTGTTATTCTTTTCTATGCCCTTATCGGTGGTGGAGTTTATTTCTTGGTTGCTAATATTATGGGCATGTTTCGTGGCCTTTTTGGCAAAAATATAAAAGAAATTGTGCAAGAATTTTATCAGAAAGTGAGGAGGAAAATATCATGATATTTGTTCGTTTATCGGAAGAAGAATTTACTCAATTTGCATCTCATCATCCCCAAGAAAGTTTTTTTCAAACCGTAGAACTTGGTCATTTGAGACATCTATATGGTAGTGAACTTCATTTTTTAGGGGTGAAAGAAAAAGAACAAATTATCGCGGCTAGTATGTTGACAGAAACGAGAACGATTGCTGGTAAACGTACCTTTTATGCGCCCCGTGGTTTTTTGATCGATTATCATGATAAACAGTTGCTTTCCTATTTTACCAAGAATTTAATCGATTATGTCAAAAAAAGAAACGGCATGATGATCAAACTAGATCCCAATGTTATCTATCAATTGCGAGATATCAATGGTAATGTCGTTCCTGAAAATTTTCGAGATGATGAGACGATCGAAAATTTGAAAGAGTTGGGGTATCATCATTATGGTTTCAATTTGGATTTTGAATTTACCCAATCGCGTTGGAACTTTCGGGTTTCTTTAGATGTTCCATATGAAGAATTGAAAAAACGGTTTTCTAAAAGTACCCGAAAAAATATTGAGGCCACTTATAAAAAGGGATTACAAGTTCGAATTGGTACCAAAGACGATTTGAATAGTATGGAAGATATTTTAATTCAGACAGCGGAACGAAAAAATTTTGCTTATCGTAGTTTGGATTATTATACGAAGATGTACGATTGTATGGGCGACTTAATGCGGATTTATATCGCTTATGTCGAACCGATGCACTATATTGAATGTGCAAAACAATCCTTGGAAGAAGCAAAAGCAGAATATCAAACGGTTTTAGATAAAATGAAAAAGGATATGGTTGGAGCAAAATTAAAGCAACAGGAAACAACGCTTCAGAAGAAGATTTCAAAATGTGAACAAGAATTAGAAGCGGCATATGATTTTCAAAAGAAGTATCCACAGGGAAAAGATATCGGCGTTTTGATTTCTTTAAAATCAGGGTTAGAATATCTTACGTTATATAGTGGTTATTTGGTCGAATTTCATCAATTTACACCGAAGTACGCGATGTATAATGAACATATCTTGGATGCTTATCGTTTTCAGATCCCATATGTGAATTTTTATGGTATTTCTGGTGTGTTTGATCCGAAAGATAAGAATTATGGCATGTATGAATTTAAACGTGGTTTTGGTGGCAATGTCGTCGAATTAATCGGAGAATTTACATATCCGGTATCTTATTGGTATTATATTTATATGTTACTACGTAGAAGCAAGATTTTTTTAAGAAAATGGAAAGCAAAACGGAAATGAGGTCATAAAATGGAGTTGAAAAATATAACGGAAGAAGTTTTTTCTTCCTTTGCCGAAAAACATCCACTTTATACATTTCATCAGACGAAAGAGTGGGCGAAATTGAAAAAGTGCAATGGTTGGGATCATTTTTATGTTGGTCTTTATGATGGTGAAGATCTTGTCGGAGGATCTTTATTGTTGGCAAAGTCGACCCCCATTAAGAAAAAGATGTTTTATGCGCCCCGTGGTTTTTTGATCGATTATGAGAAGGAAGAGATGGTCCAAACATTTACCAATGAGATTCGCAAGTTTGTTCGTGCTCATCAAGGTATTTTTGTTAAGATCGATCCAGTTGTCTTGTTACAAGAACGTAATATCGATGGCGATGTGATCGAAGGTGGTATTCAGCATTTTGCGTTGGTAGAGCAGTTGAAAAACTTGGGATATCGTCATTATGGTTTTTCGGTTTCGAATCATAAGGAATTGCAGCCACGATGGGTGTTTGCATTGCCGATTAAGGATAAGACGAAAGATGAATTGTTTGCGTCTTTTAATAGTCGAACGAAGCGTTCTATTAAAAAATGTCAGAATCATGGGGTGGTTGTAGAAGAACTACCGAAAGCGGATTTAGCGGTTTTTAAGGCAATTATGGAACATACTTCTGCACGGCGTGGATTTTTAGATCGGCCGTATTCTTATTATCAGAATATGCTGGATTGCCTACAGGAACATTGCAAAATTTTTGTCGCTTATCTCGACATTGCACTTTCTCGTTCTTTATGGAACGAACAAATTCAAAAAGAAGAAAAACGAATTTCTCAATTTGAAAAGACAAGTGAAAGTAAAAAAGCGAAAGAAGGAATTGCGCTTTCGACGAAACTGATTCAAGATGCCAATGAGACTTTGAAAGAATTGGCCCAACTAGAACAAGAAAAGGGTTCTAAAATTCCACTAGGTGGGGCGATGTTTTTGCATTTCGGGAAAGAGATGACGTATCTTTTTGGAGGTAGTTATTCGGAATATATGAAGTATCCGAGTCAATATTTGGTGCAGTGGGTAGCAATTCAAGATGCATTGGAGAACGCGTGTGAGCTTTATAATTTTTATGGAATTGATGGTCATTTAAAAGAAGATGGCGAGATGCATGGCGTTTATGAGTTTAAGAAAGGTTTTGGCGGTGAGGTTCGAGAGTATATCGGTGAATTCGATTTGGTGGTACGACCTTTCTACTATCGCCTTTATAAAGTTTCGTTTGCTAGTTATAAGTTTTTGAAAAATTTAAAAAATGTCAGAGTGAGGAGGAATGCGGAATGAAATTATTAGAACTTTCAAAAGAAGAATTTCAAGGGTTTAGTGAAAACCATCCTCAAATGACTTTTTTGCAGTCTCCTTGTTGGGGTGAATTAAAACATCAAAATGGTTGGGATGTCGTCTATTTAGGAGTGAAAAAAGATAAGAAGATTCTGGCTGGCTGTATGATGTTATCGAAGATGACACCCGTAAAAAAAAGAATGTTTTATGCACCACGAGGGTTTCTAATTGATTATGATGATGCGGATTTGTTGCGAGAGTTTACTCTTTTAATCCGTGATTATGTCAAACAACACGATGGGATTTTCTTTAAGATCGATCCATATCTTATTCATAAGCAACGTGATCGTGATGGGCAGGTAGTCGAAGGGGGAATCGATCATTCGGATGTTAAGAACCGTCTTATTCAGTTAGGGTATTTACCGCAATGGACAAAGATTACCGATCAATCGTTACAAGCACAGTGGATGTATACGTTAGATTTAAAAGATAAATCGCTTGAGCAAGTGATGAAGGAAATGGATCCCAAGACGCGACAAATGATCCGTAAAAACGAGAAAAATGGTGTTGTCGTCCGGCAAGGTACAAGAGAAGACGTTCGTCTATTTGCTGATATTATGAAGCATACTTCTGAACGGCGCGATTTTTTGGGACGTTCTTATGAATATTATTTGCATATGTATGATTCTTTTTGCCAAGAGGGTAAATTTCTTTTGATGATCGCTGAAATTCATCCACAGGAACAATTGAATCTTTTAAAACAGGAAGAGAAAGATTTGCAGGCAGAATATGATACCCGTAAAAAAGAGCATGATACGCAAGAACGAAAGATGAAAGAGGATAAATATCAGCAAAGACAAAAAGATACGGAAGAGCAGTTACAACGTTTGCAAAAACAACAGGAAAAGATGAGAGAATTGGCGGATGAGTATGGAGAGGTCCTTCCATTAGGGGCGATCATTTATATGCTCTACGGTGGCGAAGTGTTATCTTTTTATGGAGGAGCGTACGAAAACTTTTTAAATTTTCAACCGTTTTATACACTCCATTATGAGATGATTCGCTATGCGATCGATCATGGCTATCAAACTTATAATTTTTATGGAATTCACGGCAACTTAGTAAAAGAAGATCCAATGTACGGGGTATATCTATTTAAACGTGGTTTTGGTGGTCAAGTAGTCGAATTGATCGGCGAGTTTGATTATCCGGTATCTTTGTTTTGGTATCGAGTTTATAAAATCAGTTATGATGTCGTTCATAAGGCGAAACAGTGGAAAATGAAATTGACTCATGTAACAAAAAAATAGAAAAGGTAATTGTTTTTAAGCAATTACCTTTTTTCCTTGATAAGTTTCTCTTTTGACGAGTTCCTTGTCGATATCATTTAATACACAAAATTTTTTGACCAGCCAATTCGGTTCGATGAGATCACTCTCTTTTGGATCACCGGTAATGCGATTGATAACGATTTCTGGTCGGAGATATTCTAATTGGGTAACGACGATATCGATGTATTCTTCTTTGGTTAATACTTTGAAATGTTCTTTTTGAAATAGTTTTTCTAAAGCGGTATCTTTCAAGATACTTAACATATGAATTTTGATTCCTTGAATATCAAGACTATTTAAGTATTGGACGGTTTCGACCATGTCTTCTTTCGTTTCATAAGGAAGTCCATTGATGATGTGAACAACGACATTGATATTTCGATTACGTAGTTCTTTGACGGATTCTTCAAATGTTTTTAAATCATGACAGCGATTAATTAAACGTGCTGTTTTCTCGTGAATTGTCTGTAAGCCGAGTTCGACGGTTAGGTATGTCTTTTGACTTAATTTTTCTAAATAATCGTAACATTCTTTGGAGATGGCATCCGGCCGAGTGGCAATATTAAGACCGACTACATTTGGCAAGTTCAAAATCGTTTCGTATTTTTCTTTTAAAATATCGACGGGTGCGTAAGTGTTCGTATTCGCTTGAAAATAGCCGATGTATTTACTGTGGGGCCATTTTTTGAGTAATATATTTTTTATGTCTTCAAACTGCGTAACTAAATCTTTTTCTTTTTCACCCGCAAATTCACCACTGCCACTTTTGGAACAGTAAATACAGCCACCGTAACCTTTGGTACCATCTTTGTTAGGGCAAGTAAAACCGGCATTTAAACTGACTTTAAACACTTTGGAATGGAATTTCTGTTTATAGAAGTAATCGAGTGTATGATAACGTTTATTGTTGTCACTGTAAGGGAATGGGTTAATCATTTTTTTGCCTCCATGGCAGTTAAATAAATAGCGGCGAGAAAATCTTTTGGAAAAACAAGAGCATATTTACTTAATTCTTTTTTCATTTTCGGATGTGTTTTCGCCTCTTTGATATAAGTGTAGAAGTATTTGATTCGTTCGAGAGGAGTCGGTACAAACTTGAATTCTTGCCTCTTTTTATCAAGCGACTCTTTTGTAATTAAAGGTACTTCGCGAATTGTTTGACGAATTTTCTTTTCCATCGTTTTGAGGCGATACACTTTTGTTTCATCGAGATTACAATGTTTCGCTAAATATTCTAAAGTGCGATTCACTTCTTTTTCTTGTTTGCTCACACGATTGAATGAGGTCTTGTTTAGAAATTCTTCTAAAAGAGATTCATTTTTGGTATTAAAAATTTCTTCGATGATTTTCTGCATCTTTATTTCTTTGATCTTTTGATTTTTCGATAGACTGTTTTTGGGAAATGTATATTGATTGCCATCGAAATAACCAAGTACTTTTAAAGTGTCGAGATATCCTAGTTTGATGGCTCTGTGTGATTGTTTTTTATCGAAGACAAGAAAAGAACCGATTTCATTTCGTGGTTTGATATAAGTGATAGGAATTTTTTTGTTTTTGACAGGACGAACCATGCCGACGGCGTTGAGATCGACAGCAATGATTTCTTCGGCACCGAGATCGATCGCTAAGTTGATCGGCATATTATCGTAGAAGCCACCATCGATAAAGAATTCGTTTTTCACTTCTTTTTTTTGAAAGAATGGAAAACAAGAAGCACTGGCAATTAAGTAGTCGCAGATCGTGTCTTCGGTCATTTCATTTTTGGTTAAAATAAGTGGTTTTAAGGTTCTAAAATTAACCGTAACAATTCCAAAATCGATTTTTGAATTTTTGATTTTTTTGGTATTGACGTTTTTTTGGACGAGCTTTTCTAGATTGCTAATTTCCATACCGCCGTTTAAGACGTTCTGAAGATATGTTTGGAATATGTGAAACCAATCTTTTTGGGCCATTAGTTTTTGAGAATCTGCTTCTTTAAAGATGGCACTAAAATCGATTTTTTGCCATAGTAAGACAGCTTTATGATATTCTTTTTGGGTCATTAGAGCGCCATTTAAAGCCCCTACTGATGTACCGGTTACGATATCATAATGGATTTTCTTTTTGCGGAGTGCTTTCCATACCCCGATTTGATAGGCCCCTTTCCCGCCACCACCAGATAAAACAATTGCACGTTTCATATTACTTCACCAGTTTTTATTATAGCATGCTTTTCTTGCTTTTATCAAAGATTATGATATACTATAACTATAGAATAGAATCATGATCGAGGAGGCATTATGGTTATCAAGAAAAAACGGCGTCTTTCGAAAAAAGGAAGGTTGGTTATCTCTTTTGTCTGTGCGTTGATCGTTTTGGGTGGTGCTTTTTTTGGATTTCAAAAATGGGAAGAACATCAATTTTTAACGCTCGGCTATTCCAAAGAGGCTTATCGTGAGATAAAAAGTGAAAATTTAAAAGATTATGTTAAAAATGTCGGCGAGAATAAGACTTTAAATATCTGTCTTGAGAGTGCCGATTTTAAAAAAGAGAATGTCGATTCTTATGTTAAAATCAATTATCAAGATCAGAGTCGTTTTGTAACACATGTAAATTCTTTACTAGATCTTGGATATACAGTGGATGATATTAATTTGATTTTGGCTCGCGGAAGTGATGATGATGTAGAAGCTTTTCTGGCTCATGAAAAAGTGGATGATGTGAGTACGTATCTTACGTTTGACTTTGCTAAGTTAAACTATTGGGATCGATATGAAGCTTATCAAAGAGAAGAGTTGACGACCGATGAAAAAACGGTTGTCTATGTCAACATTGGTCTCGATAAAGAATTTTATACAGATTATCAAGTGATCCATGATTATTCGGTAATAGTGCTTGCCAATAAGTATAATCAATTGTCGAGGGAATATGTGCCGGATGACTTGGTTTCAATTCCAGAAGAGTATTGTTTAAATGAAGATCAGAAAATGGTGGAAGAAGCACGTGATGCTTTTGTCGAAATGGCGAAGAAAGCAGAGGAAGATGGTTTGACCTTACGGATTCGTTCTTCTTATCGGACTTATGAACAACAAGAGGCAATTTACAATGATTATTTAGAAAATTATGGACAGGCACGCGCGGATAGTATTGCGGCACGTCCTGGTTTTTCCGAACATCAAACGGGACTTGTTATCGATATTGCAACGAGTCAAACTTCGGTTTTTTCGAGTACGGAAGAATACCAATGGATGAAGAACAATGCACATTTATATGGTTTTATTCAACGATATCCGGAAGGAAAAAGTGATGTGACAGGCTATAATAATGAAGCGTGGCATTATCGTTATTTGGGAGTCGATCTGGCAACAAAAGTCCATGATAGTGGTTTAACTTACGATGAATATTACGTGATGTATCTCGATCAGCAATAAGGAATAAAATAAATAGGGAGGTATTTTATGTATTGCAAGAATTGTGGTTCTTATATCGAACCGGATCAACGTGTTTGTCCGAAATGTGGTGAGAAGATTGGAAAAACGAAAAAGAAGAAAGGAACGATTATCCCAGTTGTTATCATTTTAGTAGTAGCGTTAGTGGTATTTTGTGCGATTGGATATGGAATCAGTTATGTGAGTAGTCCCAAATCACTGATGTTTAGCAATTTATCACGTATCGTGGATGATGTTTTTTCACAGGGAAATGAACAGACCAAATTTATCGAAAATACGGATCGGGTTCAAGTCGATGGTAGTGCAAGTTTAGAATTTCCTGCTAGTCTTAATTTGGGAATGGATTCTTTACAACTTGATTTTGGTTTTTTGCAAAATCGTAGTGTGAATCGTCTACAAGGTTTTATTGATTTACAATCGAATGAAGAATCGCTTTTTTCAATCGATACTGTTTTAGCAGATAATCGTGTCTATTTTACCTTGGCACAAGTGTTCGATGAGTACTATTATATGAATTTTGACATGCAGGATTTATTTCAAGTGATTGGTCGCGAAGAATACGATAATTTGTTTCATTTAGTAATCGACAGTGTGAAAAAGAATATTATCGATCAAGATTTTCAACGGGAAAAGGTAACGATTACGCTCGATGAGCAAGAGATCAAAGTAACGGAAAATACTTTAGAAGTATCAAAGGAAAAAATGATCGAAATCTATCAAGATATCATTACTGCGATTCGCAATGATGAAAGTGCTATCGAAGTGCTAGAAAAATTAATGGGTCTTTCGAAAGAAGAAGTACTCAGCAACCTTGATGATGGTCTTAAAGAGTTAAGAGAAGATTCGAATTATGTTCCATTTTATTTTCGATTTTATGTAAAAGGAATGAATCAAGTTGTACTAACTTCTCTTGAACAGGAGACGACGGTTTTCAAATATTATCAAGGCGAGGATAAGAAAATCACATTGGAATCCGGCGAAGTTACGATTGCTTCGGCGGATTGGGATGACAATGGGGTGGAAATTACAATCGATACGCAAGAGGGAAATCGTGTTTATTGGAAACAAACCAAGGATAGTCTTACTGTCGAAATCGATGGGGCTTCGACGATTCGCTTAACGGGTGAATTACAAATGGAAAAGGTGAGCGATAAAGAATATCGTAACGCATTTGATGGTACGATTGAAGTAGATGGAATTTCTTTCCCGTTTGTGATGAATTTGACGGTTTCGGAAGGAACTGAAATTGATCTTACTGCAGTCGATCAAGCAAAGGATATCGAACAGTTGACAGAAGAAGAGCAGATGGAATTTTTAACGAAATTACAACAACTTCCAATTGTACAATTGTTTTTAATCCAAGGAGGTTTTTAGAAGATGAAGAAGGTGTATGGAGTTCTTTGCGGAGTATTCCTTGTCCTTCTTCCTTTTTCTATTCGCGCAAAAGACCCTTTTTTAGAGGTTTCCTGTCCGGTTGAAATAGAAGAGGGAAAGGAACTTTCCTGTGATGTCATCTATCGTGGAGATGTGGAAGATGTTCATCAGATTCAGGTAGATTACCAATTTCCAGAAGGGCTTTCTGGTATTCAATTTGAAAATGTGAGTGAGGGTACGGTACAAGCGGATGATACCGGTTTTGAAATCGTGTTTCAAACTGCTCCGGTCGTCGATGAAAAGATCGGTAAAATTACGGTTTCACTTCCCGAAAAAGGAAATCCTTCTTCCTTTCGACTTCGCTTTCAAAATGTAAAATATTCTGTAACAAGTGATATTGATACACTCAAGAGTGCCGATGATTTTGTGTCTAATGTCGTAGTTGTTTTGAACCATAATAATGATTTAGAGTCATTAGAGATCAGTTCCGGTACGCTTAGTCCAGCTTTTCAAAGTGATATTATAGAATATAATGCCAGTGTAGCGGTGGACAAGATAGAGATCACTGCGATTCCAATGGATGAGAATGCTACTTTGATCGATTTTCAAAAAGAGGTAGCGTTATCGTATGGTCAAAATGACATTAAGATTGTGGTCGAGAGTAGTTTAAAGGATCGTAAGACTTATATTATTCATGTAACACGTCTTAGTAATAAGAGTAGCAACAATCAGTTGGCATCGATGTCTATTACGGGCGTTGAGTTAGGCTTTCAAAAGAATCAATACGTTTATCAAATTCGAGTTCCGTATGAGACGACGGAATTGGCCATTAAAGCAGTACCCGAGGATAGTAAAGCAACCGTTGAAATTACGGGTAAACAATTGCAAGTTGGAGATAATACTGTCGTTGTGAAAGTGACTGCGGAAGATGGGAGTAGTTTGACGTATGCGATTTATGTAAGGCGTGAAGAACGTGTTTTATCTTCGGTTGCTACTTTAAAGGAATTGACTGCGAAAGAATATAATTTAAATTTTAATACTCATCAATATGATTATTCTTTAACTGTTTCGAATGAAGTGACACATCTTGATTTGACGGCTGTTCCAACGGATAGTAAAGCAAAAGTGACAATTACGGGGAACGAGAATTTTATCGTCGGTCAAAATGTGATTTCGATTCTCGTGGTTGCCGAGGATAATACGGAGCAACGGTATACGATTACAGTAACAAAAGAAGCAGAAAAATTATCGGATGATAATTCGTTAGCTGGTTTACAGATCCAAGGTTATTCGCTTCCGTTTCAATCGGATACGTTAAATTATCGTTTGAAAATTGGTGCAATTGACGTGTTGTCGATTACTGCTATACCATCGGATGAGAAGGCTACTGTCGAGATTTTAGGGAACAAGAAATTAAGGGACGGCAGTCGCATTCGGATTCAGGTTACGAGTGAAAGCGGGAAAGTTAGAACTTACCAGATTACGATTGAAAAAGAAGAAGGAAAAGCAGTTTTCTTCTTGATTGCGGTGGCTATTATTCTTGTTTTGGCAGGTGTTATTATTTGGCTTGTGATTCGTAAGAGAAAACTAGAAGTAAAAGAGGTTGAAGATTACTATGATGAAAAAAATAGGAAGGAATAATTCCTATTTTTTTTGCTTTATTAGAGTATTGAAATTTTAGTAAGCTATTCTAATATGTTACTAATATCCATTTTCTGATATAAAATTCTAACGATAGTAATTAATTTTTCATCTTCATTTATAAGATAAAATATAAGGAAATTTTTCATTCTATAACTTCTATATTCGTTTTTTAAAGTACCTATTGGTTGATAGACAGAATTTCTGTAAGGAAACTCTACAATATCATCTAATTTACTTATGAACAAATCTCGTAATTTTTTTGAAGCGGTAATATTTTTTAAATTATAAGAGATATAATAAATGATATTATCTATATCTTTTTTTGCGATGGGTAAAAATTCCATTTTATACATAACTATTATCCTATAATGTTATTCATGCTTTCTAAGATTTCTTCTTTTGAATATCTTTTAGAAGTATTACTGATTTCTATTTCTGCTTCTTGTAATTTTTCATAAACGGTGTTATCAAAAGTTTTTGCACGTACTTCAAATGGTAATTTTTGCTCTCTTAACACTGCTTTAATAAACATATTGATTGCAGTAGAAACATTCATACCAACATTATTACAAAACTGTTCGAAATTTTTCTTATCATTGGCATCTACCCGAACACTTAAATTTAAGGTTTCCATAATATTCCTCCATTTCTATATTAATCATATGACGTTATATTGTTATTGTCAATATAGTGTAGTATTTTTTTAACACATAACACTGTTGTTGTTTAATATATCTACTAATCTTTTTCATTTTGCTATATATTATTTTAATACGCTTTTGTTGCACGTCATTTTTAAAATAACATCTTATATTTTTTTTTACTTTTGGACATGGTTGTGGTATGATGTAGCTAGAATAAATAATAGGGTGATGCTATGTATAACTTAGGGGATCAATTTAAAATGAGTATGGAGCGGGCAAAAGCGAAAAAGGAAAATATGGTGATCGGCAATACTTATCGGTTTACGGTACTTACCGAACGCTTGATTCGAATGGAGTATAGTCCGAAAGGTATTTTCTATGATCAGCCGAGTCAATTGGTTTTATTCCGCGATTTTCCTCATCCAGAATTTACGGTGCGGCAAGATGATCAATTTTTGGAAATTACGACGAAATATTTTAAATTGGAATATTCTAAGGGAAAAAGTTTCAATGCCGGTAAATTAGTACCGATGAATAATTTAAAGGTTATTTTGCAAAATAGTAATCCGGAAAAACTATGGTATTATGGGCATCCTGAAGTTCGGAATTTTCATGGAATTTTTACGTCGGTCGATGGTGATAAAAGTAATCAGATGATGCAAAAGGGATTATATTCGCCAGATGGATTTGTTTCTTTTGATGATTCGGTTCATATGTTGTTTGAAGAAGATGGGACACTTATCGATCGTGAAGAGAAGTATATGGATATTTATCTTTTTATGTACGGTAGTGATTTTGATTTATGTTTGAAAGATTATTTCGCTTTGACGGGGAAACCTTCTTTTGTACCGAGATATGCGCTTGGAAATTGGTGGAGTCGTAATTATGATTATACGGATGAAGCATTGCTTGAGTTGGTAGATACGTTTGCCAAACGTGATATTCCGTTGTCTGTTATCTTACTCGATAAAGATTGGCATCTACGAGAAGTAAAGGATCGAAAAGGAAAAGTACATAAGCTTAATGGTGGGTTTACGTTCAATGAACAGTTGATTCGTGATCCTGTTGGGATGATTAAAATTTTACATGAACATAATATTCATATCGGATTACAAGTGAATCCACAAGAAGGGATTTATCCAATCGAAGAGTTTTATGATCAAGCGTTACCTTTTTTAAATATAGAAAGTCCGAATGTGATTGCGTTCGATCCCCTTAATCCCCGATTTATGGATGTGTATATGAAATTGTTTTTGCATTCGTTAGAAGCAAAGGGAGTTGATTTCTTTTGGAATGATTATTTGCCACAAGATGGCAAGACTCTTCCTTTGTGGATTTTGAATCATTACCATTTTTTGGATTTGGCTAGAATTCCAGCGAAGCGTGGTATGTTATTAGCGCGTGCCGGTGAAATCGCGCCACATCGTTATCCTGTTTTGTATTCCGGGGAGACAGAAACAAGTTGGGAAATGTTACGAAAATTACCGAAGTTGTATCAAAGTGCTGCCAATATCGGCGTATCTTGGTGGAGTCACGATATTGCTGGAAATCACGGGGGAATTGAAGATCCTGAATTGTATATTCGCTCTGTTCAGCTGGGGGTATTCAGCCCGATTTTACGTTTTCATGCAGCGCGGGGAAGATATTATAAAAGAGAACCGTGGCGATGGGATATTAAGACGTTTAGTGTCGTCGATGATTATCTTCGTCTTCGCCATGAGTTAATTCCATATTTGTATACGGAGGCGTATCAATACTATTTGGATGGAACGCCTTTGATTACGCCACTTTATTATAAGATACCATGGATCTATGATGATGAAGTGTTTGCAAATCAATATTACTTTGGAAAGGAAATGATGGTCGCTCCTATCTTAAATAAGAAAGATACCGTCATGAACCGGACGATTCATAAGTTTTATATGCCGGAAGGAATCTGGTATGATTTTAAAACCGGTAAAAAATTCCCTGGTAAGAAGCAATATATATCTTTCTTCCGTGATGAGGATTATCCTGTATTTGTAAAAGCGGGATCGATTATTCCACTTTCGAAAGAGAGTAATCAAAATAATATTAGTAATCCGAATGAGTTCGAAATTCATATTTTCCCGGGGCAAAATAACACGTATAATTTATATGAAGATGATGGCGTTACTACTTTATACAAAGATGGTTATTTCTTGAAGACACAGATTGACTATAACTATTTACCAAGTAATTATACGGTGATTATTCGTTCACTAGAGGGAAAGAGTGGTCTTGTTCCAGATGATCGGGATTATCGTTTCCGTTTCCGTAATACAAAACAAGCCGATGAAGTAATTGCTTACTTTAATAACTCACAAGTAGAGACGACTTCTTATGTCGAAGAGAATGATTTCGTAGTTGAAGTGAAACATGTGCCATCGGTTGGTCAGCTTACGATCAATTGTAAAGGAAAAGATATCGAGATTGATGCAGTTCGCTTAATCAACGATGATATCGATAGTATTTTACTCGACTTGCAAATTGATACTTATTTAAAAGAGAAGATCTCTGAAATTATGTTTTCCAATTTGGCAATTAAGAAAAAGAGAATTGAGATTCGGAAATTGAAAAAACAGGGATTAAGTAAAGAATATGTTCGATTATTCTTAAAACTACTTGAATATATTGGAGAAATCTAATATACTAATAATATCTTTTTTCGGTATCGAAGAAAGTAGTAAGTAACTTTTTCTTACGAGAGACTTAGTGGTTGGTGGAAACTAAGAAGAAAAACTACTGAACTTGTTCTTCTTATAGATATCGCGTTTGACGACGTTATCGTTATTAAGTGCGCAAGAGGTTTTCTTGCGAATTAAGGTGGTACCACGGAGAGATTCGTCCTTATGTTTTTCATAAGGACGTTTTTTATTGGAGGAGTTTATGTATTATGTAGGATTGTTTATACTGACATTTGTCTTCATTTATATGATTTATTATTTGTTTACGATTCGTAAGGAACTAGTGAAACTCGATGTCAAAGAAGGAAAAAGAAAAAGTAAGAAGCCGATCGATGAAGCGAAAATTCCGGTGGAGATTCATTTTTTGTTGTTACGATATCATTTGGATATGGAAAAAATATCGTATCGCAAACTGTTGTATCTCATTGCGGTGATCGGTTCTTTCGATATGGCGATTACGGTTACAGTAATTAGTTTTCTCGATGGTTTTGTGTGGCAACTATTGTTTGGGTTTGTGATTTTGTTGATTTTGATTTTAATTTCTTACGAGTTAGTAGGAAAGTATTATAAAAAGAAGGGAATGGTTAAAGATGTATCAATTTAAAAAGATAGAGAAGAAGTGGCAAGAAATTTGGGAAAAAGAGCATAGTTTTGAAGCGATTACGGGAAGTGAGAAACCAAAGTACTATTATTTAGTAGAGTTTCCTTATCCGTCGGGGGCAGGTTTGCATGTCGGACATGTTCGTAGTTATACGGCTCTTGATGCGATGGCTAGAAAAAAGCGGATGATGGGATATAACGTTTTGTTCCCAATGGGGTGGGATGCTTTTGGAGCTCCGGCAGAACAGTATGCGATAAAAAATCATATTCATCCAAAGGAAGCTGTGAAAGAGAATATTAAAACATTTAAGCATCAGATTCAAGAACTTGGTATTTCATTTGATTGGAGCCGAGAATTCTCGACGACGGATCCGGAGTATTACAAGTGGACACAGTGGCAATTCTTGCAATTTTTTAAACATGGGATGGCTTATAAAGCGAAGAAAAATGTGAATTGGTGTCCTACTTGTAAATCGGTTTTATCCAACGAAGATGCTTCGGGCGGTGTTTGTGAACGTTGTGGTTCGAAGGTAGTACAAAAGGAGAAATCGCAATGGGTTCTTCGAATGAGTGATTATGCTGAACAGTTATTGGATGGTTTGAACGATACGGATTTCGAGGAACGAATTAAGACTGCACAGATTAACTGGATTGGGAAGAGTACCGGGGCTGAAGTCGATTTTAAGATTGCCGAAGTCGATCAAAAATTAACGGTCTTTACGACGCGTCCCGATACTTTGTATGGTGTCACTTTTATGGTCGTAGCCCCAGAACATCCAATTTTGGAAGAGTATAAAGATCGTATTTCGAATCTTGATGAAGTTCGGGAGTATCAAGAAAAAGCGAAGGAGAAGACCGAGTTTGAACGGACACAGCTTGTCAAAGATAAAACAGGAGTTCGCATTCAAGGATTGACAGCCATCAATCCACTTACGAATCAAAATGTGCCGATTTTTATTTCGGATTATGTCATGATGGGATATGGAACTGGGGCAATTATGGCAGTGCCAGCACATGATCAAAGAGATTATGATTTTGCTAAGAAGTTTGATCTTGATATCATTCCGGTTATCGAAGGTGGCGATACCTCGAAAGAAGCGTATACCGGCGATGGCAAGATGATTAATTCACCAATTTTAGATGGAATGACGAATAAACAAGACAGTATTTTAAAAATGATCGACTACTTGGAAAAAGAAGGTCTTGGTCGTAAAAAAGTAAATTATCGTCTTCAAGATTGGATTTTTACGAGACAACGTTTCTGGGGAGAACCAATTCCACTTGTCTATTGTGAAAAATGTGGTTGGGTTGCGGTACCAGAAGAAGATCTACCAGTTTTACTTCCTGATGTAACCGAGTATGAGCCGACTGATAATGGGGAAAGTCCACTTGCTAAGATCGATTCTTTTGTCAATACAACTTGTCCACATTGTGGTGGAAAAGCGAAAAGAGAGACAGATACGATGCCAAACTGGGCAGGGTCTAGTTGGTACTTTTTACGCTATATGGATCCTCATAACGAAAAAGAAATGGCAAGTATGGATGCTTTAAAATACTGGGGTCAAGTCGACTATTACAATGGTGGTATGGAGCATGCGACGAGACATTTGTTATATGCGCGGTTCTGGAATCAGTTTTTATATAATATCGGTCTTGTTCCGAACAAAGAACCATTCCGAGTACGAGTTGCTCATGGTATGATTTTGGGCGAAGGCGGCGAGAAGATGAGTAAATCGAAAGGAAATGTCATTAATCCGGATGATATGGTCAACATGTATGGAGCCGATGCATTACGTTGCTACGAAATGTTCATGGGTGATTATGAGAAAGAAGCTGCTTGGAACGAACAAGGATTAAATGGTATTTATCGTTTTATCAATCGGGTATATCGCGCGGGTGAAATGATCAATCAAGAAGAAGGATACACAAAAGAATTAGAACAACTTCTTCATAAGACGATCAAAAAAGTAACCGAAGATATCGATCATATGAAGTTTAATACAGCGGTTTCTAGTTTGATGATTTTACTCAATAAAATGGAAGAAATCGGCAGTATTACGAAACAAGATTTTCGGACGTATCTATTACTTTTCAACCCGATTTGTCCACATGTGACAGAAGAGTTAAATGAGATGTATGGCTTAGGTGAAGCGCTTTGGAAATCGGCTTGGCCTAGTTATGAAGAAGATAAATTAGTAGAACGTGAGAAGACGATTGCGGTTCAAGTAAATGGAAAAGTGAGAGCGACGATTACGATTTCAGTGGACGACGAAGAAGATGTGATCAAAGAAAAAGCACTTCAAGAAGAGAATGTAAAACGTTATATCGAAGGCAAAGAGATTGTTAAAACGATTGTGATCAAAGGTAGAATCGTCAATATTGTGGTTCGTTAATGAAAAAGTATTTGCTTTTATTCTGTTGTTTTGGTAGTCTTTTGTTATTGACCGGATGTGAAAATCAGCAAAATAAAGAATATTATCAAGCCGTCGAAGAGTTGCAAAGTGTTTCAACGTTTGATACGGAAAAGGATTTTCAATTGGAATTGTCGGTTGTTCCTTTTACGGATAGAGAATTACAATATCAACTTATTTTAGATGAGCCAAATGTTTTGATGCAGGATATTCAATTGTTGGTAATTCATGATCAAGTAACAGATGATATTTTTCCATCGCTTGGGATTTTGGATGAGAAAGTTACGTTAGATCCAGAACATATGACGACGAAGGGGATTATTTTAATGGGATATTTGCCAAACCCAGGTGATATGTCTTTGTTTCATGCTGAATTTCGGGTTATGTTATCGTACACTACGGTCGATCAGAACGTAATAACAAGAAATTATCAATATATTTATTAAGAGAGGAAACTCTCTTTTTTGTGTGTTTGCGCTACGCTTTCGGTTCGAGCAATCATATATTATGTTAGGTGATATTATGCGGGCAATTGTTTTAGGTGGTGGCGGAACGAAAGGTTCTTATGAAATAGGTGTATGGAAAGCCCTGTTAGAACTTGGTATCTCTTATGATATTGTAACAGGTACTAGTATTGGCGCTATCAATGGTGCTTTGATGGTGATGGGAGATTATAAGCGAGCGGTATCCTTATGGCAAGAGCTCGATTTTCATGATGTTATTCGTGGTAAAATTGATGGCTTTCAATTGGAAGAATTGTTTCAAAATCGCGAAAAGTTACTTCCTTTTTTGAAAAGTTATCTGAAAGCGGGAGGATTAGATATTGCTCCGTTTCGCAAGCTCTTAAAAGATCAATTGAATGTTGAACAATTGAAACAAGCGGGAAATCACTTTGGGGTAGTTACGGTTTCTTTTCCCTTTTTAGATCCCTATTATGTGACGATGGATCAGATTCGTAAGGAAAATGTTCTCGATTATATTTTAGCATCAGCATCTCCTTTTCCAGCTTTTCCGGTTTGTTCGATCGATAGAAAAGATTATATCGATGGTGGTTATGTCGATAACTTGCCGATTTCGTTTGCCTTTCGGTTAGGGGCGACGGAAGTGATTGCAATTGATCTTTCCCATAAGGAACCGACGCATCCATCTTTTTATCGCGATCCAAGGGTACATTATATTAAACCAACGCTCGATCTCGGTAGTTTTCTGAATTTCAATTCAGAAGATATTCGTAATCATATGCAATTAGGATACTTTGATGCGATGAAGTCTTATGGAAAATTCGACGGTTACCGTTATACTTTCCTGAAATTTTCCTATTCGAAGTTTCAGAAGGCAATCGTTCGCTTTCAAAAAGTATGCAACCGTTTTATGAAGATCTATCATCAAGATGTACTTCGTTTCTTATTGGAAGAAGAGCAATCGTTATCTTTGGAACAATTATGGATACGTGGCTTAGAAAATGTAATGGAGTTGTACCGGTATTCGTATTTTCAGATTTATCAAATCGAAGAAGTATTATCACAATTAAAGAAGGATTATACCTTTGAAACAGGAGATACGCGCGGTGCCATCTACGATAAAATTCAGTGGTTGGGGCAAGTCTTTGAGATTTTAAAATATCAAGGCCGGAAGGCGATTGTCTGCTTTTTATATCGACGCTTACGTAAAAATTCTATGAATCGTTCTTTCTTCGTTTCGGTATTTTATTATTTTCCAAGAGAAATTTGTGCAGCACTATTTTTTGTAGCACTTGGGTAATTCGACAAGAAATACCTTCTTCATTTGTTATTGTTTATTTGGGTGAATAAAATGAAAGTAAAATTATTTGATGAGGCACATGAGAAGGATCTCGAATCGGCAATTAATGAATTCATAGAGGAGACGGAAGATATCGAGATTGTCGATATTAAGTTTGGCGTAAGTTGTTCGATGTTCAGTGAAGAACAAATTTATTGTTTCTCGGCAATGGTCCTTTATCGGAAGAAGAAAAGTGCCGTTGAAAAACCTAAGAAAAAGTGATTGTTTTTGATAATTCTAAACAAATCGAAAAATGGAAAAACTTCCAATGAAGGAAGTTTTTTTAGGTTAAAATCTTGATAGAACAAGTGATTTTCTATGAATTTGTTAAGCGTAGAAAAAAGTGTTCGTCGATGAAAATAAGAGCATTTACAAGGATGTGTAGTGAATAAGCAGATTTTAATAATGCTAGCTTTCCGTTTGAGTAGGGGATAAAAGTGAATGTACTTTAGATTGAGAAAAGGTGATTTTTTATTATTGGTTCGTTGTTTATCTATTTTACATGTAATTTTTATTTTATGATATAATAAAAACAGAAGATAGGTAAGAGAAGTGATTGGATGAAAAAGATGCGTAAAAATTCATTTGTTCAGGGTGCATTTATCGCGACGTTGGGTGTCGTACTTAGTAAGATATTAGGAATTATTTATGTCATTCCTTTTTATGCGATTATCGGTAGTCAGGGTGGGGCTCTTTATGGATATGCTTATAATATTTATTCGTTGTTTTTAGGGATTAGCCAAGCTGGTATTCCACTTGCTATTAGTAAAGTGATTAGTGAATATCAAACACTTGGTTATTATAAAACGAAGGAACGAGCTTTTCGAATTGGAAAAAGAGCTTTGACTATTCTTGGGGTTATTTGTTTTCTTTTATTGTTTTTCTTAGCCCCGGTTTTTGCAGAAATTATTTTAGGTGGAGTTGAAGGTGGTAATAGTCCTAGTGATGTTGCTTTTGTGATTCGGATGATTTCCTTTGCTATTTTGATTGTTCCTATTATGAGTGTATATCGTGGCTATTTACAGGGGCATAAATATATTACACCGACTTCGATTTCACAAGTGTTGGAGCAATTGGTGCGAGTTGTTATCATTATTGTCGGTAGTTTCTTGTCGTTGAAGGTATTTCATCAATCTTTAAAAACAGGTGTTGGAATTGCTGTTTTTGCAGCTACGGCAGGTGCATTGGTCGGTTATTTTTATCTTTTAGAAGTGGTAGCTCGACATCGAAAAGAGTTAAAGAAGCAATCGTCTGCGATAACGGAACCGAAAGTTTCTGATCGGCAATTGTTGTGGAAGATACTCGCGTATGCGGCGCCCGTTATTCTAATCGATGTCACTCGTTCGTTATTTCAACTAGTCGATACGTTTACACTTGTCAAAACGATGAGTAATGGTCTTGGATACGATGCTTCTTTTGCGGAAAGTATCATGAGTGTCATTTCTACTTGGGGGTTAAAGTTAAATATGATTGTGATCGCTATTACCACTGGTTTTATGGTTAGTTTGATTCCTAATTTAACGGCTTCTTTTGTTCATAAAGATATGACCGATGTGCGCTGGAAAATCAATCAGACGTTGCAGATGCTATTTTATTTTGTGCTGCCGATGACGATCGGACTTTCATTGTTGGCAGGACCAATCTGGACGATTTTTTATGGTGCCGAAGCGAGTAGTGCTTATGGTACAGTTAGTTATCAGTATTATGTTTTTGTTGCTATGGCGACTACTTTTTTCACTGCGACCAATACGATTTTGCAAGTGTTGAAAGAGTACAAAATGATGTTTACTTGTTTAATTTCTGGATTGCTCGTTAAAGTTTTATTTAATGTACCATTGATTTATGGATTTAGTAAGATGGCCTTGCCGGGTTATTATGGAGCGATCACTGCTACGATTTTAGGATTTTTGTTGGCTAGTATTATGGGGCTTATTTTCTTGAAGAAGAAATATCATGTTAACTATGAGGACACTGTACGAAGAGGAATGAATTGTGTTGCGGCTGTCTTAGTTATGACGATTGTTTTGGCACTTTTGAAGTTTGTAGTACCACTTACTTTGACGAGTCGTCTTATGTGTGTATTGGTTGTTATGTTATATGCTACAATCGGTGCCGGAATTTATTTCTTTATTACTTTTAAAACGAAAACAGCTCAGATGATTTTTGGGGAACAGAGGTTAAATCCGATCCTCAAACGTTTTCCCTTTTTACGATAGTTATTTGGTTGCAGACTATTCTGTTTCATGATAGAATACTTTTGTTTTTGATTTTGAAAAAGAGGGAATGAGTTTATGAACTCAAAGACATTGGAACATTGTGTTTCTCTATTATTGATGGGTAATGATCAAGAGGCCTGTTTGGCGCGCTTCCAATTAAATCGAATTTGTCGTTATGAAGGAGCGTTGAAAGTTGTTCATAACGAAGATGTTGATCCACGTTTTTTGGGGGCACCATCGATGTTTTTAACGTATTTGTTTCGTTTTATTCATCAACTTGCGATCGAACATAAGGTTGATTCTGAGCATTTTTTGATACAATCTGATATTGTTTGGCCGAAAGAAAAGTTTAAAGATGCAACGTGGTATTTCCAAGTGGAAAATCAGGATGAGGAAAATCCTTTTCAAGTGTTTGTTCAAGGAACTTCTTCACAAGAATTTATTGCGCGGATCGTATGTGCGGATGATGTTCGTGATTTTTATTTACAGAAGGAGAACTTTGTATATTCTTTTTCGGAACGAGTAACAAAAAGAAAACAAACCCAACCAATCGTTTATACGAAGGTTAAGTAAGTTTTCTTTTTTCGTGTAAAAGAAGTTGTTTTGTGGTAATATTAATTTTAGATAGTGAATAGTGGGTGATGATATGAAATATCGTTTTCGGACGGATATTCCAAAAAAGGAATATGATGCTTTTGTCGAACAATCGCAATATGTTTCGTTTTTACAAGAAGCGGCGTGGGCAAATGTGAAGAATAATTGGGAAAGTGTTCGGTGTGGTCTTTATAGTAAAAATAAGTTATTGGCCGTTTGTTTGGTGCTTGTTAAAAAATTACCGCTTGGCTTGTGTTTATTTTATGTACCACGTGGTTATGTGATCGATTATTTAGATCAGGAATTGTTACAGCAATTTACTTTAGGATTAAAGGATTTTGCGAAGCAACGGCATGCATATGCGATTAAAATCGATCCAAATTTCTGTGTGGCGGAAACGAGTAGTTTGGTATTGGATCACAAGGATGAAGCAATTCCTCATACGTATTCAGTTTCTTTTGACAAGAAACATCAATTGCTTTTGGAATTAGGGTATCGTCATCAGGGATATAAAAAGAAAATTGTGGACTATATGCAACCTCGTTTTCAAATGGTGATCCCTTTGATCCAAGCGGATGGGGAAAGGAAGAATATCGATCAAGTCCGGTCTAGTTTTAAAAAACGAATTCGTAGTTATCTTGGAGATTATCATAACAAACGTGGGGTTTTTTATGAATATACGAATCGAGTAGAGGATTTAGATCAATTTATGGAATTAGTTCATATTACCGAGGAAAGGCAAAATATTCGTCTTCGTAATCGCGATTATTTTGCGCGGATTTTGGAAAATTATGATGCTGCCATCTTTTTTGGAAAATTGGATCTTGAAAAATATCGTCAATTTTTAATCGAAACGAACGGTAGTGAAGAAGATTTGCGAACGGTTGAACAATTAATGGATGAAGGACGGAAGACGATGACTTTGTCGACAGCGTTGGTTATTTTTCCAAGTTGTCAATCTGGCAGGATGAGTGAATATTTATATGCCGCAAATCATTTACTATTTCCGAAGTTACAAGTGTCGATTGGACTTGTTTATGAAATTTGTCGCGTATCGATTGAAAAAAATTGTGATTACTGTAATCTCGGTGGAGTGGAAGGAACCTTGGATGATCACTTGACGACTTTTAAGTCTCGTTTTAATTCGATTATTTTAGAGTATGCAGGAGAATACGATTATGTTATTCGAAAATTTTGGTATTATCCGATTACTGTTCTTTTGCCACTTGCAAAGCGAATATATCGGAAAATAGTTCATGTGTTTCATTCGTAATCAAATAAAAATACAGAGAATCATCTGTATTTTTATTTTGTCGTTAATGTGGTCCCTTGGTAATAATGGGAAAGTATTTGACGATAACTATATCCTTCCTTTGCCATGCCATTTGCCCCATATTGACTCATGCCGACACCGTGACCATAGCCGCGGGTTGTAATGATATAACTTCCGTTTTCATAACTGATATCGAAATCGGTAGAGCGTAGTCCTAGACTATTTCGAAATTGTACACCGGATATCGTTTTTTCTCCTATTTTGAGTGATGCGATTCGATTACTGTTCGTGTAGGAGATGACTTCGATATTGCCAATGACACCGAATGTGGATAAGATGGTGGCTTCACTAATAGAGACTGTTCTAAGATAGGAAGAGGCATCTTTGTCCCAGGGGCTATCGACACTGACTAGATAAGGGACGCTATTTCCCCATACTGCTTTTGCGTCTTCTGTTTTACCGTTGCTGGTCGAGTGATAAACTGCATCAATGTAGTTTCCTTGATAAGTGATAACCTGTCCTTTGGTTGCTTGTACAGCAGATTTGATTTTATTGTAATAGGTATCAAAATCTTTTCCCCACACTTGTTTTAATTCATTGTTATCCTTGTATCGTTGATGAGAATCGGTATCGCTTAAAGTAACACCGGCATTTATTTTTTTTAAGGTGTAAGTTCGAGCTGCGACCGCTTGACTTTTAAGTGCTTCTATTTGGAAAGATGCTGGCATTTCGGCTCCAACTACTCCAATGATATAGTCTTCTAAAGCGATTTGGACGATTCCGCTTGATCGACGTAAGGAAATAATTGTTTCTTGTGTGTTGATGTTGGAATCATTGTTGTTCGAATTATTTGACGGTGGTTTTACTGGATTTGTAACATTGCTTGATGGTGGTGTAGTAGGGGGTGTCGGTTTTGTGGTGGAATTATTATTACTGTTGTTATTGCTATTGCTGTAGTTATTTTTGTTACTATTACTATTATTGTTATGCGGAGCGTTTTCGCTTTCGTTTTCCACTTGAACGATTTCTTCTTCTTCCATACTATTTTCTTCGTTTGTCATTTCTTCTTGTTCCGTGATTTCAGGCATGGAAAGCTCAAGCTTTTGTACGTATTGAATTGGTTCACTTGGTTTGGTTGTAGAAGCGGTCGGTAAAACGGGGGTGAATAATAATGTGCTTACTAAAATACCATTGATGACAAGTAGAACTTTTTGGCCATGAAAATTTACTGCAGCATTTTTTAAATAAGAGGTAATTTGTTGATATAAGTTTCTTAATTTTTTGCGGGAGAAGAAGTCCAGCGCAAATTCTTCGTTATATTGAATTTTTAGAATTAGTATTTCTTCGTTTTCGATTTTTTTTATTTCGTGTGTTATATTCATGTTATCACCTAGAAGTAGTATGAACTTTTCGAATACAAAAAATACGATTCGGATGGTATCGTATTTTTATTTTTTGCTTTCGTTTTTTCTTTTTAGTTTGGCGACTTGATCGTGATCATAATATCCTAATTTGCCATCTGGTAATAAAAGGGTGCGATTGATTCCAAGGGTATCTACAAATTCTGGATTATGAGATACGATGATCATCGTTCCTTCAAAATTGTGAAATGCTTTGGCGATCAGTTGTTGTGAAGTTGGATCTAAGTGGTTTGTCGGTTCATCCAAGATAAGTACATTTGCTTTTTCTAGTGTTAGTTTTGCTAGAGACAAGCGAGCTCGCTCACCAGGGGATAAAATGGATACTTTTTTGTCGAGATCATCTTTTTGAAAAAGAAAATTTCCTAAAATTTCGCGATCTTGTTTACTTGTCAAATGATAATTTGCGATATTTTCTAAAACCGTTTTATCTTCATCTAGTAATTCATGTTCTTGAGCGTAGTATCCGAGATCTGTTTTAGGTCCTAGAATAATTTTTCCGGAATCCGGTTGCAAAGAGCCCATAATCAGTTTTAATAGGGTCGATTTACCAACTCCATTTTCGCCAATGATTAAGAATTTTTCGCCTCTTGGAATTTCCAAAGTCAGTTTATGAATGATATCCCGTTTGGCTGTTTTGTCATAGCGAAAGGATACGTTTTCTAAACGAATGGGAAATCTAGTGCTTTCTTGATTGGCGGTTAAATTAATGTGAATTTCTTTTCCTTTTTCTTCGAGCACTATTTTATTTTCTTCTAATCGGGCCAGTTTCTTTTGACGATCTTTGGCAATACGAGCTTTTTTTTCATTGCCACGAATATAACGAGCGATGATTTCTTCTAATTTTTTGCGTTCTGTATCTTGCTTTTCTTTTTCTCGTAGTAGTGTTTTTTCTCGTTCTTTTTTGATTCTTTGAAACTGTTCGTAGTTTCCTTTAAATAGTTCCATTTTATGCGTTTGTTTATCTAAATACAAAGTGTTTGTCGTTACTTTATTTAGAAAATCGATATCATGTGAAATTACAAAAATGCCGCCTTGATAGTTTTTTAAATATTGAATGATAAAATCTTTGGTAGTGTGATCAAGATGGTTCGTCGGTTCATCTAATAGAATTAGTTCTGGTTTGGAATATAATAGTCTGGCAAAGGCTACTTTTGATTTTTGCCCGCCGGATAGTGTCTTTAAGGGCTGATCCAAAAGCGAATCTTCGATATGCATACCATCGATTAATTTTAGTAAAATACTTTCTGCTTCGTAGACGTCCCAATAATTTAATTCTTCTTGTAACAGACCGACTTTTTTTAATTTTTGATCGATTTCTTTTTCATTATCCAAAGTACTTATTTCTAGGTATAGATTTTTAATTTTTTCTTCGATTTGGTGAATGGGGCGGCCACTTAGTAAGAAGTCAAACACACTCATATCTGTGTTTGGTATTTCGTCGGTGATGATTTGGGGAAGCCAAGAGATTCTTCTTGTGTTTTGGAGAGTGACGGTTCCGTGATCCGGTTCCACTTGTTTTAGAAGAATCCGAAAAAATGTTGTTTTACCAGCACCGTTGGCACCTGTAATGCCTACTTTTTCGGTTTCGGGAAGTAAGATATTGATGTCGTCAAAGATGGTTTGAGTTCCGAATGTTAATGTTAAATTTTGTATTTTCATATCTTTGTTCCTTTCTTTTCTTATTATATCAGAAAATTGATTTTTGACTGTCAAATTTTTGTTTTTGGATGGTATTTTATGTGTTTGTCTGTATTTTGCAGTATAATGAAAATAATAGGAGGTAAATATGAGATTTGATGGTAAAGTGGCAATTGTTACCGGTGGAGCAAGTGGAATTGGACTTGCTACGGTGAAACAGTTATTAGCCGAGGGTGCTAAAGTAATGGTTGCTGATTATACGGATAAATTGCGAGATGTTTTGGTATCTTTGAAACATCCAAATGTTTTGGGAATTCGGGTCGATGTATCTAAGGAGAATGAGGTAAAGGCCTTGATCGACCAGACCGTTAAGCATTTTGGAACAATTGATTTTGTTTTTAGTAATGCTGGTGTCAGTAGTAGTGCAGCGGCAACAGAAGAAACGAGTGAAGAATGGGATCGCGTAATGGGCATTAATTTAAAAGGAGAATTTTTAGTGGATAAGTATGCTCTAGAAGTGATGTTATCTCAAAAGAAGAAAGGTGCGATTGTCAACATGACATCTATTTTGGGACTAGTGGGTAATCCACAATCGGTCACTTATTGTGCAACGAAAGGTGGTGTTATTGCGATGACTCGGTCGATGGCAATTCGTTATGCGAAAGAGGGAATTCGCGTGAATGCGATTGCCCCGGGATATGTTGAAACACCTATTTTAAATGGCTTGACGAGTGAGATGCGTGTCGTATTGGAGAATGCTCATCCGATTGGAAGACTTGGGCAACCAGAAGAAATTGCTCGAGTCGTGTGCTTTTTATTGAGTGAAGAAGCATCTTTTATCACTGGAGTTACTTTGCCTGTCGATGGGGGTTATACAGCTCAATAAAAAAAGAAGGAAGAGAACTGACTTGATAAATTTATACACGAAATAAAAAGTTCTTAACTATGACAACATCGATAATTAATCGGTGTTGTT